>CAYPQM010000193.1:0-10997 GCA_964412845.1 uncultured Streptosporangiaceae bacterium
ACCACGACGGGCACCCCGATCTCGGCGAGCAGCCCCCAGACCGGTTCCAGCAGCGGGTCGTCCGGCGGGAATCCGCCCACCTGCAGGTGGATCTTGAAAATGCGCGCTCCGGCGTCGAGCGCGCGGGTGACATAGCCGAGCACGCCCGGCTCGGGATAGAAGGTCGCCGAGGGCAGGCACCCGGGAGTCGACCGGGCGAAGTCCAGTGTCCAGGAGTTCAGGTCATCAGCCATCTGCGGGCGGTGGGCGTAGCACAGCGCGCTGAACAGCCGGACATCCATCCCACGCAGGTGCGCCACCCGCTCGGCGTCCGGCCAGCGGTAGCGGATCGGCCAGGTAACCCCGACCAGTGGCCCCGCCGCGTCGAAGTACGCCCACACCTTGCGCAGCAGCCGGGGCGGCAGGAAGTGGACGTGGATATCGGCGAGCCCCGGGATGCCCAGCGCCCGGCAATAGCCCGGGACGTCCGCGTCCGCGGCGGGCGGGTGCACATCGCTCACCACATGATTGAACCGCACCTCAGGACGGGCCGCGGGGGCAGCCCTGGGCGCGGCGGCCACCGCCGGGTACCGTCAGGTAACAGTCAACTGGCCCAAGCGGCAGCGGACCGGCCCGGCTGGTCCCGCGCGGACAGCACCGTTGCCGGAGGCATGACCCCGACCTGGCCGCACCTCTCCGGGCCTTGACCTCCGGGGGTCTCTAGCGCCAGGATGCGTTCCGGGATGAGTCTGCGCATTGCCGTGGTCGGCGCGGGGATCGGTGGCCTGGCGGCAGCCGGGTTCCTACACCGGGCGGGCCTGCGTGTGACGGTGTATGAGCAGGCCGCCACCATCGCCGAGATCGGTGCCGGGCTGGTGGTCACGCCCAACGCCGTGCGGCTGCTGCGCAGGCTGGGCCAGATCGAACGGTTCCAGGATCTGGCTGTACCGCTGGAGATCGGCTGGGAATTCCGGCGCTGGCAGGACGGCAGCGTGCTTTTCTCCCAGCGGCTCGGCGCTGAGTGTGCCCGACTGTACGGCGAGTACTGCTACGTCGCCCACCGGGCTGACCTCCTTGACGTTCTGCGGGTGACGGTGCCCGGAGCTGCTGTGCGCCTCCGGTCGCGGTGCGTCGCGGTCCGCCGGCGGCCCGGCCACGTGGAACTGGGCTTCGCCGATGGGTCAGCCGCGCAGGCGGACGTGGTCATCGGCGCCGACGGCGTGCACTCCGTGGTGTGCGAGGCTGTGACGGCGACCGAGCCGCCCCGGTTCTCCGGGATGTGCGCCTACCGCTGCCTGGTCCCGGCCGACCGGGCGCCCCCGTTCGCGCTGCGCCCGGTCCAGACGCTGTGGCTGGGTCCGGACCACCATGTCGTGCACTACCCGATCGCCGCCGGGCGCTACGTCAACGTCGTGGCGATCGGCCCGGCCCGCGACTGGCGGGTCGAGTCGTGGACCGCCGAGGGCAGCGTGGATGACTTGCGAGCCGAGTTCGTCGGCTGGCATCCGCAGCTCACTGACCTGCTCCAGGCCGCGAAGCGGACCGGGCGGTGGGCCCTGCTGGACCGCGATCCGCTGCCCCGCTGGACGAACGGGCCGATCACTTTGGCCGGGGATGCCGCGCACCCGATGTTCCCGTTCCTCGGCCAAGGCGCCGCCCAGGCCATCGAGGACGCGGCCGTCCTGGCGGGCTGCCTGGCGGCCAGCAGGTCCGATCCGGCCGCCGCGCTGACCCGGTACGAAGCACTCCGCAAACCGCGGGCCACCCGCGTCCAGATGCTCAGCCACGACCGGCAGCACACCAATCATCTGCCCGACGGTCCCGAGCAGCAGGCCAGGGACGCCTCCTTCGCCGGCGAGGACCCACTCGCGCACAACGCGTGGATCTACGGGCATGATGCCGAGCAAACGCTCAGCCCGCCACCGCGCTGAAGCGAAGGCAGAAGGAGGCTGAATGGGTGTGCGGCATGCGGCGCTCGTCATCGCGCGGGTGGTCTACGACATGGTCGAGATCCCCGGCCATGACCCGCTGGTAGTAGCCAAGGACACCGGGGATGAGGCCGCGCGTCGATGGTGGGATGAGCACGAAAGAGCCGCCGCGGCCCAGCTATTCGAGCAGACCAACGCCGCCTGGCAGCGGCAGTTGTCGGCCTGGCATGCGGGCACGGATATCGAGTACAGCAAGGAACGCCTGCATGACGGGGGGCCTCGGATGGACGTGGCCCGGATCAAGTTCCCCAACGGCACCGAGAGCGTGGTCGCGCCCGAAGCCGCGGAAGAGTACGTGGCCGAAGCATTCCGCGCGGAGCACCCGCCGCCTATCGTGGCCGCTCAGTTCGCGACCTGGCGGGAAACCGTCCAGATCGCCGAGCTCCGCACCTGGGCCGGGTGGCTGTTCGATCGCAGCGAGAGCCTGCCGCTGGACATGGGGCTCCCGACGTCCCAGTTCGGCTACCCCATCAGGGAAGTGCTCGGCTGCCTGGACCGGCTGTCCGCGGAAGGCTGGCAGGTTGTGCACGTCTCCGAGGACCGGGGCCGCTACACGGAGAGCGACGCCGCCCACGAGTCCGGCGTGACCACCGCGCGGTACCTGCTCAGCCGGCCCGGCTGAGCGCGGTGGCGAGCGCTCAGCCGGGCCGGCCAGGCTGGCCGGCCGGCCGCTCAGGAGCCGCCCACCCGGCGGTCCTGGCCGGCCCAGTACGGCTCGCGGATGACCTTGCGCTGCAGCTTGCCAACGGGGCTGCGTGGGAAGGCCTCGCCGCGGAACACGAGCCAATCCAGCTAGACAGACTTGTCTGGTAGTGTCAGCGTGTGACTACCAAGACCCCTGAGCGCCGCTCGGCGCGGGAGAAACTGCTCGCCGCCGCCGACGAGCTGTTCTACGCCGACGGCGTGCACACCGTCGGTATCGACCGGGTGATCGCGCACGCCGGGGTGGCCAAGGCGTCGCTGTACAACACGTTCGGCAGCAAAGACGAGCTGGTCCGGGCCTACCTGACCGGTCGTCATCAGGCCCGCCAGGAACGGCTGACCAGGAAGCTGGCCCGCTACGGCACGCCCCGGGAGCGGCTGCTGGGGGTGTTTGACGTGCTCGGCGAGCTGGCCGCCGAGCCAGGCTTCCGCGGCTGCGCATTCCTGAACGCCAGTGCCGAGGCCCAGCCGGGCAGCGCGGCGCAGGGAGTCTGCGACACCACGCGCGCGTGGCTCCGGGAGCTGTTCACCGACCTGGCCCGCGATGCCGGGGCCAGCCACCCCGAGCACCTCGCACGGCAGCTCGTGCTGCTGTACGACGGATCGACCGTCTCCGCGCAGCTGGACCGGGATCCCGCCGCGGCCGCCGCCGCGCGCGCAGCGGCCGCGACCCTGCTGGAGGCAGCTTCCCGGTAAAACCTGCGATGCTGGGGTTAGCGGGTGCTGGTTGCTGGCGGTTGGGACTGGAGGAACACGGCCATGGGATTCGAGCACATCCTGGTTGACCGGTCCGGCGAGTTCGCCACCGTCACGATGAACCGGCCCGAGCGGCGCAACGCGCTGTCGCTTTCGCACATGCGCGAGCTGATCACCGCGTTCCGGGACATCGGGGACAGCGACGCGCTGGGCATCGTGCTGGCCGGCCACGGCCCGGTCTTCAGTGCCGGGCATGACTTCGCCGATGTCGCTGAGGCGGACCTGTCCGCGGTCCGCGCGTTGCTGGTCACCTGCACCGAACTGATGACCCTCATGCAGCAGGTACCCCAGCCGGTGGTCGCGCGGGTGCACGGGCTGGCCACCGCCGCCGGCTGTCAGCTTGTCGCGAGCGCCGATCTCGCCGTGGCCAGCGAGGACGCCGGGTTTGCCGCTCCCGGCGGCAAGGGCGGCTGGTTCTGCCACACCCCGATGGTGGCCATCGCCAGGAACGTCGGCCGGAAACGGGCCGTGGAGATGGCCATGTCCGGTGAGGTTATCGACGCGCGCACCGCGCTGGACTGGGGGCTGGTCAACCGGGTGGTCCCCGCCGCCCAGCTCGACTCAGCCACCCACGACCTCCTCGATCTGGTGACCCGCGGATCCGCCGAGAGCAAGGGCATCGGCAAGCAGGCGCTCTACGCGCAGATCGACCTTGACCAGCCGAAGGCCTACGCCTACGCGATCGAGGTGATGGCCGCGACCAGCCAGCTACCGGACGCCCGCGAGGGGATGCTCGCGTTCCTGCAAAAGCGCAAGCCGCAGTGGCGTCGCGGGGGGCCCTGAACCTCATCAGGCGCGGTGCCGGTCGGCCCGGCCGGCCCGGCATATGAGATTGGCTGCGGGAATCCGTTACGCTGCGAATTTTTTTTGCTGGTTGGGTGACCGAGCGTGCTGTCGTGCGGTGCCGATTGGCGGCCGCGGTTAATACTCCCGTTACGCGATAGGCGCCGCTCGCCTACGGCGTGAGCAGCGGGTGCATCGCTGCTCACGCGGGGTTGTCGGTTGTTGTCGCTGGTCCCGGGACCGTCCGTCATGGAACCCGGCATTGGCCGAGATAACAGTCCGGCATGACAGCGTGGCGATTTCACGAAGCGCCATGACAATTGGCGCTCAATACCGCAGGATAGTGCACTGGCGGTAGCGTCCGGTTCGGCAGACAGTGACGGGATTCCGGGCACGGGATCGATCCAGGAGTGACTACATGGGCGAATCCAGTTCGGCAGGCCCGGAACGGCCGCGGGAGGCGCGCCACTCGATCAAGTTCGCCTTCGCGGCCCGGGTGGCCCTGCCAACTGCGTGCCTGGTCCTGCTCTGGGGGCTGGCCGTGACGCTCGTCAGCGGTCTGGATGATCACCTCTCCAGGCTGAGTCACCAGCAGCTGGGCGAGCTGATCCTGCTGGGCGGCGGGGGTCTGGTCGTCGCCGCCGCCGCGGTCATCCTGATGGGTTCGTTCGCGCGCCGGCTGTCCCGGGATATCTCCGACATGGCCGCGTCGGCCCGGCACCTCGCCGAGGACCAGATGCCGCAGATCCTGCAGCGGCTGCGCAGCGGGGAGCCGCCCGCCGAGGCGGACGCGGGGACCTTGCGGCCGCGCACCAAGAGCACCGAGATCGCCGAGGCCGTGGCGGCCATGGACAGATTGCGGCACACGGCGGTGGGCGCGGCGGCCGGCGAGGCGAGCCTGCGCACCAGTTTCCGGCAGGTCTTCGTCAGCCTGGCGCGGCGGAACCAGTCGCTGCTGCAACGGCAGCTGCGGTTGATCGACGCGCTGGAGCAGAAGGCATCCGATCCCGCCGCGCTGGCGGACCTGTTCTCGCTGGACCACCTCACTACCCGGATGCGCCGCCATGCCGAGAGCCTGACCATCCTGTCCGGGGCGGCTCCCGGCCGTACCTGGAGCGAGCCGGTACCGGTCATCGACGTCATCCGCGGAGCGACCGCGGAAATCGAGGACTACAAGCGGGTGACGGTCCTGACTAAGGCCGCGGACGCCGTGGTCGGGCCAGCGGTCGCGGACATGATCCACCTGCTCGCCGAGCTGATTGAGAACGCGACCATGTTCTCCCCCGCGGACACCCGGGTCGAGATCAGGGCGGAACGGGTGGCCAACGGCTTCACGGTCGAGATAGATGACCGCGGCCTGGGCATTGATTCCGATCAGCTGAACGAGATCAATCAGCGACTGGCCCGGCCACCTGACTTCGACCTGGCCAACGCTGACCGGCTCGGCCTCTTCGTCGGCGGCCAGCTGGCCGCCCGGCACGGTGTCCGGGTCTCGCTGCGCCCCTCTCCCTATGGCGGCACCTCGGCGATCGTGCTGATGCCCAGCAGCATTGTCGTGCCCGCAGCGGAGCCGACCAGCGCTGCGCAGCCGGATGCTCCCCCGGCCCTCGGCCGGTCAGCCGGGCTGGACCTGCCGTCCGCGGACCGCCCGGCCCTGCCCAGCCGCCGGCCGCCGCAGCCAGCGCTCGCGGCGGTCGATCAGCCGGGGACCGCGCCGGACGGCCTCGGCCTCGCCCGTGGCGGCGGCCAGGCCGCCGCCGCTGCTACCTACCGGGGCCTGCCCCGCCGCACCCGTCAGGCGAGCTTGTCGCCGCATCTTCGGGACAGCCACCGGGCCGCCGGAGGGTCCACGGAGGCCGACCCCGCGCCGGAACCCGATGACGCTCACCGGCCGGAGCAGGCACGGAACCTGGCGGCCTCCTTGCAGATCGGATGGCGCCGCGGCCGCCAGGCGGGCACGACGGATACGCAACCTACGGCCGGTACCGGTGCTGCTGGGCGACAGGACTCGCAGGCGCCGCATAGCGAGGAGGCGTGATGGATGAGCGGAGCACCGCCGGGCCAGGGCGGGACTTGGGCTGGCTGCTCGACGACCTCGTCGACCGGGTGGACCATTTCCGGCAAGTCGTGATCCTCTCTCGCGACGGACTCGTCGTCGCCGCCTCCAGGGAGTTGAGCCGCGAAGACGCGGAACATCTGTCCGCACTGGCCGCTGGCGTGCAGAGCCTGGCCCGGGGGGCCGGGATGCACTTCGGGGTCGGCGAGGTCCGGCAGACGATTATCGAGCTGGATCAGGCGCTGCTCTTCGTCACCGCGGCCGGTCATGGCAGTTGCATGGCTGCGCTCTGCCCGGTGAACGCCGATGCGGGGCTGGTCGCCTACGAGATGGCGATGCTGGTGAAGCGGGCCGGCCCGCATCTGAGCTCGCATCCGAGGTTCCCGGCCATAAACACCCCGGTCGAGTGAGCACGCCATGCGCGCGGACGACAAATGGGCCGACCGGGACTCTGGCCCGGTGGTGCGGCCCTACGCGCTTACTGGCGGCAGGACGGAGCCAGCCGGCGGTGAGGCGCTGGATCTGATCTCGGTTGTCGTCGCCACCGGACGGGCCGCGGAGGCCGACGATTCGATTGACCTTAGCCCCGAACATCGCAGGATCCTCAGTTTGTGCATGCCGCCGATCACTGTCGCGGACGTGGCGTCCGACACCGCACTGCCGGTCGGAGTGATCCGGGTGCTGCTTGCTGACCTCCTTGTGCAAGGCCGGCTTAAGGTACAGCCACGACGGCCCGCGGGCGAGCAACCTAATACGGACCTGCTTAAGGAGGTACTGCATGGGCTCCACGCCCTCTGACAGCGCCACCCAGCGCCCGCTCGCCGTGTTCAAGATCCTCATCGCGGGCGGGTTCGGGGCGGGCAAGACGACTCTCGTCGGCGCGATCAGCGAGGTGCGGCCCTTGCGCACCGAGGAAGCCTTCACCACCGCGAGCGTCGGCATGGATGATCTCAGCGGGGTGGACAGCAAGGCCACGACCACGGTGGCGATGGACTTCGGCCGGATCACCATGGGCAGCCATCTCACGCTGTACCTGTTCGGCACGCCCGGCCAGGAGCGCTTCTGGTTCATGTGGGACGAGCTCAGCTACGGTGCGATCGGCGCCGTGGTCCTGGCCGACACCCGACGGCTGGGCGACTGCTTTCCGTCCGTCGACTATTTCGAGCAGCACCAGATCCCGTTCATCGTCGCCATCAACTGCTTCGACGACGCCCCCGACTACGATCCGGACGATGTGCGCATCGCGCTGGACCTCGACCCGCGCGTTCCCGCGGTGCTATGCGATGCCCGCCAGGTCAGCTCGGTGAAGCAGGTCCTGATCACCCTGGTCGAGCACATTCTTGGCGGCACATCCTCAGCCAGTTCCGAGCCCGACCCGACCCCGGCCATAACCAGTGTTACGTCATAATTACGTGAAGGTGATAGACAACTTGATCGCTTCAGACTACTCAGCGTCCGGTCGCGGGTAGCGGGCAGTGGAGAGCAGAATGCAGGCCGTGGAGTCGGCGCGGCCGCGGGGTCGCGAGGTGACGTGGCCGGTCCGGTCGGGCGCGGTGCCTCCGCTCGCCGACGGTTTCCGAGGCAGACCTGAGACCGCTCCCACGCTGGGCGCGACGCTGGTTCCGGGCAGCACGGCGGTGCTGGTGTCGGGCCGGGTGGCCGCCGGCGGGTCCCGGGACTGGCTGGGTTCGTGCGGCAAAACTCAGCTCGCGGTGTCATTCGCTGAGTCGTTGTGGCACTCCCGCGATGTGGACCTGCTCATCTGGGTCGCCGCGACGAGCCGGGCGTCGGTGCTGTCGGGCTACGCAGAGGCGGCCAGGGCGGCGATGGGCGCCGACCTGCTCGGTGACGCCGACTCGGTCGCTGCCCGCTTCGTCAGCTGGCTGGCCGAGACCAGCCAATCGTGGCTCCTGGTGCTGGACGATCTGGCCGACCCAGCGGATCTGGACGGGCTGTGGCCCAGCGGCCCGGCCGGCCGGGTCCTGATCACCACGGCGAATTCCGCGGCTCTGCCCGCCGGGCACCAGTCGCTGGTGCTGCCGGTCGGGGTGTTCAGCTCCCGTGAGGCCCTGAGCTACCTGATGGGCCGGCTCAATGTGGACCCGGACCAGCGCATCGGGGCGATAGACCTGGTAGAGGATCTTGGCTGCGAGCCGCTGGCGCTCGCCCAGGCCAGCGCCGTGATCGCGACGTCGGCGCTGTCCTGCCGTGATTACCGGGATTACTTCGCGCACCGGCGTGAGCAGATGTCGGAGCCGCCCGCCGCCGCCGTCACCTGGACGTTCTCCGTCGAGCAGGCGGACCGGCTGTCTCCGGGCGGCGGCGCCCAGTCCATGCTGGCGCTCGCCGCCCTGCTGGACGGCCATGGCGTTCCCGCCGCGGTCTTCACCACGTTGGCGGCCTGCGAATACCTCGCGGCAGGCGCCCCCGTGCGCCCGGCGGACCGGGAGCGTGCCTGGGGCACGTTGCTCGTCCTGGAACGGGCGGGATTGCTGGCTATCGACGGGGTGGGCAGGCCGCCGATGGTCCGGATGACCTCGGTGGTTCAGGCGGCGGTCCGCGCGGCGATGCCGGACGGGATGCTGGACCGGGCGGCGGTGGCCGCGGCGGACGCACTGCTCGAGGTGTGGCCGGTGGATGATCGGCCGGTGCTGCTCGCCGGGAGCCTGCGGTCCTGCGCGGCCACCCTCCAGCGGGCCGCCGGGGACCTGCTGTGGGCCGGTCGCTGTCACCCACTGCTGTTGCGGGCCGGCCAGAGCCTGGACAACGCGCGGCTGACCGGTTCCGCCGTCGACTACTGGACCGGGCTGGCCACCATCAGCGATCGGATCCTCGGGCCGGGCCACCCGGACACCATGGTCGCCGCCCAGCGGCTGGCCGACGCGTACCTGACGGCCGGGCAGGCGGAAGAGGCCGTTTCGTGGTTTGAGTGGGTGCTGAACGACCGGGTGCGCACCCTCGGACCAGATCATGCGGGCACCATCACGGCCCGGCGCAATCTCGGCCACGCCCTGGGGTCCGCGAACCGGCCCGGCGATGCGGTCGCCGTGCTGGACGGGGTGGTCGGCGATTACGAGCGCCTCCGCGGGGCTGATCATCCCGAGACGCTCGACGCGCGGGATGAACTCGCCGCCGCGTACGGCAGCGCCGGGCAGTTCGGTGACGCGAGCCGGTTGTACCGGCGCTCGCTGGCCGACCGCGAGCGCCTGCAGGGGCCGCAGCATCCAGAGACCATGACCAGCCGGCAGAAGCTGGCCGACACCTACCTGGCCGACGGCCGGATCAAGGACGCGCTGTCGGCGTACAAGCGGACTCTCGCCGACCGGGAACGCGTCCTCGGCCCTGACCACCTGGACACCATCGCGGCCCGGGGCAGCCTCGGGTCCGCCTACCATTCGGCGGGCCGGATGGCATCGGCGCTGCAGCTCTATGAGCAGACCCGGACGGATTACGACCGGGTTCTGGGCGCCGACCACCCGGACAGCCTGGCCCGCCGCGCGGACCTCGCGCACGCTTACTACGCCGTGGGCCGGCTGACTGACGCGACCACACTGCTCCGCGACACCATCGCGCGGTGCGAGCGGGCCCTGCCACCCGGCGATCCGCTCACCCACTCTTTGCGGGAGAGCCTGGCGAACATCGCCGGGGAATGACACCCTGCCAATTCGAAGATCGCCCGCTGTTCTGGAGGATGCCCATGTCGGCTGGGGCCGGGGAGGCCGCGACCAGGCTCGCCGCGCAGGTCACCCGGCGCTGGCAGACGATCGACCCGCTGCTGCCCGCGGCTGAGGCCCTGCCGCCGGGCTGCGACACGGAGCTTGTCGCGGTCGGCGCAGACGGGCAGCCGGTAGCTATCGGGAGCTGCGAACACTGGGTGGGGACGGCCGGGTCTTTGGACCTGACCTGGGGCGCGGCGCAGCGGTTCCAGCTGACCGTGTGGCTGACCAGCTCGGATGTGACCAACGCGCTGGATCACTTGCTGTCGCTGTGGCGCGATCACCTGGCCGACGTGCCGGGCACCGGCGGCGAGGACACCGCTGCCGTGGTCAACTGGCCCAGCCGGGACATCGACGGGGTCGCCGCCTTGCTGCGGCACGGGCTCGCGCCGCTGGCCGTCATCGCGGCGCGCACCAGGAGCCGTTCGACCCTGACAGCGGACGAGCCCGGCACGGCGCGACCTGGCCCGCGGGTCCGGCGGGCCGGCCCCGCGGACATCGACGCGGTTGTCCGCCTGGGACTGGAAGTGATCCGGTACGACGCGCACTTCGGCAGCGTGATCGAACGGCCGGGCACGGCGAACGCACTGCACGACGAAGCGGCCGGGTTGCTGGCCCGGCCCGAACCCTGGATCTGGCTGGCCGAGCGAGACGACACGCCTGTCGGCCTGCTCTACGCCGAACCGCCGGAGTCCGCAGGCTGGATAGCCCCGATGGTGCGCCCGGCGCCCGTTGGCTACCTCACCCTGATGTTCGTCCGGCCCGGAGACCGCGGCACCGGCGTCAGCGCCGCGCTGGCCGCGCGGTTCCATGAAGAGGTTGACGCGGCCGGCGTAGCCGTCACGCTGCTCCATTACGAGCAGGTCAACCCGCTGTCCGCGCCGTTCTGGAGCCGGCAAGGGTACCGGCCGCTCTGGACAACCTGGGAGATCAGCCCGGCCCGCGCCCTCCGCTGATCCGGATGGCGCGGGCCGGTTGGCTGTCCTACCCGCTGATCAGCGTGCGGGGTCGCTTTCG
>CAYPQM010000194.1:0-10991 GCA_964412845.1 uncultured Streptosporangiaceae bacterium
TCCGCGTTCATCGTGCGCCACACCCAGAGGGCAGGGGATCACGCCTGCTGGCACGCCCTGGTTTTCCGCCTGCCGTGTGCGTACCGCTGGACGAACCGGCGCACGATGGCAGGCGGGTGGGTGACGTCGCTGCGGAGGGCCAGCACCTTGAGTTCGTCGGCCTGCCCGGGGTCGAAATAGCCAGCGTGCTTGTAGACGTCGATCCGGGTGCACAGGCCCGCCGCGTCCAGTTCGGGATGGAACTGGGTGGCGTAGACGTGGCAGCCGATCCGGAACGCCTGGACCGGGCAGGCGGGGGAGCTCGCGAGCAGGGCGGCATGGCGCGGCAGCCGGCTGACCGCTTCCTTGTGGCCGACGAATGCGTCGAACGTGCCAGGCAGCCCGCGCAGCAGCAGGTCTTGCCGGCCCTCGCGGGTGAGGGTGACCGGGACGATACCGACCGGTTCGGCATACCGCCGGTCGATCACCGCCCCCTGGTGGCTGCCGAGTGTCCCGATGCCGTAGCAGGCCCCCAGGAACGGGAAATCCGCGCTGATCACCCTGTCCAGCAGCCCGCGCAGGTCGGCCTCGACCCGCCGCTGCACGAGCGATTTCGACCGCTCTGCGTCGCTGGAGTTGAATGGGCCGCCGCCGAGGAAAATCCCCGACCAGTCCCGCAGGTCGATGTCGCCCAGCGCCCGCTGCTCCAGCCGGAACCGGCGCAGCTGGCCTTCGGCCAGCCCGCCGAAGGCCACAAACGACTCATACTCGTTATCCGCGGCGGCATCCTCGGCCCGGGTCGCCAGCAGCAGGAACGGTTTCACGAGATAACACTAGTGACCTCGGCCGCTGGCCCAGGCTGGCGGGCTGAGGCGCTCGCCGCAGGTGGCGGGTATTTTGGGGCATGTGACCACGGCGATCGCGCAGTTCATGCGGGAGCTGGAACGGGTGTGGGACGAGCACCGGGAAGCGTCCCTGCTGCGCCGTGATCTGGACGCGTCGCTGGCGCACCTGGCGGCCGAGCCGTCGATCCGGCACATCCCGGCCATGACCGGCGCCGCCGGACGCCCGGCGTTCGAGCGGTTCTACGCCGAGCAGTTTCTTCCGCACGTGCCCGTGGACCTGGTCGTCACGAGGATGTCCCGGACTGTGGACCGGTTCCAGCTGGCCGACGAGACGATGGTGTCGTTCACGCACGACCAGGAGATGCCGTGGCTGCTGCCCGGGGTCAGTCCCACGTACCGGCGGGCTGAAGTGCTTTCCATCGCCATCGTCGGCTTCGAGCGTGGCCGGATCTGCTCCCAGCGGATCCTGTGGGACCACGCCACGCTGGCCGTCCAGCTCGGCATCCCCCGTCTCGCCGCGGCGGGCTAGCCATCGCCGGCCTGGGCACTGACCGGCGCTTACACCCGTTGCCGACGGTGGGCTCGGCTGGCGTGCTGCTGCAGGCGGCGCTCGCGCCGGTGCCGCCAGGCGCGGCGGATGCGCCTGGCCAGCAGGGCGACTGTGAGCAGGCCGAGCAGCAGCAGGACCGCCGCGAGCACGGCGGCCGGGACCGGGTGCAGCAGCGCGAAAACGACCATGCCCGCCACCGTCAGGTCCTCCAGCATGCTGGCGATGATGTTGCTCACCGGCTCCGGGCTGGTATTGACCCCCAGCCGTACCCCGGTCTTCACCAGGTGGGTGATCAGGGAGGTGCCGCCACCGACTGCCGCCGCGGCGGCGGCCTGCGGCAAGGAGCCGTGAGCGTGCTGGGCCATCAGCACGCCGATCGCGCCGCCCAGGACGGGCCGCACCGCGGTGTGCGCCAGGTCCCAGGCTGAGTCAAGGTAGGGAATCTTTCCCGCCACGAACTGGCACAGGAACAGCACCGCCGCCACAGCGAGCACGTCTGACCGCCCCAGGGTGGGCGGCACCGCGGACATGTGGCCGAACCTGCCGAGCAGGCCGAGCAGGAGCACTACCGCGTAGGGGTTGATCCCGCTCGCCCAGCCACTGGTGAAGATCAACGGTATGGCGGACACCAGATGGCCTCGATTCCCGCGCCAAGGCGTTGCAGACCAGCACGACTCTACTGAAATGACCTGCCCGGCGGCAGGCACGGGATCCGCCGGTGCTGGGCGGCATGATCAATGCGTGCGTCGAGGCGGACGTCAGGTGCGGCAGGTCACTGCCCACGCGGTGGCGCTGATCTCGACCGGGTCGGCTGGCAGGAGGTGGCGGCAGTGTTCCCGCAGGGCGGCCTGGCGCTCCGGGGCCAGGGCTGCCACATAGGCCCCGGCCGGGCCGACTCCGAGGGTGAACGGTTCCCACCACTGCGCGAAACTGGCATGCCGGACGCGGACCGTCAGCGCGCTGGCTTGCGCCTGGCCGAGTCCGGCCTGCGCGAAGAGCTTGGCCAGATCCCCTTCGTGCACACCGGCCAGGCCCGACTCGTCATCCGCCGCCGGGTCCAGCTCGCGCACCGCCTGCCAGAACGCGGTCAGCGGCCCGCGGCCACTGCCGTGATCCCACACGCAGGCGGCGACCACGCCGCCCGGCCGGGTAACCCGGCTCATCTCGCGCAGTCCGGCCACCGGATCAGCCATGAAGTGAACAACCAGCTGGGCCATCGCGGCATCAAAGGCGTCATCGGGGAACGGCAGCTGCTCAGCCGCTGACATCCGGACATCCACGCCGGGCAGCCGCTCGCGGACCGCGGCGGCAAACGGCGCCGACGGCTCCACCGCGCATACCGCGTCCGCGCCCAGGCGGCCGGCCAGTTCGGCCGTCAGCGCGCCCGGCCCGCATCCCACATCCAGCGCCCGCTGCCCGTGGCGGGCACCAGCCAGATCAGCGAACTGCGCGGCCAGCGGCTCGGAGTAGCGCCCCATGAACCGCATATACGCGCCCGCGCTGACATCGAAGCTCACCCCAGCGAACCTACTCGCGCGGGCTCCGGCCGTGAAGCACCTCCCGTCACCCGCCTGGCGTGCCTCCGGCCGAGGAACTGGCGATGTCCCGTGGCAGGGAAGATGGGGGGATGGGTCCCACGCCAGGCAGTCCCGCCGCCGACCGGCCGCGGGAGTGGCTGGCGTTGCCTGGCGGCCGGATCCGGCCCGTGGTCTCGGCCCCGTGCCCGGGCGGCCCGGCCGAGTTGCTGACGCCTGCCGCGTGGCTGGCCCGCCTGCAGCCGTCCTGCCAGTGCGGTCGGCCGCGTCTCGGCTCCGGCCGGACCTGTGGCGGCGTGGACTGCGTCGCCCGGTTGCGCGGACAGGAGGACGGTACCCCAGGTCCGGATAGTGACCGGTGATCATCCACGGAGCTGAGCACCGGGTGCGACCATCCGGTCCGCCGCGCGGCAGGTGGCTACTTCCAGGCGAATACTGGCTGCTCGAAATGCGACACCCTGACGGTGCGGCCGTGCAGGGCCACCTGGCAGAACTGAAAGATGATCGCCGCGGTCGGCGCGTGCAGATAGGAGCCAAGCAACGGCAGCTGAATGACGGGTGCCGCGGACTCGGGAATGCGCAGCAGCCGGGGCGGGACGTCAAAGTCGGCCAGCGGGATCACGTGTATCTGAGCGACCTCGGAGGCCGGCCCGCTCATCGCCGGGCTGACCGGGCCGCCCCAGACAACCACCGGAGTAATCAGGTACCCGGACCGCGTGACGTAGTCATCGAGTATCCCCAGGACATCGTCCGGCGCGACCTGCACGCCCGTCTCTTCGAGCAGTTCCCGCCGCGCCGCGTCTTCGACTGACTCACCCGCCTCGCGGCCTCCTCCGGGGAGCGCCCACTGCCCAGCGTGGCTGCGCAAGTTCCGCGCTCTCCTGGTGATCAGCAGGGAGCGCACATCGTGCTCGAGCACGATGCAGACGGCGACCGACGCGGCCTTCAGTCCCGCGCCCGACCCCCCGATGCGGGTGAGACGGGCCAGGTTCGCGGCCATCGCAGTCCTGTCCTGCGCGGGGGACTGGGCTACCATCGCGTGCCGCCTTTGCCGGTGACCGGGCTGGCTCACACCCTACGGCGCGGAACGGGCACCGCCGCAGGTGCGGCCGGTCAGCCGGGCGGACCCGGCTGCTCGCCGTAGAGCTCCTGCGACAGGGGCGTCATCGGGGTGAGGCTGAAGATCGCTTCGACGGGGAGCCGGAACAGCTCGGCGATGCTGAGGGCAAGTTCCAGGCTGGGATTGTAGTCGCCGCGTTCGATGTAGCCGATGGTCTGGTAGTTGACATCGAGCTGGTCAGCGATCTGCTTGCGGGACAGGCCCCGCTCAGTACGCAACACGGCCAGCCGGTTGTGGACCCGGCGCTGGCTGTCAGGCATCGGCGGGCCGGTCGGTCTCGATCCAGGCGAGCATGAGCGAAGGCAGCGCGGGGATGTAGACGATCACCCACATCAGCGCGGGCAGCAGGGTGTCCGGGCCGAGCAGCAGGGTGTTGCCGTCGGTGAGGTAGATCTCGGTGATGGCGGCCGCGACGATCAGGGTGGTGGCCAGAAGGCGATGCGAGGCGGCGTAGGCCTGCTGGCGCAGGCCGAGATCGCGCTCGTCGAGCCGGGCCCGCCGGCCGTCGATGCGGCCGCGTGCGTAGCCGTAGGCCAGGAGCAGAGCCGTGACGGCGGGCAGCAAGGCGAGCAGGAAGAGGGCCAGGATCAGCCACCGGTTCAGCGTCGTGTGCTTGAGTGCCACCAGCAGTGCGACCGCGACGGGATAACCGGCCAGGCCCGCGGTGACCAGCAGACGCCGCCGTGCTCGGGGCAGGTACTCGATTCGCGCGGTGCGTGTGTTCATGTCAGGCCACCTCGGCTATCTTGGATCTACTACGAGATATTGTGACTATACAACACTCTATTGAGCCAGTAAATATCTGATTGCTGCAGTTCTCCACGGCGGTGGGTCACGCAGCCCGGACTATCGGGAGCCGGTCGCGCTCCGGATCAGTTCGGCCAGCCCGGCGGGCCAGATGACCTCGGCCGTCGTGTCCAGTTCGGCCAGGGTCCACCACCGCCATGCGGCGATGCCATCGGAGGCGTGCATCGCGGCGACGTCCCCCATTTCGCGGCGGGCCCGGTCAGTGCGCGCCAGGAACAGGCGTTCGTGCTGCCGGATGATCTGGCCACCGTGTTCCATCGTCCGCACGTGCCGGTGAATCTCACCCAGCAGGGCAACGTCATCCCAGCCGGTCTCTTCGGCCAGCTCGCGGATCGCGGCGGCCGCATACGACTCACCCGGGTTCAACCCCCCGCCTGGAGTGGCCCAGTGCCGCCCGTCCGGCGGACCGTTGTCGTATCGCAGCAGCAGGACACGCTCACCTGGGTCGAGCAGGACAACCCGGCCCGCGCGCCGCAGCCGAACTGTCTCCGCCATCCCGGACCCAGCTAGGTCCCCGGGCTCGAGTGGATGCATGCTTCTCATTGTGCCGGGCGCTCTGGCCCGCGCCCCGGCCGGTCAAGCCGCGCCCAGGGGATGTGTTCGGCGGGCCGCCGGGCGGCGGCTGCTAGCTGGCCGGGACGCGTACCAGCAGCGCGCCGGGGCGCAGCGTGATGGTGAGTGACCGGCCCGGGGTGATCATCTCGCCGTCGACCTCTCGCGGGAGCTCTGCGTCCGTGTGGATCTCGATCCGGCGGGCCCGGTACCGTTCGAGCTGGCGGTCGTCGCGGGGGCTGCGGGCGAGCACGCGGTGCGCTACCCGGCCCCAGCCGAACGGCCCTGTGGGCGCGAGGATCCCCACGTCGAGCTGGCCGTCGTCCAGCCGGGCACGTGGCAGCAAGGTAAAGCCGCCGGGCAGGAGCCCGGCGTTACCGACCACGACGGACCGGGCGCGCCGGGTCAGCGGCTCCCCGTCATCGAGGCATACCGTGAACCGGTGCGGCCGCCGGGGAAGGCACGCGATCCCGGCCACCGCGTAGGCAGGCCACCCCAGCCGCCGCTTGAGCAGGCCGGGCGTGGCGCCCACGACAGCGGCATCCAGGCCCAGGCCGGCCATGGCCACGAACGGCATCCCATCGGCGACGCCGAGATCGATCCAGCGTTCGTCGCCGCCGAACCCGGCCGCCAGGGCGGCCTGCAGCTGGAATGGCACGCCGAGTGCTCGCGCCGCCAGATTGGCCGTGCCCAGTGGCACGATCGCCAGCGGGACCCCGGTCCGGGCGAGGGCTTGCGCGCAGGCCCGGACAGTGCCGTCACCGCCCGCCGCGAAGACCAGCCGGGCATCCGCCGCGACCGCGTCCCGGGCCAGCTCCAGGCCTCCATCCTCCCGGCTGGTCTCCAGAAACCGGGGCTCCCAGCCCGCTGCCGCCGCCGCCGCGCTGAACTGCCGCCGGAACCGGCCCAGATCACGGATCCGGGTGCGGTTGACCACTACGGCGACGGGTGGCATATCCGGCAGCATCCTTGCCGATCCGTAAGACGTGCGCGAGTACGAGGTCAAGTGGCCGGGGGACCTGGGCGAGATCAAGCGCGTCCACGAGCAGGCGCGCGTATTGGCTCTTGCGGCCCGCTCTGCTGCCCATGAACCGGTGCAGCTGCCGCTCGGTGCTCAGTCCTTGCTGCGCGGGCTGCATCTGCAGGATGCGGAATGACCGGATGTCCCCTTGATCCGCAATGATCTGCTCGACGGAGGCGACGCCGAGGGCGCGGATCAACTCGTCCTCCAGGTCGTCGGCGCACACATAGAAGCCGAGTGCCTCCATATCGGCGCGGGACAGGCCAGAGCCGAAGCCAGCCCGCTCAAGAGCTCTCCGGAAGCAGCCGGCTTCGCCGGCGTCACACAGCCCAGCCAGCCGGACGCCGAGCCCGCCGGGGCCGAGCAGATCCAGGAAGCGGCCGATATTGGTGGCCCCCCCCATGTGCACGATGGAGATGCCTTGACTATCGAGAGCCCGGCCCCGGCGCTCAGCCAGCGCTTCGAGCGCCGCCTGGTCGCTTATCCCCTCGACAAGTATCACCGTCCGCGCCCCCGCGACAGCGTCCAGATCGAAGTTCATGATCCACAGTGATGTCGTACAGCATGCATGAACTCTCCTCGGCCAGCGCTGCCATCCGCGCATTGTCGCGCTGGTGGCCTACTACTTCACCCGGTTTTGCCAGGAGTTGCGCAAGCCAGGACGAAGCCTGGCCACGGCGCGCCTAGCTGGCGGGGCTCGTTGGCCGGCTGGGCACCGGCAGGTCGACTGGCGGCCATCCGCGGTGGCCAGACTGGGGTCATGCCGCTGACGGGGTCGGTGGGTTCGGGGAAGCGGGCCGGCCTGGGGGAGCGGTTCAGTGCCGTGATGGCCGCGATCGCGGGCAGGCTCCCGCTTGGCCTGGCCGGGATCGTCGCCCCGAGTTTGCTCGGCTTCGCGGTCATCAACGCCTTCACCTTCGCCGTTGACCTCGCAGTTCTCACCGCGCTGCACGGCAGGCTGGACTGGCCGCTGCCGGTGAGCATCACCCTGGCCTACACCGCGGCGGCCGGGCTGAGCTACCTGCTCAACCGCGCGCTCAACTTCCGTTCGCATGGCCCGCTCGGCCGGCAGGCCGGCGTGTACGCCGGGGTCGTCATCGTTAACTACCTGGCCTGGATCCTCGGCGTAGGCAGTGGCCTGGCCGCTCTCGGCGTCGACTACCGCCTCGCCCGGGTCGTCGCGGGCGTCTGCGAGGCCCTGTACATGTACGCCGCCATGCGCTGGCTGGTCTTCCGCGACGGTCAGCGGGCGCCCGGCCGGGCGCCCGCTGACCGCGATCGCTGAAGCCGGCCACGCGCGGACATGTGGCAGTCATGGCCGGTGCGTTAGCGATGACTGGGCCGGATGTTCTGGTTCAGGTGGAACACGTTGCCGGGATCGAAGGCGTCCTTGAGCGCCGTCAGCCGGGCGAGCTTCCCGGGTGGGTAGGCGCGGCGAACGCCCTCAGCACCCTCATCACTGAGCGTGTTGACGTAGGCCCCGCTGGCGAACTCGTCCAGCGCCGCGGCACTGCGCCGGGCAGCGGTCATCCGGGCCTCGTCCTCGGCGGGATCGGCCCAGCTGGTCCCGGCCCCGAACTCCAGCAGCGTATCCCGGTGGCTGAACGCCGTGTCCTGGTCAGGCACGTCAGCGATCGCCCCGCCGTAGGCCTGCAACCCGACATTCGGCAGCTGCCCGGCGGCCCCGCCGGTGCCCCCGCGCAGCAGGAACGCCTCGATCGCGTCATCCGGGAAAGACCGCAGGAAGTGGCCCTTGGAGTATCTCCGCAGCGCATGCCGTCCGACGGTGTCGTCCATCCGCTGCAGCTCGACGTAGCACGGCTCGGACACCTGCTCCGCCACCGGGCGGCCGAGCGCCCGCATCGCCGGGAGCAGGCGGCGGCCCGGCCGCGGGTCGCCCACCCAGACGAACCCGATGGTGGCCAGGTTGTCAGCGCCCACCGAGGCGGTAAACGTGGCCTGCCGGGGCGCCTGCGCCAGCATGTCCCGCCAGCCGCGCAGGGCCGGCCGCGCCTGGTCGAGCGGGAACGAGAATCCGGCGACGAGCGCCTGGGTCCCCACGGGGTGCAGCCGGAACTCGAACTCGGTGACCACGCCGAAGTTCCCGCCGCCACCGCGAAGACCCCAGTACAGGTCCGGATTCTCCGCCTCGCTCGCCCGGACGATGGTCCCCTCCGCAGTAACCATCTCGAACGACACGACGTTGTCGCAGGCCAGGCCGTACTGCCG
The DNA here is from genome assembly GCA_964412845.1 of uncultured Streptosporangiaceae bacterium. Lineage (GTDB taxonomy): Bacteria > Actinomycetota > Actinomycetes > Streptosporangiales > Streptosporangiaceae > JAWWPY01. Next base: position 8,639 of record CAYPQM010000194.1, read on the forward strand.
GGCCAGCCAGCCCATCCCGCCGCCGAGGGTCAGGCCGCCGACGCCGGTATGCGACACGTTACCGGCGGTCGTCGCCAGGCCATGCTGCTGCGCCGCGGCGTCCAGTGCTCCCAGCAGCGCGCCGCCCTGCACCCACGCCCGGCGCCGCGCCGGGTTGACCCGGACCGCGCCCATCGGGGTGAGGTCGATCATCAGCCCGCCGTCCGGGACGGCCAGCCCGAGGACGCTGTGCCCGCCGCCGCGCACGCCGATCTCCAGGTCAAGCTGCCGGGCGGTGCGCACCGCGATCGCCACGTCGCGGGTGCTCGCGCAGCGGATGATCATCTGCGGCTGCCGGTCCACCATCGCGTTCCATACCGCGCGGGCCTCGTCGTATCCCATGTCGCCCGGCCGCAGCACCTGCCCGTCGAACTGGTCGAGTGGGTGGTTCGTCGATGTCGTCATACCCGCGAGCCTGGCAGGAATCGGTATGATCAGTAAGATCCAATCTGATGGCCGGGTCGAGGACCAATTCTCATCTCGCGAGCGACCTGCTCGTCGAGTTGCGGCGGGACGCCCCGGACCCGTTGCACCGGCAGATCTCGGCCGCTGTCCGTGATGGAATCCGCTCTGGACGCCTGGCCCTGGGCAGTTCGTTGCCGCCTACCCGCACCATGGCCGCCGATCTCGGGGTCTCCCGCGGCGTCGTCGTCGAGGCCTACCAGCAGCTCACCGCCGAGGGGTATCTCACCAGCCGGGCCGGTGGGTACACCCAGGTCGCTATCGGCCCGGAGGCGCCCCGCCCGCAGCCGCAGCCCGTCTCCGCCCCGGCGCCGCGGATCGACTTCCGGTACGGCCGGGCCGATGTGTCCCAGTTCCCGCGGGCCGCATGGCTGCGCTCGGTCCGCCGGGTGCTCACCGAGGCCCCGAATGAGCGGTTCAGTTACCTCAGCGGGCGCGGTGTCCCCGAGGTGCATGAGGCGCTCGCTGCCTACCTGAATCGGGCCCGGGGCACGTCGGCCCAGCCGGGCAACATCGTGATGTGCAACGGGTACGCCCAGGGCCTGTCGCTGCTCATCCAGGTGCTCGCGAACTCCGGGGCGAAGCGGATCGCCGTCGAGGACCCGTCCTCCGACAACGATGCCCGGCCGATCGCCATGGCGGCCGGGCTGGAGGTGGTCGGCATCCCGGTCGGCCGGGATGGGATCCGCACCGACATGCTGGAACGAAGCGGCGCCAACGCGGTCATCCTGACGCCGTCACACCAGTGGCCGACCGGGGCCGTGCTATCGGCCGAGTCCCGGACCGCGGTCCTGCGCTGGGCCGCCCGGTGGGGAGCGTTGATCATCGAGGACGATTACGACGCCGAGTACCGCTATGACCGGGCCCCGATCGGGGCCATCCAGGGCCTGGCCCCGGACCAGGTGGTCTACGCAGGCTCGGCGAGCAAGACGCTCGCGCCCGGGCTCAGGCTGGGCTGGCTGGTGCTGCCCGGCCACCTGGTCGACGCCGTCGCCGCGGCCAAGATCGCCGCAGACCGCGGCTCGTCCGCGCTCGACCAGCTCGCGTTCGCGGACTTCCTCGCCCGCGGGGACTTCGACCGGCACCTGCGACGGATGCGGCCGGTGTACCGCAGGCGCCGGGACGTCCTCCTGCACGCCTTGCGCCAGCGCGTCCCCGAGCTGCGCCCGACCGGCATCTCAGCCGGATTTCACCTGGTCACCTGGCTGCCGCCGGACCTCGACGAAGCCTCGATCGTGGCCGAGGCCGCGCGCCGCGGCCTGGGCGTGTATGGCATCACGCCCTATCGCATCGCGGCTGGCGGCGAGCACGGGCTGCTGTTCGGCTACGCCGGCCTCAGCGAGCGGGCCATCACCGAAGGGATCGGCATTCTCGCGGACGTGATCGCGGCCCACCGGTCCCGGTAGGCAGGCCCCGGCTGGCCGCCTGTCGTGACCGCCCAGCGCGGTCCCGCGGGCGCCACTGCGACTTATTACGCCATTATTCGCTTTCGTGATGTTCCGGACAGTCTTCTGGCTTGTTTCGCTAGCGTCCCGAAGATGGGTATCAAGCATTGGAGGCGCAAGAGCACGAAGCAGGTGGCCGCGGTGGAAGCAGCGGAGGCAGCAGGCCCCGGTACCGAAGGTACCGGCGCCGGAAGTGGCGACACCGAGGGACTGGACCAGGCAGGCCCCGGTGAGAACGCGTTTTCTCCGGACGACCAGCCGACCGGGCCCATCAGCCTTTCCGGCACTCAGCCGTTCCCGTTCTCGTTCGCAGAGCCGCCGCCGCCTCCGATGGCGCCGCCTCCTCCGCCGCCGGCCATGGCCGGGTCCGGCGGCGGGCGGCCCTGGTGGCGGTCTCCTGGCGCTCT
>CAYPQM010000195.1:0-10597 GCA_964412845.1 uncultured Streptosporangiaceae bacterium
AAGAGCTCGAGCACACCCGGATCGCCGGCCAGGTCAGCCGCAGCCAGGCACGAGTTGCGAAACTGGCGGCGGCTCGGGCGGCCGGGCACGGTCAGGTCGAGGATCCGGACGGCCACATCACGTCCGGGGTCCGGCTGCCAGGCCCGGTACATGGTGCCGTGCTCATCCGAGATAACAGGCTGCGGGTTCTCGAACCCCGTCGGCATAGTGGTCACAACATCGCCCCCTCCGCCGGGCTAGTCTGTCAAATTCCCGGACACCTAGGGATATGACCTGGTTGTTCGGTGTACTGTCAGGCTTGTTACCGACGCCACCGAGTCGTCCTGGGAACTGGGTCCCGGTGCCGGGGCGGCCCGCCGCGCGACGTGCCTGCTGATCCGCCGCTGACTGTCCGTGTCGCCCCTTCCTTGCCCGAGCGGGACGCCTCGTGCGACGATCGCTATAGGTTGCCGCCTCGGCGGAGGCCGGATGGCTGAACCGGACGGGCCCGCCGTCCGTAAACCAGGATGACCTCGCCGCACCAGGGGGGAGCCACCCGTTGGACTGGTCGACAGCCCGGTGACCGCCGCCCCCGCCCAGGATGACCGCCTACGCGGCGACCCGGTGGCGCGCAGCGTCTTCACTGGTCTTCCTGCCCGCTACGACCGGCTCGCCTACCTCCTGTCGTTCGGCCAGGACCGGCGGTGGCGCCGCGCGGTGGTCGAGCACACGGCGGCCGCTGGCCCGCACCGTGTCCTGGACGTCGCGACCGGGCCGGCTGGCATCGCCTTGGCGGTGGCCGGGCGAACCGGCGCGGATGTGGTCGGGATCGATCTCAACGAGCCGATGCTGCGGGCCGGGGTGGCCAATGCCCGGCGGCCCGGCCGCCGCGGCCGGGTCCGGCTGGCTGTCGCCCGTGCGGATGACCTGCCGTTCCCGGATGGCACCTTCGACGCGGTGACCTTCTCCTACTTGCTGCGCTATGTGGACGATCCGGTCGCGACCATCGCCGAGATGGCTCGCTGCCTGCGCCCCGGGGGCACGCTGGCCAGCCTGGAGTTCCATGTGCCGCCCCAGCCGGGCTGGCGGGTGTCGTGGTGGCTGTACACCCGGCTGGTCCTGCCGGTCCTCGGCGGGATCACCGGCGGCGGGGCCTGGTACCGGGTGGGCCGGTTCCTCGGCCCCAGCATCTCGGTGCACTACCAGCAGCACCCGCTCGATGAGCACATCGCGGCCTGGCAGGCAGCGGGCCTGACCGACGTCGGGGTCAGCCTGATGAGCCTCGGCGGCGGGCTGGTCATGTGGGGTCGCAAAGGACCTGCCCCCGCGGAGCCCGCCCGGTGAGCACCCGGGCCGACAAGACCGCGTTCTACGCGGTGGGCCGGGGCACCGGAGGGTTCCGCGACTGGCTCACGCTGCTGCACCCGCCCTACACGCTCTGGCACCTGTCCTACGTCGCGATCGGTGCCGCGGTCATGCCGCACCTGGTGCTCTGGCGGCTCGGTGGCACGCTGCTCGCGTTCTTCCTGGCGGTGGGCATCGGCGCGCATGCCCTGGATGAACTGCACGGGCGGCCCTTGGGCACCGGCATCGGCAGTGGTGTCCTCACGGCCACGGCCGTGCTCAGCATCGCGGCCGCGATGGCGATGGGGATCGTGGACGGTGGCTGGCGCCTGCTGCCGTTCGTGGTCATCGGCACGGTGCTGGTGTGGGGGTACAACCTGGAACTGCTCGGCGGCATACTGCACAGCGACCTGTGGTTCGGCGTCGCCTGGGGTGCGTTTCCCGCGCTGGTCGGCGCGTATGCCCAGCACTGGACCTTGTCGGTGGCAGCCGGGATCGCGTCCGTGGCGGCCTTCTTCCTGTCCATGGGCCAGCGGGCGCTCAGCACCCCGGCCCGGGCGCTGCGCCGCCGGATCGGCTCGGTCTCCGGGCAGATCACCTGGCGCGACGGCCGCCAGCAGGAGCTGGACCGGACTGATCTGCTGACGCCACTGGAACGGGCCCTGCGCTACTTCGCCTGGGCGACTCCCACGCTGGCGGTCGCGCTCGTGCTGGCCCGATGAGCCGGGCGCCCGCGACCATGAGCCCAGCAGCATGAGCCCAGCAGCATGAGCACAGCAGCATGAGCACCGGACGCTGGGACGCGGTCGTGGTGGGTGCGGGCCCAGGTGGCAGCATCGCCGCGCTCGTGCTGGCCCGGGCCGGTGCCCGCGTCGCCCTGGTCGATAAGGCGGCCTTCCCCCGCGACAAAGCATGCGGCGACCTGGTCGGCCCCCGCGGCGTGCGCGTCCTCGAAGAACTGGGGGTCCGGGTACCCGACGCGGGCCATGGTGCCGACCTGCTCGTGGTGGGGCCGTCCGGGCACCGATCCCGGCTGCCGGCATTTCCCGGGCGCAGCTACGCCGGGCACGGGATCGTCGTGCCGCGGCTGGCTTTCGATGACGCGCTGCGCAGCGCCGCGATCGAAGCGGGCGCGCAGCCGGTGCGGGCCCGGATCACCGCGGTGGACCAGGACTCCGGCGGGCCGGTGCGGGCGCTCATCGCCGGAGACGGCCAGCGTTTCGCCGCTGACGTGGTCATCGGCGCCGACGGGGCACTGAGCCCGGTCGCCCGCCTCACCGGGATGCTCGACTCCGGCGCGGCGCTCTGGGGATTCGCGATCCGTGCCTACGTGCCGGCCGAGGTCCCGCTGCCCCTGCTGGTCCTGCTGGACGCCGAGCGCCGGCGAATCTTCCCCGGGTACGGCTGGCTCTTCCCGGGCGCGGACGGGGCGGCGAACGTGGGCATCGGCGTCGGGCTGGGCAATCAACGGCGGCAGGCCCAGCTCCGGGACGACCTGAGCCGCTTCTGCTCGCTGCTGCGCGGGGCCGGCGATCTCGCGCGGAACGCTCAGCCGGGGCCGGTCATCGGCGGCTGGCTCCGGATGGGCGGCACCGGCACACCGCCGGCCGCGGGCAACGTGCTGCTCGTCGGTGACGCGGCCGGGCTGGTGAACCCGTTGCAGGGGGAGGGGATCGCGCCGGCCATGGTGAGCGCGCGGCTGGCCGCCCTGGCCGTGCTGGCGGATCCGGCGCAGGCGGGCCGGTTGTATGCCGAGGCGATGAGCGACGAATTCGGCCGGTACATGCCAGGCGCTGCCGCGCTGCAAGTGGCCATGCTGCGGCGGCCGCGCGCCGCGTCGGCCGGTGTCCGGCTGCTCACCGCCCCGGGGGTGCGCCGCCTGGTGGCGGGCACTTGGTCGCTGTACTGGAACGGCCTGGTGAATGGGGCCCGCCCGCGCCCGGCGGCCTGGGCCGCGGGCCTGGTCCAGTCCGTCGCGGGCCGGCTGGCCGCCAGGCAGTGACACCCGGCTCACCGGCCGGCTGGCCGCCAGGCAGTGGCCGCTCACCGGCCGGCTGGCCGCCAGGCAGTGGCCGCTCACTGGCCGGCTGGCCGCCACGTGGTGACCGCTCACCGCCGGCCGGCCCGACACGGCTAGCCATTACCCGTTGAGGCCGCTGCCCCTGCCCCCTGCGCCGGCCGGAGGCAGAACTAAGCCAATTAGGCTGCCTTGGCAGTAACAGAAAGCGCATAGGCAACCAAGGTTGCGTAACCTTTGTGGTCATGCCACAGTGAGCGCGTGGATGCGGACGGCTTCGGGCCTGATGACGAGGCGCTTGCCTGCCTATCCGACCTCGCGGCGTCATCGGGCGAGCTTTATCACCAGCTCAGCCAGTTCAGCCAGCGTCTCGCCACCACGAAAGGCCGCCACCGGCCCGAGGCGTCGTATGCCCAGATGATGCCGCTGGAGAACCGGCTGGCGATGATGGAGCAGATCTCCACGGCGATCAAGGCACTGGTCCGTGAGGGGAGCCGGTTCCGGCGCCTGGAAGCGCGGGCCCTGTACGCCGAGGGGCTGACTATGGCCCAGCTGGCCACCGTATTCGGCGTGAGTCGTCAGCGGGTTTCCGCCTTACTGCGTGACACCGAAGATCCGCCCGAGACCGCCACCCGGTACGGCAGCGGACCGGCCGGCCGGGCGAAGACCTGACCGGTCCCTGACACCCGGCTCCCTGACACCCCGGCTCCCTGACACCTGGCCCGGACGCTTACACGGCGGCCGTCCGCTCCGCGTTGGCATCGTTCATCACCAGGATCACGCCCTGAGCCGAGCCATCCTCGTCCCGCAGCAGCGTGCAGTCCATCTGCATCTCGAGCGGCCGACCACGCCGGTTCACTGCCTTGATGACGGCCGCGTCACCGTGTGACGTCCCGGCGAGCATGCCCCGGAGATGCGGTACCAGGCTGGTGACGGGCAAGCCGATATCCAATGATGGCAGCGGCTTGCCCTCGGCCTCGTCAGCGCGCAACCCCCACAGTTCTTCGCCCCCGGGACTCCAGACCTTCACCGTCAGGTCGGTATCCACCACGATCACAGCGCTGCCCAGGCTGCGCAGCACGGTCGCGAGGAACGTGTTAACCGCGTCGAGTTCCGCGCTCCGCAGCCGCAGGATGTCGTTGATCGCCTGGAGTTCGTCGTTGGTGGACTGCAGCTCCTCGTTCATGGTCTCGAGTTCTTCGTTGGTGGACTGCAGCTCCTCGTTGGTGGTCTCGAGTTCTTCGTTGGTGGACTGCAGTTCCTCGTTGGTGGTCTCAAGCTCTTCGTTGAGCGACTGCAACTCTTCGTAGGCGCGCTCAAGTTCCCGGTTAGCGCGTTCGAGTTCGTCGCGCAGACTGCGGTAACGGGTCACGTCAAGGAAGCTGATCCCGACGCCGATGAGTTCCAGGGTCGCGCGGAAGAGCGGGACCACGCTCACGTCGTAGATGCTGGGTTCCGCGCCGGGGATCCGGTGCCAGACAACATCCGTCAGATCGACCGGGCGCTGGTCCTGGGTGACGTGCTCTATGACCGATCGCAATTCGACCGGCCGGTAGGACACTTCCAGATCCTGGAAGGGCTGGCCCACGTTGCGCGGCCGGATGTTGAATAAGGTCTCGGCCAGTATGTTGGCCGCGGCCAGGCGGCCTGAGCCGTCCACAACAAGATGGGCGATCGGGCCGGCGGCCAGCGCGGCGGCCTCCAGTTCGGCGGACGGGGCGCCGAGGCCCTGATGCAGCTGGCCTCGGCCCGGCCGCGGCGGGTCAGCCGGGCCGCCGGTGTCGATCTTGCGAAAGAGCCGTTTGCGCAGATCGACAGGCTCAAACTGATCGCCGTGGTTGAGCAGCATCTCCGCCTTGCCGAGGAAGAGGAAGCCGGGATCGGCGAGGGCGAAATGAAACCTGCGGATAATGCTGGCCTGCGCCTCGGCAGTGAAATACATCAGGGTGTTCCGGGCGACGAGCAGGTCGACCCGTGAGATCGGGGCGTCGTGGGTCAGGTCGTTGTGCCCGAAGATAATCTGCCGCCGCAGATCGCGGCGGAAGGTGTACTTCGATCCGGTGGGCTCAAGGTAGTTCTGCCGCAGGTCGTCTTCGACCCCGGCGATCTGCCGCTCGGTATAGACGCCGGCCCGGGCTACTTGCAGCGCGTTCTCGTCGAGGTCGGTCGCGTAGATCTTCACACGGTTCGTAAAGGCCTCGGTGCCCAGTTCTTCGGCGAGGACGATGGCCAGGGTGTAGGCCTCCTCGCCGGTCGCGCAGCCGGCGCTCCACACCCGGATGGGGCGGCTTGGGCCCTTGGCGGACAAGAGCTCGGGAAGGACTGTGCCGCGCAGTGCCTGCCAGGCCGGCGGATCGCGGAAGAAGCCGGTGACGTTGATGAGCAGGCTGTCGAAGAGCCGCAGAAATTCGTCCGGTTCCAGCTCCAGGTAATCGCGGTACTCGCTGATTGACACGAGGCCGCGTGCATCCATCCGGCGGCGGACACGCCGCATAAGTGTCGAGCGCTTGTAGCCAATAAAATCGAATCCGCGAGTCTCCTTCAGCATGAGGAGCAACTCGTCGAATTCCGGGTCCGCATTATCCATTACCACAAGTTCCAGCCTACTCTGAGCAGGCCACCCCGCCGGATGAACTCGATCCCAGGCCGCCGGGTAAATCAGAGCCGCCGGATCAGTCGGCGCGCGATCAGGTTTGGCCGCTGTTATCCGGCCCTGGGATGCGTGCCCGGTGGCCCCACTCAGCAGCTTCAGGATTATCACAGTGGCATCGTGGGACGTCACAGCCGTCGACCGGAAGCCCTTCGCCGAGATCGGAGGGCCCTGGGTCTCCGTGGCATCCGCCAGCACACGGCACAGCCGGGCTCGCTCCTCCAGCCGGAATACGGCTGCCCAGAGAGCCCGCACGATCACGGCAGCTTGTGCTTCCATAAGGCTCTCGGCCGACCAGGTGTGCCCGGCCGGGCACACGAACTGTAACGACTGGTCATTCTCCTGATTCAGCGGCCGAGCACATTCGGGGCAGGTCACGCTGCCCCTGGCCGCCGGACCTGGGGCGGCCGGGGCGGCCGGTTTAAGTAGCTGGGCCGGGTCAGGGAAATGATCCGGGTCCAGGAAGATACCCAATTGCCGTTCCAGTCCGGGCGAGGATTCCCAGCCGGGTGCCTGGGCCGCGCCGGGCGTCTGGGCCGCGCCGGGCGTCTGGGCCGGGCTTGGGACGGCCCGCGGGCCGTGCGCCGGATTCCGGCTTTGCGCAACGATGCGGGCAGCTATCTCGCGCAGTGGGAGCACGATCGGGTGGCGGGTAGCGGCAATAGCGGCCTTGGGCATGCCGTCATAGGCGCTCTCCGCGGGGTCCTGGACCAAGACCACGCCCCCGCGGTCCTCTACCGCGATGGCGCCGGCGGCGCCATCGCTGAGCGTGCCGCTGAGCACCACCGCGATCGTCCGGGATCCCGCTGTCAGGGCTGCGCTGAAGAACAGCGGATCGGCGGCGGGCCGGTGGCCCTGATGCCGGGGCCCCTTGGAAAGCCGGATCGTGCCGCCGATGACGAGCAGGTGGTGATCAGGTGGCGCGACATAGACGTGGCCAGGATGCATCGGCTCCCCGTCCACAGCGGCTGAGGCGGACAGCTGTCCGGCCCGATCAAGGATCATGGGCAATGCCGTGCCGCCGGCCGCGGGCACGTGCAGGACCACCAGGATCGTGGCGGGAAGATCAGCCGGGAAGAACTGCAGCAGCGCCCGTAACGCTTCCACTCCGCCAGCCGAGGCGGCGATAACCACGACGTCCCGACCTGCCCCGTCTCGACCTGCCCCACCGTTCATGTTGGGGCTTCTCCCGCCTGCAGGCCCGCTGCCCTACGGGCACCTCACTATGAACCGTGGGTGAGATTATTGTGTGCCAGCCCGGTTTGACGCCAGCACGCCAGCTACGGCGCGGTCGGCGTCAGCCAGCCGACGGTGCTCCTGTGCACGCGCACGGTGCCCGCCGTTATTGGTGGAATCCACGTCGGCCAGCAGGTCATGTGCGATGGCGGCACGCTCGTGGACCGCTGCCGCGCGCTCGTGTGTGGCCAAGGCCCGCCGGTACACGTCGTCCGCCCGCTGCTGTGCCTCCTCGGCACGCTCCAGCGCTTGGCTGACCTGCTGCGCAGTTGAGCCTGACCCTGGTCCGCGTTTCTCGAGTTGCCCATTGCGTTCATGCAGCTCAAGGCACCTGCTGTCGAGTTCCGCACGGCGGCGCGTTATCCGTCCTAGCATGCCGTCGGCGTCTTCCATACTCCAATTTATCCTCCCTGGATGTCCGCTATGCCAGGGCCATGGGTCTGCTGGTTTCCGCGCCCTGCGCTTCAGGGCCAGCTTGTCCATGGCGCGGGGGCCCGGCGTTTCGTTACGCTTCGTCGGATGTCGGCGGAATGGCCCCTGATCGGCCGGGACGAGGAGATCGCCCGAGCGGAGAGCAGGCTGGCCCGCGGCATCGGCACCGTGATCGTCGGTACGGCAGGCGTCGGGAAGACCGCACTCGCCCGGCAGGTGGGTGCGCGGGTGCGGGCCAGCGGAGGCAGGGTCGAGTGGATCGCTGGCCGGGCCGCCCGCAGCGTCTTTCCCTTTGAGGCGTTCGCGGCCATGCTCGATGAGCGGCCACTGCCGCTCGGCGCGTCGGCGGTGGCGGCCCGCCTCGGCCTCGCCGCCACGTCCGGCGGCCCGGCTCAGGGCAGTCCGGCTCAGGGCAGTCCGGCTCAGGGCAGTCCGGCTCAGGGCAACATGGCCCAGGGTGGCCCGGCCCGCAGCGGTTCGTCCGGGACGGGGACCCCGCGCCCGGTGTTCGTGGTCGATGACGCCCACCTGCTGGACCAGGCATCGGCGGATGTGCTGCTGTATCTGGCCGCGGCCGGGGCGGTCCAGGTCATCGCCTCTGTGCTGGCCGGTGAGCCCGCGCCAGATTCAGTTCCCCGGCTGTGGATGGATGGCAGCTGCGAGCGGCTGGACCTGGCCGCTCTCAGCCCCTCGGATACCCATGCCCTGATGGAGGCGGTGCTGGGCGGGCAGCTTGACCAGCGCTCGTCGGCGACGCTCATCCGGGCGGCCGGCGGCAACCTGCTGTTCCTGCGGGAGCTCGTGGAAGCGGCGGTCAAGGACCGCACCCTGACCGAGTCGGGAGGAGTCTGGCAGTTGCGCGGTGAACCAGCCGCGACCCAGAGCCTGCGGGACCTGATCGAGGGCCATCTGGCGGGACTTACGGCGGAGCAGCGGTCGGCCGCCGAGCTCGTGGCGGCCGGGGAGCCGCTGCCCGCCGCCGTGATGGGGGCGATCGCCGAAGAGCAGACGATCGACGAACTGGCCGAGAGCGGGCTGATCCGGGTGACCGGAGATCTCGGTGGACCGGTGATCACCATGGCGCACCCGCTGTACGGGACGGCGTTGCGGGACCGGCTGACCCCGCTGCGGTCGCGCCGGATCCGCCTGGAACTGGCCCGTGCGTTTGAGCAGTGGGCTGATCCGGGGGAGCAGGCCGATCGCGGGGTTCCAGATGCTGGTGATCAGCCCGGCGCCCTGATGAGTGCCGCTCGGGTGCGCGCCGCGCTCTGGCGGCTGGAAGCGGGCGACCCGGCCGATCCCGGCGGCCTGCTCAGCGCGGCCAGTGCCGCCCGGACCTTCAGCCTCGCCACGGCCGAGCGGCTGGCCCGGGCCGCGGTGGCCGCGCGTGGCTCCATCGGCGCCATCCTGTTGCTCGCCGAGATCCTCACCCACCGGGGGCGCAGCGAGGAGGCGACGGCGCTGACCGCGGGCCTGCCGCCGGAGGGGCTGCGGCCCGAAGACCGTGAGGCGATCGTCTACTTCCAGGTGATGGGCCGCAATGTGGGCCTGGGTGACCTGGCCGGCGGACTGGCCGCCCTGGGATCGGCCGGTGATGTGGCGGCGGACTCGCCGCGGCTCCAATCGCTGCACGCCCTGCTGCTCCTCCTGGACGGCAGGCTGGCGGAATCTCTGCGTGTCGGTACAGCACTCATGGCCGATGCGACGGCGCCGCCCGGGGCACGTGTGGCCGCGGCCACCGCCGTCTGCCCGGCCTTGCTGGCCGCCGGGCAGTACCAGGCGTGCGTCAGCGCGCACGAGTCGGTCTCGCCCATGGCCACAGCGGTCAGGGACAGCCTGCCGTTCGGCGTGGGCGCGCTCACGGCCGCGGTTTCGCTGGCTCACCTGGAGAACGGGTCGTTCGACCGGGCCGGGAAACTCGCCACGGCGGCGCACGAGCGGGCCATCGCGGCCGGCGACGCGATGACCCGGGTCAGGTGCGCGCAGGCACTGGGCCGGATCGCGATGCTCCGCGGCCAGGTCCGGACCGCCCAGCGCTGGTTCCGCGAGACGATCGCCGTTCTGGACGAATTCGACCAGGTGTTCCTCGGCTGGAACGTGTCCTTCCTGGCCCGTGCGGCCGCGGCGGCCGGATCGGCCGAGGATGCCAGGTCCGCGGTGGAGCAAGCGGCCGGCGCGCCGCGGATGGGCCTGTTCGAGGCCGAGGGGCAGCTCGCCCGGGCGGCGGTGAGCGCGGCAGAAGGGAAGCTGACCGACGCCGCCGAATCCGCCGGGTGGGCGGCGGAACTGGCGGCGGCTCGCGGGCAATGGGCGACCGCCCTGACCGCGGGGCACGACGCCGCCCGCTGGGGCGGCGCGGCCGCGGCGGCGGCCCTGGTCCAGGACGCGGCCGCACGGGTCGACGGTCCCCTGGCCGAGTGCTACGCCGAGCACACGGTGGCGCTGCTACGCCAGGATCCGGGCAGGCTGGCCGAGGTCAGCAGCCGGTTCGAGGCCCTCGGCGCGCTGCTGCACGCGGGAGAGGCGGCGGCCGCGGCGGCCCGGGCCAGCCTCGGCGTCGGCCGGCGCAGGCAGGCCGCCGGGTTCGCGGCCCGGGCCAGTGCCCTGCTGGCCCGGTGTGAGGCTCCTAGCGTGCCCTGGCTGGCCGGTGCGGGCAGCAGTTCGCCGCTCACCGGCCGGGAGCAGGAGGTGGCGGTCCAGGCCGCGGCCGGCCACTCCGACGCGCAGATCGCCGGCCGCCTGGGCATCTCCGCCCGTACCGTGCAGACCCACCTCGCCCGGGCTTACGCCAAGCTCGGCATTCATGACCGGCGTGATCTTCCGCACGCGCTTTCCCTGGACGGGCTGCCCGCCCAGGGAAAGCGGTGACTACTGCCGAGCGGTGATCACCCGCGAGCGGTGACTACTGCCGAGCGGTGATCACCCGCGAGCGGTGACTA
>CAYPQM010000196.1:0-10542 GCA_964412845.1 uncultured Streptosporangiaceae bacterium
CCTGCGCCTCCGCCCGGTGTCCTGACCGCTGCGCCCCGGGGAGTGCTCCGCGGGGAAACCAGCCGCGTCGTACCGTGGCGGGCATGGAATACACCCACCTCGGCCGTAGCGGCGTTTCAGTCAGCAGGCTCTGCCTCGGGACGATGAACTTCGGCGCGATCACCAGCGAAGGCGACGCGCACGAGATCATGGACGTCGCCCACGAGTTCGGCATCAACTTCTTTGACACGGCGAACACCTACGGCCAGCCCCGGGCCGAAGGCGTCACCGAGCAGGTCATCGGCCGCTGGCTGGCGGCCGGACACGGGCGCAGGGACCGGACCGTCCTGGCCACGAAGCTGTACGGGGGCAAGGGCGAGTGGCCGAACGACCGCTTCCTCTCGGCGGTGAACATCCGCCGGGCCTGCGAGGACTCGCTGCGGCGGCTCGGCACCGATCGCATCGACCTCTACCAGATGCATCATGTGGACCGGGCCACGCCGTGGGACGAGATCTGGGAAGCGATGGACGTTCTGCGCACCCAAGGCAAGATCATTTACGCCGGCTCGTCGAATTTCGCCGGCTGGCACATCGCCCAGGCGCAGGAGGCAGCGCGGCGCCGGCTGGCCTTCGGCCTGGTCAGTGAGCAGTCGTTGTACAACCTCGCCGAGCGCACGGTCGAGCTCGAAGTGCTCCCGGCGTGCCAGGGCTACGGCCTGGGCGTCATCCCGTGGAGCCCGCTGCACGGCGGGCTGCTCAGCGGCATCCTGAGCCGCCGGGCCAGCGGGTCGGGCGCGGCCGGGCGCAGCGCGAGTGGCCGGGCCGACGAGGTCCTGGACAGCATGCGCCCCCAGGTGGAGGCGTACGAGGCATTCTGCGCCAGTCGCGGTGAGGAGGCCGCGCTCGTCGCCCTGGCCTGGTTGCTGCACCAGCCCGCCGTCACCGCGCCGATCGTCGGCCCCCGCACCCTGGAGCAGCTGACCAGCGCGCTGCGGGCCGTGGAGATCACGCTGGACGAGAAGGCGCTGGCCCGGCTCGACGAGATCTTCCCCGGCCCCGGCGGCGCCGCCCCCGAGGCCTACGCCTGGTAGCTCCTCACACGACGTCGTGAGATGCGTTTTGCTGTCGTTCTAACGACGGCTGAAGCGATTTACTGTCGTTAGAGTGCCGGGGTCAGGTGGGGTCGTCGCCTTCGCGGCTGCGCAGCAGGCGGCGCAGCGAGTCCAGGCGGGTCAGCAGCCGGGGGTCCCCGCCCTGGTCGCGCACCCAGTCGTCCAGCGCGCAGTCGGGGTCGAGGTGGGCGCATCCGCGCGGGCAGGCGGCCGTGCCCGGGGCCAGGTCGGGGAACGCGGCCACCACCCGGGCCGGCGCCACATGGGCCAGGCCGAACCCGCGCAGCCCGGGCGTGTCGATCAGCCAGCCGCCGCCCGGCAGCCGGAGCGCGATCGCTGACGACGACGTGTGCCGGCCCCGGCCGGTGACCGGGCTGACCGTGCCCACCGCCCGGTCCGCTCCCGGGACCAGGGCGTTGACCAGTGTTGACTTGCCCACCCCCGAGTGGCCGACCATGACGCTGACCCGGTCGGTGAGCACTTCGCGGAGCGGGTCGAGCATGGCGTCGGTCAGCGGCCGCCCCAGGACCACGTGCGCGGTGCCCAGCGGCCCGTACGCGGCCAGCAGGGATTCGGCGGACGCCAGGTCGGACTTGGTCAGGCAGAGCAGCGGGGTCAGGCCCGCGTCGTAGGCGGCGACCAGGAATCGGTCGATGAGCCGCGGCCGCGGCGGCGGGTCGGCCAGCGCGGTGACGATGACGAGCTGGTTCGCGTTGGCCACGATGATGCGTTCCACCGGGTCGGTGTCGTCCGCGGAGCGCCGCAGCACCGATGTGCGCGGCGTGACCCGGACCACCCGGGCCAGCGCGCCAGGCACCCCTGAGATGTCCCCGGCGAGGGCCACCCGGTCGCCGACCACGACGCTGTGCCGCCCGAGCTCGCGGGCGGTCATCGCGGTGACCACCCGGTCGCCGACGATGACGCCGTACCGGCCGCGGTCGACCGTGGCCACGAACCCCTCGACCGCGCCTTCGTGCGCGGGCCTGGTCCGGGTGCGCGGGCGCGACCCCCGTCCGGGCCGGACCCGTACGTCGTCCTCGTCCAGGCCCGCGTGGCCAGGCCGCCGGCTCAGGGCGCGCTCTCCTGCGCCAGCATCGCCGCCCACAGCCCGGTGAACTCAGGGAAGGTCTTCCCGACGGTCGCCGCGTCCTGCACCTCGATGCCGGGGACGGCCAGGCCCAGCACGGCCGCGGCCATCACCAGCCGGTGGTCGTCATAGCTGGCGAACAGGCCGCGGGCGCGCAGCGGGCGCGGCCGGATTTCCAGCCCGTCGGCGAGTTCGGTGACGTCGCCGCCCAGCGCGTTGACCTCGTGGGCCAGGGCGGCCAGCCGGTCTGTCTCCTGCAGCCGCTGGTGCCCGATCCCGGTCAGCACCGACGGCGAATCCGCCAGCGCCGCGAGCGCGGTCAGCACCGGGGAGATCTCGCTGACGTCGCTGAGGTCAGCGGTGATCCCGCCGATGGCGCCGGTCCCGGTGACGGTCAGCTCGCCGCCGGTGAGGCCGCAGGCCGCGCCCATCCTGGTGAACATGTCCAGGATCTGCCCGGCCGGCTGCGAGGTTACGGCCGGCCAGTCCAGGATCGTGACAGTGCCGCCGGTGACCAGGGCGGCGGCCAGGAACGGCGCTGAATTCACCAGATCCGGCTGCACGGACAGCCGCTGCCCACTGCCGATCCGCCCCGGCCGCACGAACCAGGTATCCGGCAGCTGGCCGGCGCCGGCCAGGTCCGCCGGGTGCTGGGTTTCCGTCTCGACCTCGGCGCCCACGTCGCGCAGCATCTGCACGGTCATGGCGATGTGCGGGGCGGACGGGGCGCGCGGGCCGCGGTGCCGGATTTCCACGCCCTTGTCGTAGCGGGGCGCCGAGAGCAGCAGCCCGGACACGAACTGGGACGAGGCGGAGGCGTCCACGGTGACCACACCGCCGGTCAGCGAGCCGGTGCCGCGCACGGTGAACGGGATGGCGCCGTGGCCCCCGTCATCGATCACCGCCCCGATCTCACGCAAGCCGTCGATAATCGGCCCGATGGGCCGCTGGGTGGCCCGCGGATCGCCGTGGAATTCCACGGCGACCCTGGTCAAAGCGGCCACTGGCGGCACGAAACGCATGACGGTGCCAGCGTTTCCCACGTCCACCCGCGTGTCGGTGGTGGCGGTCCCCGGCGACACCCGCCACCCTTCCGGGGAGTCCTGCACGCTGGCCCCGAGAGCGGTGATGGCCCCGGCCATCAAGAGCGTGTCCCGGGCCCGCAGCGGGTTGGCGATGATACCCGGCCCGTCGGCGAGCGCGGCGAGGACCAGGGCGCGGTTGGTCATGGACTTGGAGCCCGGCAGCCGCAGGCGTGCCCGCACCGGCCCGGCCGCCACAGGTGCCAGCCAGTCCGGGGCGGATCCGCGGTCATCCTCGGGCACGTCGGTCATGCTCCGAGCGTAGTCCGTGCCGGTCCTGGCGCCGGGTCGGACTGGATCACTGGAAGAAGGGAACAATCACGGTTCGCGGGCCGCCGCGCTCAGCGGGCCGCCATGTTTGGAAAGCAGGATCGTGGTTATGAATCGGCACATTCTGTAATTCTCCGGATCTGTACTACTCCATCCGCTAGGGACGGCAGGAAGACGACATGTGCGGTCGGTACGCCTCGGCGCGAAACCGCCAGGAACTCCTTGAGGAGTTCCAGGTGGAGCGCGACCGCGTCACCGAATCGCTGGCGCCGGATTACAACGTGGCGCCGACCAAGCCGGTTTATGCCGTGCTCACCCGCCGGGAAAGGGCTCCCCGTGAGCCCGCCGCGGAAGAGCCGGGCGCGGCGGAGTCCAGTGCGGCGGAGTCCAGCGCGGCGGAGTCCAGCGCCGCGGGCTCGCCGGATGCCGACCCGGTCCGCGAACTCCGGGTTGTCCGGTGGGGACTCGTGCCGTCCTGGGCCAAGGACGCCTCGATCGGCAGCCGCCTGATCAACGCCCGGGCCGAGACGGTCAGCACGAAGCCCGCGTTCCGCCGGGCGTTCGCCCGGCGCAGGTGCCTGCTGCCGGCCGATGGCTTCTACGAGTGGCAGGCGGCCGGAGATGGCCCGCATGCCCGTAAGCAGCCGTACTTCATCCACCGGCCAGATGGCGGTGTCCTCGCGTTCGCGGGTCTCTACGAGCTCTGGCGCGACCCGGCGGTGCCGGATGGCGACCCGGACGCCTGGCTCTGGTCCGCGACGATCATCACGACCCAGGCCCCGGACGATCTCGGCCAGATCCACGACCGGACGCCCATGGTGATCGAGCCCGCGCGGTGGGCGGACTGGCTCGATCCCGGGCACGCTGACGAGGCCGCGCTGCACGCGCTGCTGGCTCCCGCGGTGTCCGGCGGGCTCACCTCGTATCCGGTCTCCACTGAGGTCAACTCGGTGCGTCACAACGGGCCGGGGCTGATCGAGCGGGTGAACCCTGATCCTGAGCCCGCCGGGACGGCGCCAGCCAGCTCCCGGGGGGCCACGGCCGGCCAACACGGCGATGCTTCCCACGGCGGCGCTGACAGGTTGTTCTAGAAGACCCCTGCAGCGCGGCCGGCCAAGCCGGCTCAGTGCGCTGCCGGAGCCATGACGAGAGGAGGGCGGGGCTCCGTGGATACTGCGATTGCGGGCAAGCGCCTGGAGCAAGCACGTGAGGACCTGGACAGGTCCATCGCGGTGCTGCGGGGGGAGAAGCCGGATGGGATCGTCGCCGACACGCCGCAGGACCCGGCGGACGCCGGGACCAGGCTGTCCGAGGCGGATCGCACTAACGCCGTGCTCGCCGTCGCGGATACGCAGCGCACCGAGGTGCTGAATGCCCTGCGGCGCATCCAGGAGGGCACCTACGGGACCTGTGTGGACTGCCAGGCCGCCATCCCGGAGGGGCGCCTGGAAGCCAGGCCCGAGGCGTCCCGCTGCGTCAAATGCCAGTCGAAGCGGGATCGCCGCCACTAGCGCCCATCGTGCTGCGGGCCTGGCTTGCGGGCCGCGGCCAGCAGGTAGATGCCAAACGATTCGTCACCGCCGCCGTCGTCGGTGACCGCGCCGAGCTCGGCCCGGATCAGCCGCGCGATGGACCGGGGGTCCTTGCGCAGCACATGGTCCACCATGGACGGGGACAGCAGGGTCCGCGGCCGGATCCAGCGGACCTCCAGCCCGGCCTCGGTGAGCAGGTCGCTGAGGTGCTGGGGGCCGAAGCACCGGGTGATGGAGCCGTCCGGCCAGGGGATGAGGACGACCTCGGCGTGCGGCAGGTCGGTCAGGTGGGCCCAGTGGTGCTGCTCGGCCAGGATGGCCATGCCGAGGACGAGGGAATCCACGCAGGCCAGGACCTGGCCGCCGGGCCGCAGGACCCGGGCGATCTCCGCCGTGACGTCCTCGGCCACCAACTGCCTGGACAGCGCGCCATCATCGGCGATCACGCCGTCCACGCAGCCGTCGGCCAGGAAGGACAGGTCGGCGGAATCGGCCACCACCGTCGCGATGTGGCCGCGGCCGACCCGGGTGTGGATCAGCGCGGGATACACCGGAGGCACGGGCACCACCCGCAGCACGACGTGACCGGCGGCGGCCGCCTGGACCGCGCCACGCGACTGCGGTCCCGAGATGTCGACGAGAAGCTGGCCGCTGCGCGGTAGCCAGGCATTGAGTTGCGCCGCCGCCACGGCTCGCTGGAATCGCCAGTAGGCGGTCAGCGGGCCGGACCCGAGGACGGCAAGAGGACTGGTCGCGCTTACCGCCACGGGGACTCCATCCACCACGGACCGCGCGCGCCGCGCCGGCGGCCCGTCAGAGTGACAGGATCGAAGCGTCGCCGCGACGGCAGGTGCCCGCGCAGTCCTTACCGGGCATCTTTCCCATCATTGCCCCAATCTGCACCTCACCTAACGGCGAGGACGCCCTGCTCATCTGATGGAATGAAGCAGCTGAACCGCATGTTGCACCCACCGTGGTCGTAGCCAACTGTCCCCCGAGGGCGAGCGCGCCGGCGATGGCTCGCTTCGAACCGGGTCATCCCGGGGATGTATCCTCCCGCCCATACGGTCGACGTCCGTGGCCGGTGACGGAGATCTCCGAGGGGGTGGGTCCGGTCCCAGAGACACTCGAGGAGCGAAGCGAGCGCTTCGAGCAGGATGTGCTGCCTTACCTGGATCAGCTCTACTCGGCCGGCATGCGGATGACCCGCAACGCCGCGGACGCCGAGGACCTGGTGCAGGAGACGTTCGCCAAGGCGTACGCGTCCTTCCACCAGTTCCAGCCCGGCACGAATCTGAAAGCGTGGCTGTTCCGGATCCTCACCAACACCTTCATCAACACCTACCGCAAGAAGCAGCGTGAGCCGCAGCGGTCAGGCGCGGAGGAGGTCGAGGACTGGCAGCTGGCGAGGGCCGCGTCGCACACGTCCTCCGGGCTGAAGTCGGCCGAGGCGGAGGCGCTGGAACGGCTGCCCGACTCCGACGTGAAGCGCGCCCTGCAGGCGCTGCCGGAGGAATTCCGGATCGCGGTCTATCTGGCCGACGTGGAGGGCTTCGCCTACAAGGAGATCGCCGACATCATGGGCACGCCGATCGGCACAGTGATGTCGCGGCTGCACCGCGGCCGCAGGCAACTGCGCGACCTGCTGCAGGACTATGCGGCCGAGCGCGGCCTGGTAAGGGCGGCATCGGCGACCGGACCCGACTCGTTGCAGGAGGGTCATGAGGCCGGGAGGGACGCGACGTGAGCTGCGGAAAGCCTCATGAAGTGCCCTGTAGTGAGGTACTTGAGCGGGTCTACTCCTATCTCGACGGGGAAGCCGACGATGCGGCGTGTGCGCAGATCCGCCAGCACCTCGACGAGTGCGGGCCCTGTCTGCGGGAGTACGGCCTGGAGGAGGCGGTGAAGCGCCTCGTGCACAAGCACTGCGGCCATGACGCCGCGCCCGGCGAGCTCCGGGTGAAGGTGCTCACCCGCATCCGGCAGGTCCGGGCCACGCTGGAGATCACCGAGATCACTGAGATCAGCGCCGAATAAGCCCGCCGGGCAGCAGGTATGCGGCTCATTTTTATTACTTTCAGTGTTTAGCTAATCACTAAGTGTCGAGGCCCGGATTGGCCTACGCGGATCGGCGTTATGGCGTTACCCTGAGTGTCGAGTAAAACGCGTTAAGCGGATGACTCAGGGGGGGTCCTTGGGCAGGCTCTCGCGGGCCGCGTGGCTCTATCTGGCTGCGGTGCTGGCGGCCGCCGCTGGCCTGCTGGCCGGCTCGCTGTACGTCCACCCGCGGCTGGACCTGGACTTCGGCCCGTGGATCTCGACGCTGCTGGTCCTGGCCATCCTCTTCCTGGTCTGCGACTCCACGCCGACCACGCTCACCTCGCGCCAGTCCGCGTGGTCGCCCAGTTCATCGGCCACCCTGGCCGCGGTGGTGATGCTCGGCCCGCTGGGCGCGGCGCTGGTCGGCGCCACCTCCCTGCTCAGCATGCGCCGCGGGCTCTACGTCGCCCACCGGGCGTTCAACGCGGCGATGTACACCCTGAGCGCGTTCGCGGCCGGCGCGACCTACCTCGCGTTCGGCGGGACGTTGGGCGTGCCGACCAAGCTGTCCTTCCCCGGGATCATCGCGCCGTTCGCCGCCGCCGCGGCGGCGCACGTCATCGTCAACCACGGCCTGCTGTCCGGGATGCTGCTGCTGCTTCCGCCGCCGGAGTCCGCCCGCCGGGCCCGGCTCGACGTGCACCTCCCGCTGCTGCTCGTCTCCGACCTGGGGTACGCGACGCTGGGCCTGCTCATCGCGGCGCTGTGGAGCCTGGTGAACCTCTTCGCCACGGTCCTGGTGCTGATCCCGCTGTTCGTCGCCCGCTGGGCGATCGGCCAGTTCGCCGCCCAGGAACGTGCCTACGGCGCGACCATGGCCGCGCTCTGCCAGGCCGTCGAGACCAAGGACTTCTACACCCGGGGGCACAGCGAGCGGGTGTCCAAGGGGGCGGCCATGCTGGCCCGCCAGGTCGGCATGCACGCCGAACGGGTCGAGGCGATCCGCTACGCGGGGATGCTGCACGACGTGGGCAAGCTGGGCGTGCCGACCAAGGTGCTGCAGAAAACGGGCCCGCTGACCGAGGAGGAACTGGCCGCCATCCAGCTCCACCCGATGCGCGGCCTGGAGATCGTGCGGCAGATCGGCTTCCTGGAGGAAGCGCTGGCCGGCATCATGCACCACCATGAGCGGATGGACGGGAAGGGCTACCCGCTGGGCCTGGCCGCCGGCGAGATCCCCGAGTTCGCACGGGTTATCGCGGTGGCGGACGCGTTCGACTCGATGACCTCCACCCGCTCGTACCGCGGTGCCCGGCGGATCGACGAAGCGGTTGCCGAGCTGCGGAAGTGGTCAGGCACGCAGTTCGACCCGGTGATGGTGGACGCGTTCGTCATGGCGCTGGAGCGCGAGGGCTGGGATCGTCCCCATCCCGCGGTGGTGCCGCCCGAGTTCGCCGGGGGGATGGCCGCACAGGACCACGACGACCCCACCGCGCCGCTCCGGGTGGTCGAGAACCGCTTACCAGCGGGAGGGTCGTGACAATACAGCAGCGCCCGGCGCGCCAGCCATCGTGGCAGTCCCTGGATTCCGGCCAGCTCCTGCTGCTGGCCGCCGCGGGCATGCTGCTCGTCGCGGCGGTGGCGCAGACCGCGGCCGTCGGGCTGACGCAGGCCCGGGCCGCGGTGGCGTTCGGCGCGCTCATCGCCT
Organism: uncultured Streptosporangiaceae bacterium; assembly: GCA_964412845.1. Taxonomy (GTDB): domain Bacteria; phylum Actinomycetota; class Actinomycetes; order Streptosporangiales; family Streptosporangiaceae; genus JAWWPY01. Next base: position 8,811 of record CAYPQM010000196.1, read on the forward strand.
TCGGCGAGCTGCTCAGGCTCTCGCTGCCCGGCGATCGGGAGGCGGCCCCCATCGGCAGCGCGGGGGCATTCGGCTACGCGCTCGTCCTGCAGATCGGGTTCACCCAGGCACGTCAGCCCGCGCTCCAGGTCGTCGCCGTCGCGGCCATCGGCATGATCGTGGGGGCCCTGCCGCACCTGGCGGCCGGCCGCCCGGCCGGGGTGGCCGGGATGGCGGCGCGGCTTCTCGCGGTGGCGATTGTCGCCTTCGCGTTCCGGCCGCTCGCGGACATCACGATGCTGAGCGCCCGCGTCTGGGTGGCCATCGCGGTGATGGCCGGGCTGCTCGTCGTCGGCTGGTTCGCCGAATGCGTGATCAGGGCGCTGATCCGGGCCGACGCGCTGCGGGCCAAGTTCATGGTGGCTCTCGTCGACGAGATCCGGGTGCAGTGGCAGCTGGGCGCGGCGGTCGGGGCGTGCGCCATCCTCATCGCGCTGGCCGCCGACGAGATGGGCCTCGTGGCCCTGGCCATCCTGATCGCACCGCTGCTGGTGACCCAGGTCGCGTTCCGCCGGTACGCCGGGATCCGCTCCACCTACCTGCAGACCGTCCGGGCCCTGGCCCGGGTCACCGAGGTCGGCGGGTACACCGAAGACGGCCACTCGCGCCGGGTCGGCACGCTCGCCGTGGCCGTGGGCCGGGAACTCGGCATGAACGAGCCGGACCTGCTCGAACTGGAGTACGCCGCGCTCATGCACGACATCGGCCAGCTGTCGCTGACCGACCCGATTCCCGGCGGCGCCACCGTGCTCGTCTCGCCCGAGGACCAGCGGCGGATCGCCGAACTGGGAGCCGGAGTCATCCAGCAGGCAGGCGTCCTGGACCGGGTCGCGGAGATCGTGCGCTGCCAGGACCGCCCGTGGCGGGGCCCGGAGCCGGCCCCGCCACTCGGCAGCCGGATAATCCGGGCCGCCAACGCCTTCGACGATCTGGTGGGCGGGTCCGCCGACCGGGACCGCACCACGGCGGCGCTGGAACGGCTCAGGATCGACACCGTGGCGCACTACGATCCGCAGGTCGTGGCCGCGCTGAGCAAGGTCACCGACCGTCGGCATCCGGGGCGGCTGTAGGCTTCGGCCGTGTTCGAGTCCGTCCTGGTGGCCAACCGCGGTGAGATCGCCAGGCGTGTGATCGCCACCGCGCGCCGGATGGGCATCGCGTCGGTCGCTGTCTACTCCGAGGCCGACGCCGAGCTGCCCTACGTGGCCGAGGCCGACCAGGCCGTGCCGATCGGGCCGGCCCCACCCGCGGACAGCTACCTGGACATCGGCGCCGTCCTGGCCGCGGCCCGCAAGACCGGGGCCCAGGCCGTCCACCCTGGCTACGGCTTCCTGGCCGAGAACCCGGAGTTCGCGGCGCGAGTCGCCGCCGACGGCCTGACCTGGGTCGGGCCGCCCCCGCTGGCCATGGCGCAGATGGGCGACAAGATCAACGCCCGGAACCTGATGGCGCAGGCTGGCGTACCGGTAGCGGCGGGGACGGCCAGCCCGGTCACCGACGCTGACGACGCGGCCGCGCAGGCCCGGCGGATCGGCTACCCGGTCATGGTCAAGGCCGCGGCGGGCGGCGGCGGCATCGGGATGAGCGCGGCAGCGGGCGAACCGGAACTGCGGGCCGCGTTCGACACCGCGCGCTCGCGGGCGGAGCGGTTCTTCGGCAGCCCCGCGATCCTGCTGGAGCGCTACATAGCCCG
>CAYPQM010000197.1:0-1824 GCA_964412845.1 uncultured Streptosporangiaceae bacterium
GCCCGTCCCCCGCCGGTCACCACCCCCCGCGCGATCCTGCTGTGCGGCATCCATGGCCTCGTTGGCCAGCCGGTCCGCGTGCGAGTTCTGGGCCCGCGGCACCCAGGTGTAGGTGACCCGGCCGAGCCTGCCGGCCGCGTCCCGGGCGGCAGCAGCCAGCGGCCGCATATCGGGGTGCTTGATCTGCCAGCGCCCGGACATCTGCTCGACCACCAGCTTGGAGTCCATCCGGACTTCGACATCGGCGCCCGGGGCCAGGTCCGCGGCGGCCCGCAGGCCCGCGACCAGGCCGGAGTACTCGGCCACATTGTTGGTGGCCCGGCCTACGCTCTCGGCTATCTCGGTCAGCAGTTCCCCGGTCTGCGCGTCGCGCACCAGGGCGCCGTAGCCGGCCGGCCCCGGGTTGCCCCGTGAGCCGCCGTCGGCCTCGACGACGAGCTTGCGGGTCACAGGCCGGACTCGGGGGTCCGCACCAGGATCCGGCGGCATTCCTCGCAGCGGAGCACCTCATCGGGTGCCGCCGCCCGGATGGTGTTCAGGTCCACCGTGTTGAGCGAGAGGTGGCAGCCCTGGCAGCGCCCGCCGCGGAGGGCGGCCGCGCCCACCCCATGCTGGGCGCGGAGCTTCTCATACAGCGCCATGAGATCGGCTGGTTCCCCGGCCGCGACGCCCGTCCTGCGGTCCTGGGCTTTCCCTGCCTCCTCCGCGATCTCGCCGAGGGCGGCATCCCGGCGCGCCACGACCTCAGCGAGTTCGCCCGCGATCTGGGCCCGCTCGGCGGTCAGCGCGGTCCGGCGGCTCGTTGCCTCCTCGGTGCGCTCCATCACGTCCAGCACGATCTCCTCAAGATCGGACTGGCGCCGGGCCAGCGACGCGATTTCTGATTGCAGGTTCTCCAGTTCGCGGGGCGAGGACACCTGGCCGGCGTCCAGCCGCGCCCGGTCCCGCTGGACCCGCGCCTGGACCTGCTCGACATCGCCCTCGGCCTTGACCTGCTCCCGTCCGAGGTCCCGCTCGCGGGCCTCCAGGGACGCGACCTCGTCGCGCAGTGCCACGTCCCGCGCCGCAAGCCGGTCGGCCTCCTCGTTCTCCGGGAGGGTCCGCCGACGATGATCCAGCCGACCGAGTTCGGCGTCCAAGTCGGCCAGCTCAAGCAGCCGCAGCTGCGCCTCGGGAGATGCTTTCACGGGTCCCCACGTTAGCCTGCCGCCGCCGCAACCGGAAACGGCCGGATGGGCTGGCATGGGATCACCAAAACACCATCCGGCCGGGACCCGCTAACGGTATGTCTGGGAGGTATGGAGCTCCCTCGGGTGAGCAGGCCCTTCATGCCCGGCTATGGCATCGCGGCGGCCGATGAAGGCAGCGGGCTGCTTCCCTGGTCATGGGCCGCGCAACGGCTGACAAGCGCGCAGAACTACTGGGTGTCGACCATCCGCCCGGACGGTGCCCCGCACGCCATGCCGGTCTGGGGCATGTGGGACGACAGCGAACTCTGGTTCACCAGCGGCGTCCAGTCACGCAAGGCCCGGAACCTGATGACCGATCCGCGCTGCGTGGTCACCACCGAAGACGCCGTGAACCCGGTCATTATGGAAGGCACCGCCCGGGTCGTCACCGACCCGGCCAGCCTGCGGCGGGTCATCGACCTGATGAATGAGAAATATTCGACAGACATCGAGTTCAGCTTCCTGGACCCCGGGGTCAATGCCACATTCTCGGTCCGCCCGCAGCGGGTGTTCGGCATGGTGCACGGCGACTTCACCGGTTCGCCCACCCGCTGGACGTTCGCGGGCTGACCCCGAGGGCGGGGCTTCGCAGGGC
>CAYPQM010000197.1:1924-10508 GCA_964412845.1 uncultured Streptosporangiaceae bacterium
CGCAGGGCTGACCCCGCAGGGCTGACCCCGCAGGGCGGGGCTTCGCAGGGCGGGCTTCGCAGGGCGGAATTCAGGACGGCCGGGGTTCAGGCGGGCTCTGGGCTGGCTCAGGAGGGCAGGGCGAGCAGGACGACCGGCTGGGACGTCGGGTGCTTGGCGCCGCCCGCCGATTCCACGGTCAGGCCGACCTTGTCCCCGGCGGCGACGCCGTGCACGACGACCGGGGCGGTCATCCCCTGGTGCGCGGCCGGCAGCATGCCCGCCGGGCGCGCACCGGCTGACCCCATCAGCCATAGCTCGTAGCGCCGCGACGAGGGCAGCGCGGGAAGCCTCGCCGCGGTGAACACGAGCGCGCGGTCCCGGTGGGACATCACCACCGTGGCCGTGCCGCCGTATGCCGCGCGAGTGGTCATCATGGTCGCGTCCGGCGCGTTCAGCACGGCGGCGATCGCCCGGCTGTGCAACTGATCCTGGCCGAGCCGGTGCTGCATGCTAACCGCGAGGCTGCCGAACGCCAGCGCGACAGCGAGACAGCCACAGGCCACCGCCATGCCCCAGCGGCGGCCCGGCCATGCCGACGTTTCCCTGGTCAGCGGGGATAGCTGCCGGGTCCGCGCCGCCGCCGCGAGCACCCGCTCCCGCATCTGGTCCGGCGGCGGGGCAACCGACCCGGCCGCCAGCCGGGCCGTGGCCTCTTGCAGGCCCCTGGCCTCATGGCGGCAGGATTCGCACACGCCGAGATGCCGGGCGAACCGGGCCCGGTCGGCCCCAGCCAGGGCGTCGAGTGCGTACGCGCCGAGCAGGGTATGCGGATCGGTCCGGCGGATCTTCACCAGTCCACCCCCAGGCAGTCGCGCAGCCGGATCAGCCCGTCGCGCATCCGCGTCTTGACTGTGCCCAGCGCCACGTCCAGCAGGCCGGCGACCTCACGGTAGGTATAGCCGCCGTAGTAGGCCAGGGTGATCGACTCCCGCTGGAGATCGGTGAGGGCCCCCAGGCACCTGCGCACCCGCTCCGCGTCCAGGTGGGCCTCGGCCGTCTCGGTCACGACGTCGTAGGAGATCTCCGGGGAGAAAGCGCGCAGCTCCCGTTCGGTAGAGGCTTGTCGTGATCTGACCCGGTCGACCGCGCGGCGGTGCGCCAGGGTCATCACCCACGCGGCGGCACTCCCCCGGTCGGCGTCGAATCGGGACGCGGTCCGCCAGACCTCCAGCAGGACCTCCTGGGCGACCTCCTCAGCCTGCGCCGGATCCCGCAGCACGCTGCGGACGAGGCCGAACACCTGGGCGGCCACGCCGTCATAGACCGCCTCGAAGGCAGCATGATCGCCCCGGGCCACCTGGGCCAGCAGCGGGCCGAGGCCGCCCCCGGGCCCTGGCTGCCCGGCACCGGCCGCCGGCCGTCCCTGGGCGCGGTCATCTGGCGGTGGCCAGGGCTCGCTGTCCTTCAATCCCACGCTCCCTATTCGTTACCGAAGCCTGACCGGCTTGGCGGCTGACCCGGCAATCCGGATGGCGATGGGCTACGAATAGATCCTGTGAGCGCCTCTCCTGACACCCGACACACCGGTCACGGCTTGCTGGCTGGTCTGATCACCGGCTTCGTCGCGGTTGGCGTAGGCCAGCTCGTGGCCGGAATCGCCAGGCCGCAGGGATCGCCGGTGGCGGCGGTCGGCAGCATGGCGATCGACTTTACCCCGCCCCCCGTGAAGAATTTCGCCATCTCGGCGTTCGGGTCGCACGACAAGTTCGTCCTGGTCAGCGGGGTCCTGGTGGTGCTGGCTGGGTTCGCCGCCGTGATCGGGGCGCTGGCCATGCGCCGGCTCAGCTATGGCTTCGCCGGGCTGGGCATCTTCGCGGTGATCGGCCTGATCGCCGCGCTCACCAGGCCCGACGCCGAAGTCGTGGATGCGCTGCCCACCCTGATCGGCGCGGCGGCGGGCGGGTTCGCGCTGATGCGCATAGTCCGGGCGACAACGGTCGCACCAGGACCACGGAGCGTGGCCGTCCTGGGCGGCCACAGCCGCCCGGGAGACCAGGAAACCCCGGAAAACCAGGGCCGGGCCGCAGATCGGGCCGCAGATCAGGAGCACCCGGAAGACCAGGCGGACGGCGGCGCCGCGGGCCCGTGGGGCCTGGACACGGCCTACGGCCCACGGCGCCGGCCTGGCGTGCTGCCCACTGGGGGGCAGCCCACCCGGCGGAGTTTCCTGGTCACCAACTCGGTGGCAGTGGCCGCCGGCGGGGTCAGCCTGCTCGCCGCGCGCTACCTGACCGAACGCTCCACCGCGACGATCAACAGGTCGGCGGTCCGCCTCCCCGCGGCCGTCAATTCCGCGCCGCCGCTGCCGGCCAGCGCGGACCTTGACATCAGCGGCCTCAGCCCGTTCATCACGCCGAACGGGGCCTTCTACCGGGTGGACACCGCGCTGATCATCCCCGAGGTCTCGACGGCGAACTGGCACCTGCGGATCCATGGGATGGTCGAGCGGGAGATCAACATCAGCTTCGCCGAACTCCTCCGGCGCCCGCTGATCGAGGACTATGTCACGCTCACCTGCGTGTCCAATCCGGTCGGCGGGCCCTACATCGGAAACGCCCGCTGGCTCGGCGCCAGCCTCGCCAGCCTGCTGCGCAGCGCCGGGATCCGGGCCGGGGCCGACCAGTTGCTGTGCACCTCCACCGACGGCTTCACCTCGGGCACGCCCACCGAGGTCATCCTGGACGGGCGGGACGCGCTGCTGGCGGTCGCCATGAACGGCGCCCCGCTCCCGTTCGCGCACGGGTTCCCGGTCCGGATGGTGACTCCTGGCCTGTACGGGTACGTCTCGGCGACCAAATGGCTGACCGACATCAAGGTGACCACGTTCGGCGCGGAGACGGCGTACTGGGCCCAGCGCGGCTGGTCGCAGCGGGCGCCCATCAAGACCGAGTCACGGATCGACGTGCCGGGCGAGTCCGGCACCCTGAAGGCGGGCCGGACGCAGGTGGCCGGGGTCGCGTGGACCCAGCACAAGGGGATCGACGCGGTGCATGTCCGGGTGGACCGCGGTCCCTGGCAGCAGGCCAGGCTCGCGTCGGTGCCTGGCATCGACACCTGGCGGCAGTGGGCCTGGGAGTGGGACGCCCCACCCGGCCAGCACACCATCGAGGCGCGGGCCACCGATGCGACCGGGTACACGCAGACCGCCGTCCAGGCGCCACCCGAGCCGAACGGTGCCACCGGGTACCCGCTCGTGTCGGTGACAGTCAAATGACCGGCCGGTTCAGAGCAGTTGGTCGCGGACCTGGCCGGACAGGTACGCGCCGAGCCAGCGGCCTAGCTCGTCGAAGAAGCGCTTACGGTCCGGGCCGTCCGGCAGTGCCTGGCCGGGCTGCCCGCCCTCCATCTTGAGCCAGGTCACGTGCAGGCCGAGCCGCATGGTCGCCCGGCCCCCGGTGAGTACCCGCAGCACGAGCAGCCCTCCCGAGCCGCCCGGGACGTCCCAGCCCGCCGACGGGCACATCACCAGCACCGGGCAGGCGATGTCCAGGCCACGCCGGAGCCGGCGCTGGGCGACAGCCAGCAGCGGCACCGGGCGGCGCGCGGGCCCGAGCGCCCCGCTGCCTGGCGTTACCCGGGCCAGCCACGAGCCAGCGGCGCCGAATTCCGGACTGGTCAGGACCAGGGCATCGGCGAGCAGCCGACCCCGCCGGGCGTGACACCACAGAGCGGCGATCAGGGCGCCCGCCCCGTGCGCGCAGAGCACCACGGTCTCGACTCCGTCAGCCTCCCGCACGTGCCGTGCCGCGGCGTCGAGGCCGGCGAAGTACTCCGCCAGGGCCTCCGCGCGGCTCTCCGGGACCGGCCGGCCTGGCGCCCCGAGCATCCGCAGGTCCGCCGCATAGAAGTGGAAGCCCCGGTCGGTGTACCAGGAGGCGAGGTCAGCGGGCACGAAGACATCGCTCATGCAGTGCAGGTAGAGAACCGCGCGCTTGGTCGGGCGGCCGCTTCGGCGGCATAGCAGGGCTGCGTTCAGGCCGTGCGTTCCGCGCGGTTCGCCAGGGAAAGGCGGGAGCGCTACCTCCTCATAGCCGTCGGCCGCACCGGCCATCTCATAGCCTTCGGCCGCACCGGCCATGTCCGTCATGAGACCCATGCACTCCCCCGTCCACCGCGCTCTGGACTCCGCCCCCGCGCCGCCCCGCCCCGGACACGGAGCGTCATGAACAAGTCTGGCATCGTTACCGGCCCGCGAGGCCGGAAACACGCCAGCGCAGGCCATTCCGGTTGGCTGGCCCGGCGAGCACACCATGCCTCGTAGCCTCTGAGGATGGACAGCGGCGAGTCAAGCTTGATCGAGACTGAGCACAAATACGACGTAGACCCCGATTTCGCCTTCCCGGACCTCACCGGGCTCGGCCCGGGGGTCACCGCGGCGCAGCCGCAGACGCAGCAACTCGCGGCCACCTACTTCGACACCGGCGACTTGCGCCTGGCTGGCGCGCATATCACCCTGCGCCGACGGACCGGCGGATCCGACGCCGGCTGGCACGTCAAGCTGCCGGTGAGCAAGGACACCCGGCGGGAGCTGCACTTCCCGCTGGGGCAGGACACCGGGACGGTACCGCCGCGTGTCGCGGAAATGGTGGCCGAGTGGGCGGGAGACGAGCCGCTGCGCCCGATAGCCCGGCTGGAGACCACCCGGACGGTGCGGCGGCTGCTCGACGAGGCGGGCGGCGTCCTCGCCGAGGTAGCCGATGACCAGGTAACGGGATCACGGCCGGCCCGCCAGGGCCAGCAGGGCTGGCAGCAGGCTGCGGCCTGGCGGGAGCTTGAGGTGGAGCTGGTGTCAGGCGGGCGGGACATCCTCGGCGCGGCCGGCACCCGGCTGCGCGCCGCCGGCGCCCGGCCATCGGCGTCCGCCTCCAAGCTCAGCCGCCTCCTCAGCAGCTAGCCTGACCGCAGGTTTCCATGATCGTGGTGGATCACTGGCTGCCGGTGACCACCGATCCACCGCGATCATGACAACCACTCCGCCCGGGGCGCGGGGCACACTCAGAGGGTGGACAGAGGTTGCGCGTAGGTCCGGCACAAGCCACCAGGCGAGACTCTTCGTGTCGGACACCTACCAGGAGGAACCATGAAGAGCCGCAATGACGACACGCAACTGGCAGTAGCTGCCCGTCAGCGCGGCCTGGCCCGGCTCCGGGCGGTCACCGTCACGGTCGGCGCCGCCGGGCTGGCCACGGCAGGCGTGGTGGCCTTCACCCTGCCCGGCGGGCACAGCACGTCGAACAGCACCGCCACCGGGAGCAGCGCCTCGACCTCGGGTGGCAGCACGTCGACATCAACGGGGTCGTCCGACGATTCCGGGTCATCCGATGATTCCGGGTCGTCGAGCAGCACGTCGAGCTCGGCCAGTGCCCAGTCGTCATCCGCGCCGACGGCCAGCTCAGGCTCAACCCAGGTCACCTCGGGAGGCTCCTGATGCCCGCCGCCGGCCCCGGGGATACCGCTGAGGCCCCGGCGTCGGCCGACTGGACGGCCCTCGGCACCATGGTCCAGCTGCTCGTCACGGACCCGTGGCGGCTGGCGGAGGGCCGCCGCCTGCTTGAGGCGGATCTCGCCGCGGTAGACGCCGCGTGCAGCCGGTTCCGGCTAGATTCAGAGCTCGTGGCGGTTGACTCGGCCCCGGGCCCCGTCGAGGTGAGCCCGCTGCTCGCGGAGGCCCTCGCGGTTGCCCTGCGCGCCGCCCGGCTGACCGACGGGGACGTCGACCCCACCGTTGGCGAAGCCATGGCCGCCATCGGTTACGACCGCGACTTCCCGCTGGTGCCGGCGCACGGGCCGCCGCTCACCCTGTCCGTCAGGTCCGTGCCCGGCTGGCGTCAGGTGCAGTTCGACGAGGGGTCACGCATTCTCGCCCTGCCCCGGGGGGCGCGGCTGGACCTGGGCGCGACCGCCAAGGCCTGGGCCGCCGACCGGTCCGCGGCCCGGCTCGCCGACGCGCTCGGCTGTGGCGTGCTGGTGAGCCTGGGCGGCGACATCGCGGTCGCCGGCCAGGCCCCACCGGGCGGCTGGCGGGTCCGGGTACAGGACGTGACCGGCCGGCCCGAAGACCCGCCGGCCGGCCCGTCCGCCGTGGTGGCAATCCAGGACGGCGGGCTGGCCACGTCAAGTACCACGGCACGGCGCTGGCGGCGCGGCGGCGACGTGCTGCACCACATCCTCGACCCGCGCACCGGCCTGCCTGCGCCCGCCTGCTGGCGCACCGTCTCGGTGGCCGCGGCGAGCTGCGTCGATGCGAACACGGCCAGCACGGCGGCGATCATCCGCGGCCGCGACGCGCCGGGCTGGCTGTCCGGCCTGGGCCTGCCGGCCCGCTTGGTGGACGAGGCCGGCACCGTGCGGACGCTCGGCGGCTGGCCAGCGGATCCGAGCTAGCCACGGCCTAACCGCCAGGCCCGGCCTCATCCGGTTTCGCGGCGACGGTGCTCGACACGTAGCGCCAGATCTCCGGCAGCACCCAGCAGGTAACCGCCGCGGTCACCGCGCTGAGCAGGCCACCTGACCAGGCGGCCACCTGCGGGCCGGCCAGGGCCGCGACCCCGCCGGCCTCCGCGTCACCGATCCGCGGGCCGCCCTGGATGCCCGCGAAGATCAGGCTGTTCACCCGGCCCTGCATGCCATCGGGGGTGACCTGCTGCACGATGACCATGCGGAACACCGCCGAGATCACGTCCGCGGCGCCGGCCACGGCCAGCAGAGCCAGGGCGGCCGGCAGCCACGGCACCAGGCCGAATCCGGTGATGGCGGCGCCCCAGGCCACGACGCAGATCACCACCGCGGCGCCGGCTCGCCGGACCCGGCCCACATGGCCGGTCAGCAGGGACCCGACCAGGGCGCCAACCCCGGGCGCGGCGTTGAGGTAGCCCACGGTGGCCGCGCCGCCCCCGTACAGGGTGACCGCCAGCGCCGGGAACAAGGCACGGGGCAGCCCGAACACCATGGCGCCCAGGTCGATCACGAACACCCCGGCCAGCGGGCGGCTGCTGCGCAGGTAACGGACACCGCCCGCCAGCGAGGCCAGCCCGGCCGGCTGGCCGCCGCCCACGGGCCGCAGCGCGGGCAAGACAGCGACGGTCAGGAACGCCACGCCGAACGAGGCCACGTTCAGCCAGTAGACCAAGGCGAAGCCGGCCCGGGCAATCAGCAGCCCGGCGGCGGCCGGGCCCACCACCGAGGTGACCTGGAAGGCCGCCGACTGCAAGGACAAGGCGGCGGGCAGTTCCGCGGGCGGCACCAGCTGGCGCAGCGAGGCGCGCCGCGCCGACCAGTCGAGTCCCTGGAAAGCCGCGGACTCGGCGGTGCAGGCAAAGACGAGCCACAGCAGCGGCCGGCCGAGCATGGCATTGACCGCCAGGCCCGCGCAGCCGACCGCAAGCAGGACCTGGGTGCACAGCATGACCCGGCGCCGGTCCCAGGCATCGACCAGCGGGCCGCCGAGCAGGGACCCGGCCAGCAGCGGGACCAGCTGCCCCAGGCTGACCAGGCCCACCATGGCGGTGGAGCCGGTCAGCCGGTAGGTCTGGTAGGCGACCGCGACGATGGTGAGCTGGCTGCCGGCCTGGGACACCAGCTGCCCGGCCCACAAGCGCCGGAAATCCCGGTGCCTGCGCAGCGGCCCCACGTCCAGGAACGCGCCCCCCACGCCGCGCCGCCGGCCCGCAGGCTGCGCAGGCGTCGCCGGCTGCGCGGGCATGCGGCCTCCCCGGAGATGGGCTGAGTCGTATGTATACCGAACGCACCCCGGGGCGCCCCCGGCAGGGGGCGGATCTGGCCAGGCCAGAGCGTTCAGAGGCAATTGAGAGGAAGGTTAGAGACAGCCCTGCAGCCGGCCGGTCATGCTCAATCCAGAGCACCGACACCAGGCGAGGGATGCGACATGAACGGGATCACCGGGAGCACCGCGCTCTGGTACGCCAGCCGTGCCACCGGGGTGGTGAGCCTGCTGCTGCTCACCGCCGTGGTGCTGCTCGGCGTGCTGGTGAACCGGCAAGGGCGGCTGCCGGGGCTGCCCAGGTTCGTGGTGACCGGGTTGCACCGCAGCATCTCGCTGCTGTCGGTCGCGTTCATCGCCGTGCATGTCATAACGGCGATCGCCGATCCCTATGTGAGCATCCGGCTGACCGCCGCGGTCATCCCGTTCACCTCCGCGTACAAGCCGTTCTGGCTCGGCCTGGGCGCCGTCTCGCTCGACCTGATCGCGGCGCTGATCGTGACCAGCCTGGCCCGGGCGCACATCAGCCGCAAGCTCTGGCGCGGCGTGCACTGGCTCGCCTACGCGGCATGGCCGGTGGCCCTGGCGCACGGCGTCGGCAGCAGCACCGACCTGCAGCGGGGACTGCTGCTGTGGCTGGCCGTCGGCTGCACCCTCGCCGTAGCCGGTGCGGTGACCTGGCGGCTGGCCGGAGCAGCCCGGGACGTGCCCCGCGCGGAGCGGGCCGCCGCCACCCTCGCCCAGGGCCGCCCTCGGCCGCGGGCCCGGCTGCCCCACGAAGGGCCAGCCAGCCCCGGGCGGCCAGCCGATTACGGGCGGCCA
>CAYPQM010000198.1:0-10494 GCA_964412845.1 uncultured Streptosporangiaceae bacterium
CGCTCAGCCACGCCTCGGGCAGGACTGCGGGCCGGATGCCCGGCCGGAGTGCAGCCGGGAGCGTGCCACCGAGCCGGGCCGCCAGCGCGACGAGCCGGGCCAGCGCCGGTGAGCCGGGCATCAGGCCGCCAGCCGCGTCCAGTGCGGCGACCACGTCGGCGAGGGTGGCGAGCACGTGATCGCCGGTCGTGTTCGTCACGAGCCAGCGCCACAGCATGAGGCCTGCCATCCGGTCGAGCAGTTGCTCGCCTGGCCTGGACCGGCGGACCGGGCTCACCCGGCAGGCCGGGGCGGATTCCGGCTCGGCGCCGATTTCCACCCGGCACGGGTCGTTACCGGGCAGCACCGTGATGTCCAGCCACCGGAGGCTGGCCGGCGGGACGGGAAAGAGGCTGAGCCGGCCCGACCACCACATGCCGTCACCTTCGGCGTCGTGCTGGGCCTGGTAGGCCGCGCCGCGGTCATCGATGACCCTTACCTGCCATAGCGAGCCGAAGCGCTCCGACGGGTGCACGTGATCCCGGGAACGCCGGTTACCCGGCGCGTGATCGCGGATGGCGCTGGTGAGGATGGCCCGGTCCGCGGCCACGACCAACGTGAGCAGGCACAGTTCGGCCTTCCCGTCCGCGCCGAGCGGCAGCGATCTCGCCACCGGTACCGCCCGCACCGGCCCGACCGGCAACGGGGGTTCCGGCGGCCGGCCGCCCGGCGGCCGCAGGGACGCCCAGTACCGCCCGATGTTCTGGATTTCTGACCGCGCGGCCAGCGCCGTGTGCAGCCCGGACAGCACGGATACCGCGGTGGCGTCGTCAAGGGCCCCGGTCACGGCGAGCGCGTCGGCGGCGGCCCGGACACGATCGAGGACCTGGTCCGCAGGTGGCCGGGATGCCCAGGCGGCAGGCACGGCCGGGCGCGCCGCCCCCGGGTATCCCAGAGCGCGGCGCAACCCGGCCTCAGCCATCAGCCGCAGGAACGTCTCAGCCCGCTCCGCCGTGTCGCTGTGCTCCCGGTATTCCACCCTGCTGTCCACTCTGCCACGCCCGGGCGGGTGGCCGGGCGCTCAGCCCTGCCCGGGCGGGCGGGGCGGGCCGCCGCCCCCGGCCCAGGGATCGTAGTCGACTTCCAGCGCCTCCTGTGGCGGGCGCTGCGGCTCGGGCACGTTCCGCAGGTTCAGCCTGATCCGGGTCCAGGTGGAACTGCGTCCGCGCATCGAGTCCACCAGCACGTCGGCCGGTTCCAGCAGCGGCCACACCTGCGGGTGCCGCTCCTTCCACCGGTCCAGCCCGGCCATGGCCTCGGCCTGGCCGGCCGCGCGGGCCACCTCGATGAGCGGCATGCTGCTCTTGCGGCGCCCGGTGGGCCCGGCGGATTTGCCCGGCGCGGGCGGCGGCACCGCTGCGCCGGCCCGCCGTTTCGAGGGCTGCACCCGGGGTGCCTCGCCGGCCTGCTTCTCGAAGTGCGGCGGCCACGGCGCGTCGGGCTCCCCGGCCGCCTCCTGCTGCGCCGCCAGATCCAGCAGCGGCTCCAGCGACCCGACAGATTCATCGATCCCCTCCCACGGATCGCCGACGCCGGCGAACCGCCCCGGGACCGTGTCGATGGTGAACGCCTCCGGCCGGCACTCCGGCACTTCCGGCCAGGTCAGCGGGGTCGAGACGCGGGCGTCGGGGGTCGGACGTATCGAGTAGGCGGAGGCCACCGTGCGGTCCTTGGCGTTCTGGTTGTAATCGACGAAGACCCCGTGGCGTTCCTCCTTCCACCAGCGGGCGGTGGCCGCCTCCGGGGCGCGCCGCTCAACCTCGCGGGCCAGCGCGACCGCGGCGCGGCGAACCTCGGTGAAGGACCAGCGCGGCTCGATCCGGGCATAGATGTGAAAACCGCGGGAGCCGGACGTCTTCGGCCAGGAGGTCAGGCCGAAGTCGTTGAGGACTTCCTTCGCCACCAGGGCCACCTGCAGGATCTGCGGCCACCCGATGCCGGGAACCGGGTCGAGGTCCACCCGGAGCTCATCGGGGTGATCGACGTCGGGGGCCCGCACCGGATGCGGGTTGAGGTCGACGCAGCCGAGGTTCACCACCCAGGTCAGCTGGGCCGCGTCCCGGACGACGACCTCCTCTGCGGTGCGCCCGGACGGGAAGCTGAGTTCGACGGTCTCGATCCAGTCCGGGCGCCGCTCAGGGGCCCGCTTCTGGAAGAACGCCTCGCCCTCCGCGCCGTGCACGAACCGCTTCAAGATCATCGGCCGGCCGGCGACGCCGCGCAGGGCGCCGTCAGCCACGCTCAGGTAGTACCGGACGAGGTCCAGCTTGGTATGCCCGGTACGGGGGAAGAAGACCTTGTCCGGGTTCGAGACCGCGACGTCGACGCCAGCGACCTCCAGGATCTCCTTGCGATCCGGCATGCAGCCACGATAGCTGGGCCGCAGCCGGCGTGGCTGGCCCGGGCGGGCTGGACGCCTGGCGGGCCTGGACCCAGCGGCGCTGATCAGGTCAGCGGCGGATGTCCTCGATGATCGTGATGATCTCGCGGAAGGTCGAGCGCAGGATGCGCACCCGGGACAGGGCGACCAGCCGGTCGGCGAGTGGCACCGTGCGATCGATGAGCTGATAGGTCTTCGCGCAGCCCGTCGAGGTATCGTGCACCCAGAACAAGACGATGCCCAGCGAGTACAGCCAGAGCAGCTCGGGAAGCTGCGCGCGTAGCTCGCGGTCAATCCGGGCGGTGGAGCCGTCCACCACCTCGCGGTACAAAGCCAGCGCGGCCTCACGAGCCGGGCTCGATTCCTTGCTGAACGGGCTCAGCGGGCTGCTCGGTTCGGCGGCGTACTTGAAGAAGCGGGCGGCGAAAGCGTGGTAAGGCTCCATCACGTCGACCAGTGCGTGCAAGGTGCCACGGAGCCGCGCCGCGAACTCGGTCTCGCTCTCCAGCACCCGGCGGCAGGCGGCGAGGTGCTCGACTTGATTGCGGGCGTAGAACTGCTGGACGAGTTCTTCCTTGGAGCCGAAGTAGTAGTAGGCGTTGCCAGTCGAGACGCCGGCCTCCTGGGCGATGGCCCGCATGGTGGTCGCCTCGTACCCATTCTCCCGGAACAGCCGCAGGGCCGCCTCCGTGATGGCGGTCCTGGTCTGCTCGGCGCGGGGAGTGAGGTCGGGCTCGGCCACACAGGTCAATGTATGACCTGCCGTGGTCGCGGCGACCAGAGCCCCTGGTTCCGGGAGCTGGCTGGGCTGGCCTGGCCATCGTGCGCATCCGCGGTCCCGGGCCCAGGCGTGGGCGCCTGGTGCAGGGTCGCCCCTGGCGCAGGCGTCTCCGGCAGGCGCGGTTGCGGCAGGTTGAGTTCCGGCAGGTCAGGCTCGGGCAGGTCAGGCTCGGGCAGCGGCTGATCCTCTGCGGGCGGGACCCGCTGGAACGCTTGCGCCTGGATGCGGTGACGGAGCCGGGTGAGCACAGCGAGGCTGACCAGGTACAGGGCGCCCAGCACCAAGAGCACCTCGCCCACCTTGACGGAGAGCACCTGGAAGGCCTCGCGGGCGCTGCCTATCTCACCGGTCGTGCGCATGGTGAGCGTGACGAAGCCCAGGCTGAGCAAGTAGAAGCCGACCACGAGCAAGCGAGTGACCGCCTGGGTGGGCGCTACCCGGCCGCTGAACGCATCCAGCAGGAAGGCCCGGCCGCTGCGCGACAGGGCCGAGCCGACGAACACGGTGAGGGCGACGCTGATGACCAGGTACGTGATGTAGGTAACGACGATACCCATCGCGGGCCTCCCTTGCCTGGAGATTCTTGAACATGTTCAAGTTTAGTCGTGACCACCAGGTATGTCCATGTGATATTGAACACGTTCAACTTCATGATCGCGGTGGGTCACTGGCGGCCGGCGACCACCGGTCCACCGCGATCAGGGAAGCCTGACGCGCCGGGCGTGATCCCTGGGAAGATGTCGGCGTGCGGATCGCGGTGCTGTCGGACACGCACGCGCCCCGGCGCTGGCGGTCGTGCCCCGCGCCGGTGGCCGAGCGGTTGCGCGGCGTGGACCTGATCCTGCATGCGGGTGATGTGTGCGTCGCGGCCGTCCTTGATGAGCTGGCCGAGTACGCGCCGGTCCGGGTCGTCCTCGGCAACAACGACGGCTCAGATGTGGCCGCCTGGGGAGCGCCGGAGACCCTGGAGCTGGACGCCGGCGGCCTGCACCTGGCGATGGTGCACGATGCGGGCCCGGCCGCCGGCCGGCCGGCCCGGCTACGCCGCCGGTTCCCCGGCGCGGACCTGGTGATCTTCGGTCACTCGCACATCCCGCTCGATCACTCCGAGAACGGATTGCGGATCTTCAACCCGGGTTCGCCGACCGACCGCCGGCGCCAGCCACGGGGAACCATCGGCCTGCTGCACATCAGCGGCGGCCGCCTGTCCAGCGCCGAGATCATCCCGGTCACGTGATGCCCCGGAGGCCGCAAAGCTGAGACAGCAAGAGCTTTGGAGTCGTTTGGATTGGGCCCGGGTGCCCGCGCTGCACTTCACCAGCCGCTGACGGTGGCGTGCATCTCCCAGACGAGGACCTCGGCCGGCTCGTCGGCCGTCAGCCGCTGCCCGCCGGTGGCGGTGAACCGCACCGCGTCCCCTTCGGCCAGCGCGCCCGCACCCTCCAGCGTGACGGCGCCGCGGGCGATGAACAGGTGCAGAAAGGGCGCTTCCGGCAACCCGACGGCGTCGCCCGCGGCCAGCCGGGCGGCATACAGCGCCGCGTACTGGTTCTTGATCCGGATGGCCGAGGCGCCGTCGTGCTTGGCCATGCCCGACGCGACCGGTACCAGCCCGCCACGCAGCAATTCGTCGTCGATCTCCAGCTGCTCATAACCAGGAGTGATCGAGTTCTCGTCGGGCACCACCCACATCTGGATGAAATGCACCGGCTCGGTGTGCTTCGTGCCGCCCTGCAGCCGCCAGGAGTCGTTCTTCTCCGAGTGCAGGATCCCGGTGCCGGCGCTCATCCGCTGCGCCAGTCCTGGATAGATAAGCCCGGAATGGCCGGTTGAATCCTGGTGGACGAGAGAGCCCTGCAGCACCCAGGTGACGATCTCCATGTCCTCATGCGGATGCGTCTCGAACCCGGTGCCCGGCCGGACGATGTCATCGTTGTTGACCAGCAGCAGGCCGTGGTGCGTATTGCCGGGGTCATAGTGCCGGGAAAATGAGAAGGAGTGCTTTGAGTCCAGCCAGGCCAGCCTGGTCTTGAACCGCTCATCGTGACGGCGCACGTCCACCGTCGGCGGCATGGGCGCGGTTGCCTGCGTCATCATGACCTCGCCGCGCTGTCGGCGCGGACCTCCGGCGGGCCGGCCGGATCGCTCGCCGCGGCCTGGCCCACCGTGATGACCGGCGCGGTCACCGTGACATGCAGTTCCGCGCAGTGCTGGTCGGCGATCTCGGCGCAGATGGCGGCGGCCTGCTCGCAGATCGGGCTGCCGAGGTCAGCCGCGCTGAGTGCCATGATCATCTTGTACTGCAGGTCAGTGGCGATGGTTACCTCCGCAGCCCGTCCGCCGCAGCCCGTCCGCATCGGCTCCGTTACGAGGCTATCGCCTTCCCGCTGTCGCTTCCAGGCGGCCCGGTACCGGCCCGGTGAGCTGGCCGAGGGCGGCCGACAGAGGGGCCCAGATGAGCACTGACGTGGTGCCGACAGCCGTCGGGGGGATCGGCCGCCACCGGCGGGTACCGCTCACACTGCCTCCAGGGGAGATCAGGTCCGTATATCAGGGGCCCGTCCGGCGGGCCAGCTCAATTGATGCATGAGCGCGCCGCCGGACCGGGGCCACCGACCAGAATCCGACCGAACACCGACGGCCCGAACAGCGGCGCTCGTATAGTTCTGTCAGACCGTTTCGCAGCCATTCGGGCGATCTGTGGGGAAAGGTGCGGTTGTGGGCGCCGACGTGCCGGGTTTACCAGCGGATCTCTCACTCGGCGCCGCGATCAAGTTCCTGCGCCGCCGGGCCGGGATGGCCCAGCACGAACTCACCCGCAGGCTCGGGCTCAGCGCGCGCAGCAATCTGTCGGACTATGAGCGCGGGCGGCGCGTGCCACCGCCAGACATCATTCTCGCCTGTGAGGAGATCTTCGGACTGCGCGAGGGCGAGCTTCAGCGCCTGCGCAGCCGGACACTTGGCGACCGGGCCAGGGAGTCAGCACGCGGCTCCGCACCGGCCGGCGGCGGCGCGGTACTCGAGGACGGCACCGGGCAGACTCCCGGCCCGGAGCCGGCCCGCGGTGCTTCGCCAGCGTCACCCGAAGCTGATGGCGGCTCAGGGCCGCCGCAGCCATCCCCCGGCGGTGGACGGCGGCTCCGGCGCGGCGTGGTCGCCGCGCTGGTCACTGCGGTGCTGGCCGCGCTGGTCACGGCGGCCTCGGTCATGACGGCCTTTGCTGGTCACCCGTCCGCGGGGGGCAGGCACCCGGCCACCCCGACGCCCCAGCCGGCGCAGGGGACGCTCCATGACCTCACTCACCACGACGGTGATGATCCGGCCATCACCGGGTGCAGCCAGGACGTGGTGACGCTGGCGGAGGCGCCGGTCCGCCTCCCCGGAGGAGCGGTATTCGGCCGCCTCCTGCTCCGCCATTCCCGGAACTGCGAGATGAGCTGGGGCGCGGTCTGGGGGCCAAACCCGCACCTGTACCGCGTCTATATCATCGCGAGCCGGCCCAGGGACCACGCGACCGCGCCATCGAGCTGGGCGGGGAACACGCCGCCGGGCAGTTACGGGAACATGCTGTCGACCGTACCGGGGTGCGTGCGGGTGTCCGCCTATGTCCGGACCCCGGGGGGGACTGGGCCCGTCGCGTCCACCATGTGCGCCAAATAGCTCCGAAGCAAGCTAGTAATAGGACTGGAAACTGTCCCATATAACGCCACAAGGTTCGCATATCATGCGTCCTGTTATCATTTTGCAACTCGGTGGCTGGTAACCTCTGCCTTGATCGGAAGCGTCTTATCTTGGCAAGCTCGTGGCAAAAGAAGGATGCAACCATTCAGCAGGTTTTTCCCAGGGGAGGATGCCTTGACCGAGCAAGTATCCGGCCGTGACCAGCCGGACGAATCGCGGCCCGGCGCGCACGGGCAGTTCGGCCAGCCGGCTTACGGTGATGATCAGCCCACCTATGCCGCCAATCCGGCGCCGGGCGGGGTCGGCTACTCCGTGCCGCAGCAGCAGCGGCAGCAGCGGCATCAGGAGCAGAGCCCGGAATCGAAGGGGTTCCTCGCCGCGCTGTTCGACTTCGGGTTCACGTCGTTTGTCGCGCCCAAGGTCGTCAAGGTCCTGTACGCGCTGGTCATGATCATGACGGCACTCAGCGCACTCCTGTTTACGATCGTCATGCTCAAGGCGAACGTCGGGCTCGGCATCCTGACGCTGTTCATCGGGGCCCCGCTGTTCTTCCTGATCGTCATGGCGATCTACCGCATAACCCTGGAATTCTTCATCGTTTTCTTCCGGATCGCCGAAGACATCCGGGTCCTCCGCCAGCGTGGCGACTTCCGCGGATAGGCCACGCCAGCTATTTAGGCACCCCAGCTATATCGATCACTCCAGCGATCAGGAGCGATTCGGCGGGGCCGCATCCGTCACCGGGACCGCCGGGTAGTACGAGCCGATGATGTCAGCGGCCGTCGGGACCGGGGGCGTGGCGACCCGGGCGGCTGAGTCCCGGCCGAACTCCTTGAACGCCGACAGCCCAGGCAGCGGGTTCGACCCGTCCGGCGTGTCGGCCGACGAAACGTGCACGAACGAGACCCCGTCGTCGAGGCGCACCACCTTGTACTCGATGTTGCCGGGCTGCTCGGCGCGCAGTTGCTCGAACACCGCCTCGATCAGGCGCACGTGCTCGGCGACGGCTTCGGGCCGTACCTGGTAGCTGACAACCACGCTGCTGATCACGCGATACTCCCCTGGGGTTGTGCCTCACCTTTGGCTTCGAGCTTGAACGCGCGCCGGACGCCGCTCTCGAACGCACCGGGCGGGAGCACCCGCCGCAGGAGGGTGAACTGGGCCGCCTCTTTGGTGACCTTGTTACGGAGCGCGGGATGAGCGCTCCGCGCGATCGCCGCGACCTTGCTGGCCACGACCTCAGGCCCGGGCGCGTTGCGCTCGAAGACGGCCATGGCGGCGAACGCCCGCCCGCGCGGCCCGGCGTAGGCGTCCATCCCGGTCGCCTGCGGCCGCGCGTAGAACGGCGTCTTGATGTTCCCCGGCTCGACCATGGCGACCTGGATCCCGAACGGCCGCACCTCGTGCCGCAGGGTCTCCATCAGGCCTTCGACGGCGAACTTGCTCGCGTTGTAGTGCCCCCAGTAGGGCACCGGCACCAGGCCCGCCAGTGAGCTCACGGTGATGATGTGCCCCCGGCGGCGCGCACGCATCCCCGGCAGCACGGCGGAACTCATCCGGACGACGCCGAAGTAGTTCGTCTCGAACTGCGCCTTCGCGTCGGCGATCGAGATCTCCTCGACCGCGCCCGCGCACAGGTAACCCGCGTTGTTCACCAGCAGGTCGATCCGTCCCGCGTCGCGCAGCACGGCCGTCATGGCGCCGTGGACGGACGAATCGTCGTTGACATCGACAGCGACGTGCTCGATCCCGGGGACGGGATCGGCCGGTGCCCTGCGGCATGCGCCGAACACGCGGTAACCAGCCACGGCGAGCCGGCGCGCGACCGCGTCGCCGATTCCCGACGAACTGCCCGTCACCACAGCCACTCGCTTCTCAGTCACAGCCAGCCCACCCGCCCAGTAAGTAGCATTTTGCTACTGATGACCGTAGCAGCAGTAAGTAGCATGATGCAATGCAGAGAACGAACCTGGCCGCGCTGCCGTGCTCACTGGCCCGGACGCTGGAGATCGTCGGCGAGTGGTGGACGCTGCTCGTGCTCCGGGATGTCTGCTTCGGCTGGAACCGCTTCGATGAGATCCACGACCACCTCGGCATCGCCCGGAACATCCTCAAGGCGCGCCTGGACACCCTGCTTGACCAGGGCATGGTCGAGCGCCGCCGCTATCAGCAGCATCCGGACCGGTACGAGTACCTGCCCACCGGCAAAGCCATCGACTTCGTGCCGGCCCTGATGGCACTGGTCGCCTGGGGAGACCGCTGGACCGCCCCGGATGGGCCGCCGATCCTGTTCTCGCACCGCACCTGTGGCCACGACACCGTCGCGACGGTCGTCTGCTCGGCCTGCTCGGCACCGCTGGCCCGCGAGGACGTGGACTTCCGTCCCGGCCCCGGACTGCCGGCCGGGCTCTAGCCGAGGGCGAACTGCCGCCGCTCGTGCTGGTGTCCCTGGCCCACCACGCCGGCCTGCCCGGAAGGGCCGCAGCCCTCGGTGCGCTTATCGCGCGGCGTTATGACAAGGGCGGCGGTCAGACGCCAGCGGGCAGCCCGGCCAGCGCGTTCTCGATCGCCTGGTCAGCGAGATCAAGGTCGGTGACCTCCCCGGCCTGATAGCTGGCGTAGGCGGGCAGGTCGAGCAGGCCGTGGCCGCACAGCGCGGTCAGGATGACCTTCTCCTCGCCGGTCTCCTTGCACCGCAGTGCTTCCTCGATGCACGCGGCCAGGGCATGCGTCGGCTCGGGTGCCGGCAAGATCCCTTCGGTTCTGGCAAAACGGAGGCCCGCCGCGAAGCACTCCGACTGTGGCTTGGCCACAGCCTCGAACAGGCCCAGTTCATACATGTGCGAGAGCAGCGGCGACATGCCGTGGTACCGCAGCCCGCCCGCGTGGATCGGGTCCGGGATGAACTCGTGGCCGAGGGTGTGCATCTTGAGCAGTGGGGTGAACCCGGCCGTGTCGCCGAAGTCGTAGGCGTACACGCCGCGGGTGAACGAGGGGCAGGCGGCCGGCTCGACCGCGCGGAGCACCGGGTTCATCCGGCCGGCCAGCTTCTCCCGCAGGAACGGGAAGACCAGCCCGGAGAAGTTGGACCCGCCGCCGGTGCAGCCGATGATCAGGTCAGGTGTGTCGCCGGCCTCGGCGAGCTGCTTGAGCGCCTCCTCGCCGATCACCGTCTGGTGCAGCAGCACGTGGTTGAGCACGCTGCCGAGCGCGTACCGGGAGGCCGGGTCGCCGCCGGCGACCTCGACCGCCTCACTGATGGCGATGCCCAGGCTGCCGGGGGAGTCCGGGTCGGCGGCGAGCACCGCACGGCCCGAGGAGGTCAGGTCGGACGGGCTCGGGTGGACCGTGGCCCCGTACGCCTCCATCAGCAGCTTGCGGTAGGGCTTCTGGTCGTAGGACGCGCGGACCTGCCACACCTCGCACTGCAGGCCGAAGACCGAGCTCGCGAACGCCAGGGCGGTGCCCCACTGGCCGGCCCCCGTCTCGGTGGTCAGCCGGGTGACGCCCTCAGCGGCGTTGTAGTAGGCCTGCGGCACGGCGGTGTTGGGCTTGTGCGAGCCCGCGGGGCTGCCACCCTCGTACTTGTAGTAGATCCGGGCCGGCGTGCCAA
>CAYPQM010000199.1:0-10367 GCA_964412845.1 uncultured Streptosporangiaceae bacterium
CCTTCATCGGGTACCGGGAGTACCCGAAGTACGGCATGGTCAGCCGCTACTTCGTGTACAAGCAGGCCCTGCTGAAAGAGGCCGAGCGCCTCGTGCAGGCCCACGTGCTTCGTGAGAAGGAAGACATCTTCTACCTGAGGTTCCCAGAGCTCCACGACGTCGCGCGCACGAACCACCTGGATGACCAGCTCATCGGCCGGCGCAAGGACGCGTTCAGGTCGTATCAAGCGCTCACGCCGCCCCGGGTGCTCACATCGGACGGCGAGGTCATCACCGGGGCGTACCGACGCGACGACGTGCCGACCGGTGCCCTGGTCGGCCTACCGGTCTCCGCCGGGGTCATCGAAGGGCGGGCCCGCGTCATCCTGGATATGGCGCAGGCCGATCTCGAAGCGGGCGACATCCTGGTCACGGCCTACACGGACCCCAGCTGGACGCCGCTGTTCGTGGCGATCACGGGTCTGGTCACGGAGGTGGGAGGCCTGATGACCCATGGCGCAGTGATCGCACGGGAGTACGGCTTGCCGGCCGTCGTCGGTGTAGTAGATGCCACCCGGCTGATCCCCGATGGGCAGCGGATCCGCGTGCACGGAACCGACGGGTACGTCGAGATTCTGCCTTGACTGATCACACCGAGAAGGCTCATCCATAGCGTCCGGCCAAAACAATGCCATGTCACGGCCATGCACCAGGATCTCCGCATCCTTGGACGCCTGGCTGCGGCCCAGCAGTAGTGGCCAGCCAAGGACCTGGATCGATCAGATAGGGCAGGCGAAGAGAAATGAACCGCGATCCTGCCCCAACCTGCCCATCCGGCCAACCTGAGGTCACAAGGCCTGCATGAGTTCTGAGCGGGGACAGGGCAGGCCCGCTCAGGTGGCCGGGTGAGTCATCGTCACGGTCACCCTGCGCGCTGTGGCGGGCAACGTGACGGTTCCGGTGGCCTCGTCGATAGCGCCGGTGCTGGAGGACGCGATGTTGTTCACGAACGCCGGCAGCTGGAACAGGACCGGGCCCGCTGGGCTGTTTCCCGACAGGGTCAGGGTTACCCGTGCGCCGCTCGTCGTGATGTTCAGGCCCATGCGGTGTCCGCCGGTGATCGGCACGTTTGCCAGGGCGATGGGGTTGCCGTCGCTGATCCACGGATTCGGCACTCCGCGCCCGATGATGAGCGTGCCGTCGCCGCGCTCGGCGATGAGCGAGTCGAGCAGTACCAGGTTCGCGTCGGCCGCACCCCAGCCGTGTGGTGAGGCGCCAGCGCCTGCGGTGGGGTGGCTGCCGATCCAGGGTGAGGTCGGATCCGGAGCCTGCACGCTTTCCCACCAGCTGTACGGACCGCTCTGCGTGTTTGCGATCATGAACTGGTAGCCGAGGATCCCCTGGTCGCGGTGCTGGTTGCTGGCCAGGCCCCATTCGCCGTAACCGGCGTTGTATCCGGTGCTGTAGTCGGTAGTGCCATACCCGCCGTAGGTGTTGGCTGGCAGGATGCCCTGCAGCCGTCCGAAGCCGTAGTTGTACGTCGCGTCGATGAGGTCATGGCCAGGCCCGCTGATAGGCGCGTCGAACAGGTAGCCGTCCCAGGCCCAGCGGCCGAACAGGAACGGCGCCGCCCAGTTGGCGTCTTTCGGGTTCGAGCAGCGGTTGTTGTCGTTGGGCTCGACCATCGAGCAGGGCAGGTAGTCAAGGCCGTACGTCAAGATCGTGTTGGCCAGGGTCTGATTGACCGCGTGGAGAAGGCTGCTGTACTCGTCGGTGGCCCAGTTGTACTCCGCGGTGTCACCGAGCCGTTGCGCCAACCATCGGTACGACGCGAGCCCCATCAGGGCCGAGTAGTCGTCGATCGTCCAGTAGCCGTTCGCGTCGATGTCGTTCGTCGCCTCGATGATGCCGCCCAGCCCGGTGCGTGCCGCGGCGATCGCGTGTGCACTGTCCTCGATGCTCGGCTCAGCGGCGTCACCCAGCGGACCGGGGGTGGAGAAGTTGGCCCGGACCGTTGCGATGTCACCGGTCTTCTGCAGGTAGATGGCCCACGGCCAGGAGTACTTCCAGATGCCGTCGTCGTACTGGGCCTGGGTTCCGACCACGTCACGCAGGCGCAGCAACAGGTCGACCGCGGTGACCGTGCCGTCGGTCGAGAAGCCCTGGGTAAGCATGTTGGCCAGGATGCCGATGACGTCGTGGCTGTACTCCTTGTCGTAACCGTTGACGCCGGTCTTGAGATGCGTGCCGGCGCGGGTGATCTGCGTGTAGATAAACCCGGCCTTGTACGCATTGATGAGCTGGCGATCAGGTAGCTGACGAATCTGGGCGAGCTGGCCGAGTTGCCCATTCCAGTACGCGCTCATGTGTGCGAAGTGCTGGGCGTAACTGCCCGCCGCGGTCAGCTGGCCCTTGGTGGGATAGGGATAGCTGCCGGCAAACTTGTCAGAGAACACCGCGTAGTCGTGGTTCACCGTCGAGCGTGGGGGGACAATGTCAGGCGCGGCGCCAAGCGGTATCAGGTTCGACGTCGGTTTCGGGTCGGCCCTGATGGGCCTGCTGGTCGGGTTGGTCACCGTCACCCGGCTGTAGATCACGACAAAGGGATTGCCGCCGATGGTGACCTTGTCACCGAAGTTGGTGACGCTGACCGCAGCGGTGCCACTGTGGAAGCTGGTGGTCAGCGCGGGCAGGTATCCGTCGGCGTTGACCCACGCGGTCGCACCGCCGGTGTAGATGCCGTAGCCGTAAAGCTGGCCCGTGTTCTTGACGACGAAGCTGCCGCTCAGGCACGCGACGACAGCCTCGTCGTTCCCGGCCCATCCGATCGCGGCCGCCGTCGTGCCCTGGGCGTACTCGGTAGTAGTGGACGTCCCGCAGACGGGACCCGATGTCTGCGCGGACGCGGCGGACGCCGCGAGGACAGCTGCGGTCACGGTCAACGAGGTCAGGACGACCACGACCTGTAGTGGTCGTTGGTGTCGCCTACGTCCGCATCGAAAGAAGCTCATCGTCGTGCTCCCAGCTCAACGTTTCGCGCGTGCCCGAGCGCTCCGTGGTAACACCGACACCCGAAGGATCAAGACGAACGCCACCACTTCATGTCAATTGTGTTGATGCTGTGACATGACGCCGATTCCACCGAATACCTCTGCTCGACGGTTGTCAACGCGGTTGACAACTTCAATTGGCCCATGTCCTGTCAGCGCGGACCGGCTGGCCGGTCGCCTGGGTATAGGCCAGGCCTCATTCCCGGCGGCGATCCACAGCCGGTGGTCCTGTGCCGCCCGAATATTCGATCGTGGGGCTTGAGCTGCTGTTTCGGCTGTGGGCCTGATGCTGTGATGGTTGGCTGATCGGGTGCCTCTGAAGATCGCTTACCTGCTGATGCGCTGGCCGTTTGGCCTGGTTGCGCTGGTGTTCCGCGGGGACCAGGCGAAGGACGCCGAGTTGCTGGTGCTCCGGCATGAGAACGCGGTGCTGCGCCGGACCGCCGGCCGGGTCCGGTACGAGCCCGCCGCCCGGGCAACGTTAGAACCGGGTCAGCCGCCGCTAACCGCCAGTTCCGGTGGCGCAGACCTGAGCGGGTGGCCCGCTGACGTGTTACGAACCCGCCTTGGCCGAGGGCACGCTGAGAAGGTCTCGTCATCGATGATCGGGGGCGCCCGGTAGCCGTCGCATGCTGGCCTGTTGCCTATCCATTAACTAGAATCAGCGCTCTACGATCGCGCGCGGGGCGCTCGGACTGGCTCGGGCGCTGGGGGGACGGGTGTTGATGTGGCAGAGCGATCATCGACATTAGGCATTCAACTCGCCTGCGGGCCGGACGCCGACGCTGAGGAGATCGCCGAGTCCGCCTCGCAGCTTCGCCGCGAACTCCTGGACCTTGACGTCGAGGCGGTCGAGGCGCCCCGGGTGGGCGAGCCTCCAGCGGGCTCACGGGCGGTCGATGTGGCCGCTCTCGGCTCGTTGCTTGTCACCGCTGGCCCGCAGTTCCTCGCCGCTGTCGTGGGCGTGGCCCGGGCGTGGCTGGGCCACTCACAGCAGCGGAGCATCCGGCTGGAGCTGGACGGTGACGTGCTGGAGCTGACTGGCTTGGCCTCGGACCAGCAGCGGATGCTGGCCGACGAGTGGCTGCGCCGGCACGGAAGCGGGTGATGCCACCATGGCAGCCACCCGCAACGCCCTGATCGTCGCGAGCTACCACTACACCGATCCAGGTCTGCGGCAGTTGCACGCGCCCGCGAGCGATGCCCGTGCCCTCGAGGCGGTGCTGCAGGATCCCGGCATCGGAGGTTTCGATGTCCGCACGCTGCTCAACGCGCCGGCTCACGAGGTCAACCTGGCCGTGGAAGAGTTCTTCGCTGACCGTCGGCCCGACGATCTGCTGCTGGTGCACTTCTCCTGTCACGGTGTCAAGGACGAGGACGGCGACCTGTACTTCGCCACGAGCAACACGATGCTGCGGCGGCTGGGCGCAACAGCAGTCGGGGCCGACTTCGTCAACCGGTGCATTAGCCGTAGCCGGTCCCGGCGGATCGTGCTCCTGCTGGACTGCTGCTACGCGGGCGCGTTCGAGCGGGGGATGACCGCGCGGGCAGGCACGGAGGTGGGGATCGAGGCGCAGTTCGGCGGTCGCGGCCGGGCGGTGATCACCGCCTCAAGCGCGATGGAGTATGCCTTCGAGGGCGAGGAACTGGCCGATGTCGGCGACCCGCAGCCGTCGGTCTTTACCAGCGCTCTGGTGAAGGGCCTTGAGACTGGAGAGGCCGACCGCGACCAGGATGGCCTGGTCGCCCTGGACGAGCTTTACGACTACATCTACGACGCGGTGCGGGCGACCACGCCGCATCAGACGCCCGGCAAGTGGATGTTCGGCGTGCAGGGCGAGATGGTTATCGCCCGTCGCAGCCGCCCGGTCACCACGCCTGCGGAGCTGCCACGGGAACTGCAGGAGGCGATAGGCAGCCCGCTGGCCATGGTCCGCGCGGCGGCCGTGCAGGAACTGACCCGGGTGCTCACGGGCAGGCACGCCGGGATGGCCCTGGGCGCCCGGCTAGCCCTGGAGCGTCTCGCCAACGACGACAGCCGGACCGTTGCCGCCGCGGCCATGGCCGCGCTCGGCAGCCAGACGCCATCACTGTCTGCTGTGACCGCACTGCCTGACGATCTGGCCGCCGCCCCGGACCCGGCCGATGAGATAGTCGCGGCGCCACCTAAGGACGTCCTGGCCGAGGTCCCCAGCACGGCCGCGGCTACCGAGGTGCCAGCAGCCACACCGCCTGCCGAGGCGAGCCCGGCCGATATGGAGACCGAGGCACCTGGGCTGGCTGAAGAATCGGTTCTGGCCGGTGTAGAGGCCGAGGTCTCTTTGCCGGCCGCGGGGGCGGTTTCGCGCGATACGGAGAGCGAGGCACCAGCGCGGGCCGCAGCGGCCGGAAGGGGGGGCGAGACGCTGCGCACAGCCGACCTGGTCTCAGCAGGCGGCCGTCCTCGGGCGCCGGCCGCGCCTGCCGACGTCGCACGCCTCGCTGCCGGTGTGCTTGCGATCACCGCCGCGGTCCTGGCCCTTGCGGGCCTGTTGGCCATCTACCAAACGGTCAGCGAGGGCACCAGCAGCTTTCGCCTACTGGATTACTCCTGGGATAAGTGGTATGCGATCCTGAGCGCCGTCGTGGACCTGGTCGCGGGCGCTTGCTTGGTCATCCCTCGCACCAAACGGTTTATCGGTCCGGGGATTCTGCTGGGCAATGTCGCTGTTTCGGCGGGAGGGCTGGCCTTTCTGATTTTCTCCGTGCTGGCCTATAGCGGTTACGGCAGCGGATTCTGGCTTGAGTTCGCTGCCAGCCTGGCCGAAGTAGCCGCAGCCTGCCTGGTGGGGATCGCCGTGGCGCGGACGGATGAGATTCGCTTGGCGCGCTGGCCAGGACGGCCCGGGCTTACCTGGATCATCGTCCTCATCGGTGTTGCGGCCGCGGTGGCGCTGGCCTTCCACGCCCACAATCTCTCCGCCGCCGCCAAGTACGACCACATGACGACAGCTATCTGGACGGCAGTTACGGCTCTCGTCGTGCCCGTGTATGCGACGGCGGTGAAGCCGAGACTGTTCGCCGTTGCCCTGCTCGGCGGGTGGCTCGCTGCCGACGTGGCGTTCCTCGTGTACTACGTCCCCTTCCTGATCTATGAGCGCAATAATGGTTACGCGGCGATCAGTACCGCCCCGCTCCTCGTCTTCGGACTCACGCTGGTCGCGATTGTTCCCACCGCCGCTCTCTTCGCTCGCGGAGCGTCAAGCGCCGGGGTGACAGAGCGAACGTGACGGTACCTGACGATTTACTCTTCTGGCACGGACCATTTGCCTCTATGGTCTGGTGCAGGGCATTCACTGGCTAACTCTCAGCAGCCGGTACCATGATATGCATACACCTCACGCCGGGCCAGCACCATCAGGCAGCCGAGCAGGCGGCGCGCGAGCAGGTGGCCCAGCGAGCTGATCACTCAGCGATGATCTCAGCCCGCAAGGCCGGCCAGGCGTATCGAGTAATCGAGCCCCGCAGGCGGCAGCGGCCCGGGTACACGTCCATGAGATACAGGCCGTGAGCGCAGCTAAGTTAGTTGCTGAGCGCGACCGACAGCAGGTGGTCGCAGGCGGTTCGCCCCCCGGTGCACGGCAGTCGCGTCCAGCAGCGAGCCGACCTGGCGCAGCGGGCGGATGATCTGCTGATAGCGGCGCCCGCCAACGAGGGCGGTGCCCGAGGTCGGGGCGTCGAGCCCCAAGATGATCCGCATCGTGGTGGTCTTGCCGGCACCGTTCGGGCCGAGGAAACCGGTCACTCGCCCGGGGCTGACCGTGACCGCTCAGGTCGTCCACCGCGGTACCCGGCCCGAACCGTTTAGTAAGCCGGTTCAGCTCGATCATGACTGCGCGCCGCCGAGAATGGCGTGGAAGGCTGCCTGCCTCATGAGTCCCTCCATGTCAGGGTCGCTGCGCCGATCCGGGCGGACCTGATCCGGACGGGACTGGCCGTGCCCGGCCGACCCGGCCGATACTCAGGTAGATGATGCCGCCGAGAGGTGTCTGGGCGAGGCAGATGAGTGCCCACGCCCACTTGGGCAGGTAGCGCACCTGGCCGGCACGTGCGATGTCGGCGAGGCAGAGAGCATCGAAGCCAGCAGCCAGGCCCAGGCCCAGCATGAGCAGCCAGCCAGGCAGGTGGGGAAACGCGCTCCCTAGCGAGATCAGGAGGAAGATCAGCAGGAGCCAGATAGCAACGCCGACGGTCGCGCGTACTGCCACATCGGAAGGCCGGACCCGGATGGCGCCGTTCCGCCATTGCGAGGTCCGCACGGGCCGGGCGCCCCCGCCAGCCCGGCTCAGCTGCCGGGTGCTCCAGGCGATGCCGGCCGAGTAGGTCAGTGCCCGCACGGCGCGCCGGAGCCCTGGGCGGATGCTCTGATCGTCCAGGATGGCTGGCAGCTCAGCTGCCCATTCCCGGCAGCGCTCAGCACGGATGTCCTCAGGGAGCCGGCGGCAGGCAGCACGGATAAGCCGCTCACAGATCCGCTGGACGCGCGGCGCCGGGCTCACTGCGTGCCTCCCGGCGCTGGCTGTGCCGTGCCTTGCCGTGCGCGCCGCGCGGGAACCGGGGCCTGGGCAAGCTCGACGCGGGCGACGCGGGCGCCTTCGGCGGTCAGCCGGTAATACTTGCGTGGCGGCCGGCCGGCCGCGTCCTGCCGCTGGGGCTCCCACTCGGAGTCCACCAGACCCTCCTGCTGCAGGCGGGCAAGCATCGGGTACAAGGTGCCGCTGGGCAGCTTCGCGGCCTTCATGAGGTCATAGCCGTAGTGCGAAGCAGAGGGGTCAGCCAGCAGTACCCTCAGCACGCGCTCCAGCGGCCCGGTTAGCTTCACGCGCCAGAGCCTACATGTGTAGGCTACATATGTCGAGAACGGGCCGCGCCGGTCACCTGACTTACCGGAACCGTAAAGGACACGCACCCGCGTGATCGGGCCGGAAACACCTTTAGATCCACGGGCCCCGCGTGAAAACTTGACACAAACGTCCAGAAGCTAGCGACCATTAGGATCGCTGGATGCCGAGGTGCGCGCTCGTTGCTGCTTACCCGGCATCGTCAGGACGCTCTTCGTCGGCTTGGGCGATGAGCTTGCGCCAGCGGGTTGAGATCTCCTCAGTTCGCGGCGTTCCTGGCCGGCCTGAGATGGCCTGCCCCGGATACAGCAGCCGTTATAGCGGCGTTTCAGCGCGCGTGTCATGCTGGCCGGACTGGTCGGGGTCATTTCTAATCTGCTGGGGGAGACCATGAAGCTTCGCGGCCCGGGTCTGCGCGTGATCGCCCGCCGTCTCGTCATCGCGGCGGTGCCGCCAGGACCAGGAGCGGCGGGAGCAGTGAAGGCCGCAGGGCCGGGCCGGCGGGTGATCGCCGTCAGGCCCAGGGTCAGGATGCTCGCCGTCGCGGGCGCCGCCGCCCTGGCCATCACCGCCGTGTCCGCGGTCGCGCCGGGCGGGCCCGCCGCGCAGGCCGCCGCGTCGTTCGCCACGCCGGCGATCACGGTCGCCGACGGCAACTCCGTGATCGCCGTGCAGACCTCCGGCAACGGGCTGCGGTTCTACTGGAACGAGTTCGGCACCAGAACCTGGCACGGCGAGCAGGTCGCGGCGAACGGCACGACCTTCTCCGCGCCGTCCATGGTGCAGGACGGCGACTCCGTCGTCATCGCCGCGGAGGGCGCCGGCAACAGCCTGGACTTCTACTGGCAGCCGAACGGCGGGAGCGGCTGGACCATGGAGACCGTGGCGGGGAAGGGGACGACCTACTCCGCGCCGTCGGTCGTGCAGGACGGCAAGTCCGTGATCATCGCCGCCGAGGGAGCCAGTAACAGCCTGGACTTCTACTGGGCGGCCAACGGCACCACGGCCTGGCACCCCGAGACGGTCGCAGGGCCGGGGACGACCTTCTCCAAGCCGTCGCAGGCGGTGAACGGCAGCAGCGTGAACATCGTCGCCGAGGGGCCTGCCAGCGCCCTGGAGTTCTACTGGGCAGCCAACGGCAGCTCCACGTGGACCCGGGAGCTCGTGGCGGGCGCCGGGAGCACCACCGATGCCCCCGCCATCACCGTGAATAACGGCAGCGTCAACGTGGCCGCGGTCGATGAGAATATCGTCGCAACGATGTTTTACTGGGCGCTGAACGGCACCGCGAACTGGCACCCGGAGAGGCTGCCGGGCTTCGACGGCGGCGCGCCTGCCATCACGACCTACCCGGGCGGGGTACACGTTGTCGACCGGGACTGGTTCGGCCAGATGGCCGACAAATCCACCTCCAACGGAACCGGTACCTGGCAATGGACCGGAGTGGGCGGGCAAGTCTCCACGTCCGACCCGGCCGTCACCATGAACGACGGCAGCGAGAACATCGCCGAGATCGACTTCAACGGCAACCTGGACTTCTACTTTCAAGCCGATGACGGGCCGTACCTCCAGGAGGTAGTGGACACGGCCGCCAACCTGTGACCCGGCCGCCGGGCCGGCTGTCCGCCTCCTGTTCGGGCTGGCGGCGTCGGGGCGGCCACGCCGCCGGGCGACTACCGGGGTTTGCCTGCGCAGCGCCGGGTTTTCGTGCCGATCACTTCTAGCTGTCGCCGAACCTGGTCAGGTGTGTCCGCTCCGGGGAAGGAGTCCCGGTAGTCCGTCCGGTGGCCACAGATGAGCGTGTCCGGTCGGTGCGGCCTCCCCTGAGCCGCCCCGACCGAACGTGATCGCGCGCCAGTACTCATTGGTCGCGGACGTAGTAGCTGGTTCGATGCCGACGACGCGGTTGCCGCGCTTGACGCTGGACTCCTAGAGGGAAACCCCGGCGGCGCTTGCTGGTCGGCTCAAAAGGACGCCTCGGCGTCGTGATCGCGGTACATGGCCGCCCTCCTTGGCTCGGCAACGAGAAGGAGAACTGTAGCCCGTTCGACGCGGCAGGTGCGAGCTATTTCCGGTCGCTGCACTGGCTTAGCTGCAGCATGGCTGACACGCGAGGTGCGGCACGAGCAGTATCCCGGTGGGCCCGTGGAGGAGAGATGCCGGCAGTCTGGTGCGGGATGTCGCTGGTCGCGGAGAAGTGGGTGCACACGGTCGTGGTGGTCCTGCGGGGTGTGCGTTCCTGTATCGCGGTGGGTCGCGGTGCCCGGCATTCCCGGATTGGCTGCCCGGTCAGTCCGGGCCCTGGGAGGGTGGGCTGATGCGCTTTACTGACGGGCTGGGCCAGGCCCAGAGGATCGTGATCGTGATTGCCCTTGGCGTGGCATCGGGGGCCGTGGGCAGTTATCTCGTCAATCTCGCAAGTGCGGCCGGGTTCGGCTGGTACGCCTACGCGCCGCTG
>CAYPQM010000200.1:0-10306 GCA_964412845.1 uncultured Streptosporangiaceae bacterium
CAATGACGGTATTTCGACCCGGCCATGGATCCCCAGTCACGACAGAAAGGACAAGTTGACGCCCACAACCAGCGTCGCCAGCCCAACGCCAACCGCATCATCACCGACATGCGCGGCCTCTGCCCGGGGCGCCAGCAGCGCCCTGGGGCGACCTACAGACCCGCAACGGCCAATCCAACCAGCAATGGAGCGGATAAGGAAAGGCAGGCAGGCACATGACCCTCCGGTCACCACTTCAGTCCCTTAGGCGGGTATTGCTGCTGCTGGGCGCGGCGCTGACGGTTGCCGTCGGCGGCCTGGCCGCGGGAAGCGCGCCGCCGGCGGCGGCGGCGTCGCTGCCGTGCGATATCTACGCGTCGGCCGGCACGGCGTGCGTGGCCGCGCACAGCACCACACGCGCACTGTATGCCAGTTACAACGGGCCGTTGTACCAGGTCAGGCGCTCGTCGGACAGCACCACCACGAACATCTCGACGCTGAGCGCAGGCGGCTACGCCAACGCCGCAGCCCAGGACTCGTTCTGCGCCGGCACGACCTGCGTCATCACCGAGATCTACGACCAGTCCGGTCACGGCAACAACCTCACCCAGGCGCCTGCGGGCGGGGCGGCCGGCGGCCCTGACAACCTCGCGAACGCGACGGCGGCGCCGGCCATGGCCGGCGGCCACAAGGTCTACGGCGTCTACGTGGCCGCAGGCACCGGGTACCGCGATGACCACACCTCGGGCATCGCGACCGGCGACCAGGCTGAGGGCGAGTACGCGATCTTCGACGGCACGCACTTCAACGCCGGCTGCTGCTTCGATTACGGCAACGCCGAGACGAGCAACAACGACACCGGCAACGGCCACATGGAAGCCATCTACTTCGGGAACATCAAGGTCTGGGGCTTCGGCGCCGGCAACGGCCCGTGGATCATGGCCGACATGGAGAACGGCCTGTACTCCGGCGTCAACGCGGGTTTCAACGCGAACGACCCGACCATCAACTACCGGTTCACCACCGCCATGATCGAGGGCGGAGCGAACCAGTGGGCCATCCTGGGCGGCAACGCACAGTCCGGCGGCCTGTCAACGTTCTACAGCGGAGTGCGCCCCAACGTGTCGGGTTACAACCCGATGCACAAGGAGGGGGCGATCATCCTCGGCATCGGCGGTGACAACAGCAAGGGTTCCGCAGGAACCTTCTACGAAGGCGTGATGACCTCCGGGTACCCGTCAGCCGCCACCGAGAGCGCGGTCCAGGCCAGCATCACCTCCGTCGGCTATGCGCCATACACCGCCAGCGGAGCGACCGGGCCCATCGTGGCCGGCGTCAACAGCGCCGACTGCGTGGACCTCGCCAACGCCAGCGCCACCAACGGCAGCCACGTCCAGCTGTACACCTGCAACGGCGTCGCGGCTGCCCAGAGCTGGACGGTGGCCAGCAACGGCACCCTCACGATCGATGGCGGCTGCATGGACATCACCGGCGCCAACTACAGCAACGGGACGAAGATCGAGTGGTGGGCCTGTAACGGCGGCGCCAACCAGCAATGGACCGCCGTCAACGGGGCGCTGGAGAACCCAGCTTCCGGCAAGTGCCTGGACGACCCCGGCTCCAGCACCACGCTAGGAACCCAGCTCCAGCTGTACACCTGCAACGGCGGCAGCAACCAGAAATGGGCGCTGCCTTAACCTAACCGGCCTCTGAGGGCCCCGGGTGGCCAGCCGCAGCACACGCGGCCGGCCACCCGGCAGAGCCCACGCTGCTCGGCAGCCGCTCGTATCCTGCATCCGGGACTACCACTGGCCCGCAGGAGCCTTGGCTGGCCTTCTCCACCCAGTGCCAAAGGCGGCCTGGTGGTCCGGTTATCGCGCTCGTCGGGTGGCGGGCTTGTCGCTGGCTTGCGTTCCGGCATGGTCGCGCTGGAAGACCTGCTTGGCCTGCTCGTAGCCCTCGGTGTAGTTCGGCATCTTTTCGGCGAAGTAGTTGAAGTAGCCCAGCGGGCGGCGCATGGTGATGGGCTCGATCCGGATCGGCGCCCGTGCGCCGTCTGGCCTGAATGCCCGCAGGCCCGCTACCTCGGCGGCGAAGGAGGTGTTGAACCACATCTCGGTGTTGAAGTCCTGGACCTCGAAGTAGTTGCCGGGAGGACGGGCCCGCCAGGCGCTTGCCTGCGGCTTGATGGCGTAGATCACGTCGCAGCCGGTGAGCTCGGACATGATGAGCTGGCGCTGGTAGGCGCCATCGATGGCCGTCTCCCCCTCATAGCGGTTGGAGAAGCCGTACATGGTCAGCCACAGCGCCGCCCGCACAGCTTCGGCGTCGATCGGCCGGTACTCCGTCGACATGTCCTCGCCCGGGATGTCGTGCGGGCGCACGTGCGCGGGGGACAATCCGAGGAAGCCGAACGCGGCCTGGTTGCAGAAGACCAGCTCCCGTCCGCTGGTGACGGCGTAGGCGTTGAACATGACCGGCGTGCGCGCGGCACTGAAGTCCGCGGCGATCTGGGCAAAGAACGTCTCCGGGCGGGTGGGCTGGTAGAGCTGGGCCGGGAACAGGCGGTCGAGCAGGTCCCGCAGCGGCGGCCCCGACGGCGGGGCGAACCATCTCGCCCACCAGGATGCGTACGCAGGCCGGAAGACCCCCGGGTCACCCAGCACGGCGACTTGCAGGGCATTGACGCCACTGGCCGCCCCGGCTTGCCGCTCCACCTCGGCCCGGATCCCGCCCGGGTTGGTCAGGAACAGGTGAGTCCAGAAAATGGCCCCGCTGGTACAGGTGATGATGTCGGGCTCCAGGCCGCACTCGTACGCCGCGACCAGCACCCCCGCGTCGTGGGCGTTGAAGCCTCCAAGGCCCCCGAGGGCCATGCCCGCGACCGGCTTGCTGTTCATGTCGCTACCTCCGCGCAAAAACGGGCGATCGGCACATCACGCTTGCCATGCTGGCACACGCCTGCCTGTGCGTCACGGCGGCGATTGCCCCGCAAAACCCCGGCAGGACGGAGGCGTAGGTGCCGGTGACCGACCGGGCCGTGCGGGGGATCGTCCGGCGGGGAACGATTACCCTAAGCTCGTCGCATGGCCAGGTACTTTGACATCCATCCGGCCAACCCGCAACGGCGCGCGATCGCCCAGATCGCTGATGTCGTCCGCGCGGGCGGCGTGATCGCCTACCCGACGGACTCCTGCTACGCGCTCGGCTGCCAGCTTGGCAACAGGGACGGCATCACGAGGATCAGGTCGATCCGCCACCTCGATGACCGGCACCACCTCACGCTGGTGTGCCGGGACTTCGCCCAGCTAGGCCAGTTCGTGTACGTCGGCAACCGGGTGTTCCGGGCTATCAAGGCGGCAACCCCGGGCAGTTATACCTTCATCCTGCCCGCGACCAAGGAGGTACCGCGCAGGTTGCAACACCCGGGAAAGAAGACCGTCGGGGTGCGGATCCCCCGGCATGTGGTGGCCCAGGCGCTGCTCGCCGAACTCGGTGAGCCGCTCGTCTCGAGCACCCTGCTGCTGCCTGGCCAGGACGAGCCCATGATCCAAGGGTGGGAGATCGCCGACCAGCTCGGCCACGTCGTGGACGCGGTGATCGACTCCGGCGACTGCGGTACCGAGCCGACAACGGTCATCGACTTCTCCCAGGAGAAGCCCGAGATCCTGCGGCGCGGAGCAGGCGACACGTCCCGGTTTGAGGGCCAGAGCTGACCCGGTGCTGCCTGGTCACCCGGTCCCTGATCCCGACCGGGACCGGCCAGGCTCGCTGGACGATGCGGTGAAGCCGGCCGACCCAGCTGACCAGCCCCAAAGACCCCCAGGACACCACCCACAGCCAGCGTTCGCGGGAAATGAGTTCCCATCTGCGCTCCCACCTGCGGGAACCGGGCAACGCATACATCGCCAAACCGCGTCTGACCGCGCCGCACATGAACGGGCATTACGCGCGGACGCGCATAGCCAGCAGGACCTCGCCCTGATGTCAGCACGGCAAGGCGCTGTACGGCATTTCGAGGAAGAACTCGCCTGCTACAGCAGTCCGCGGCAATGGTGGCAGATCGCGACACTGCCCGGCGGCGAGCTCGCCGGCTTCGTCATCCCCGCCCGCAACAACTACCACGCCATCTTCGCCTACATCGGCGTCCTGCCCGCCCTCCGGGGAAGCGGGTACATCAACGAGATCCTCGCCGAAGGCACCCGGATCCTCGCCGCGCAGAACATGCCGCGCATCCGCGCCTCCACGGATCTGGGCAATGTCCCTATGGCCGAAGCCTTCGCCCGGGCCGGCTGGGTGAACTTCGAGCGCTCCATCAGCATGACCTGGCCCTGAAGATGGCAGGCGGCCATGCCGGGCTCTTCCAGGGAAATAGCAGCGCCTGGTCCTGCGACCGAAGGTCTGGCGGCCGCGAGCAAGAGGGACAGCATCTGGCGCGGCCAGTCGACGATCATCTCCCGCCAGCAAGGTTGCTCCGAACTGGCTGATTTGTGCTCTGTGCCCATCTCGCAATCAGGCACGGACAGACGCACCAAACCGGCGCTCGGGATCGGCTGTTGGGCTGGGCGACGACCTGGCGTAACTGTCCCGGGCCCGTCGTCGCCACCGGTGTCAAGGGTCAGCTGAGGCGAGCACGACGCTGCCCGGCGGGCCTGCTCAGGGCCAGCCGGGCACCGGCTACTGGTGGGAGCGGTGCGGGCGGAACTTGATCCAGGCCAGGATGCCGATGACCACCAGCAGCCAGGGGGAGAACAAGATGTGCAAGGTGAGGCTGAGGACAGTCAGGGCCACGATGGCGATGAGGGCAAGGGCGATGATCCCGGGCATGGCGATCGGTCTCCGTTCAGGTCGGGCTGGTTGGCGGGACGGGGGTTAGCGGGAGCGGTTCTGGCGGCGGGCGATCCAGGCCGCGGTGACCGGCCGGTCTTCGCCGTCCCCAGGGATGAGCAGCCACGCGGCGAGGTAGAGGGCCACGCCGGCGCCGGTGAGCAGGGCCAGCGCGGCGATGATGACGCGAACCAGCGTGACGTCCACGTCCAGGTACCGGGCTATGCCGCTGGCCACACCGGCCAGCATCCTGTCGCCGGCGGACCGGCGCAGCGGGCGGCCCGCAGGCTGGTCAGTAGTGGTTGCGGACCCGGTGCCTGCAGTGCTTGTGCTCATGGTTCAAGCCTGCCTCCGGCGGGGGCCCCCGTCGATCGGGATCAGCCCCGGTCCGCACCCTGAGCTGCATCCCCGAGCGCATCAGGGTCAACCCTGATCAGGGCGGCCAGCGCAGCGAATGGCCAGCAGCCGTGGGGAGAGTTCCGCGGACCTGCTGTTCGTGTTCGTCCTGGGGTCCAGCCGCAGTCGCGGACGAGCAGGTGTGCCCGCGAGGTGAGCGGGAACGTCCCCCGTCGCTTGCGCAACAGCCCCATGCTGGTTGTTGATTCGCGCAAGGTCCCGAGACGCACATCCCCGCCGATCGGAGCGGCCGGGCCGGCTGGCCGCCGCGGGTGCTCTGTGGTGCCGGAGCAATGCGAAGCTGGCCGGGTGGGCACAGATCTCGGTTACCTGAGGTTCTTATGGCTGCTATGGCACCACGATGAGGGCCAGAGCTGACCGGTACTACCTGATCGCCCGGTCCTGGTCCCGACCGGGACCGGCCAGGCCCGCTGGACCATGCGGTGAAAGCCGGTCCGCAACGCGTTGCCATCACCTTGGCCGACAGGTTCCCCGCCGCCGGGAACTACAGGCCCAACCGCGGAAACACCTATCGCGAAATAGACCCATCGGCGCGGGTGATTGGCTCATGGGCATGATTTTCGATCCGCGGTGGCCGACGAAATGTTCCCGACAGGCCCGAGATGGATGCCCGGTTGGCGGAGAAGGCGCTTGGCTTCGCGGATGCCGCTAGTCATCGCGCCGTCGGCGTATCCCATCCGGGCACTCTGGGTGTGCTCTCCCGCGAACAGGAGCCGCCCATTAACGGGTTCGCCGAGTAGATCGAGGTCGGCGGGCGCAGCACCGGGTGGGATATGGCTGTAAGCGCCCCCGCTGTACGGATCGTTGGCCCATGATGTAGTCGCAACGGCGATGGGTGTCGGACACGGGTGGCCGGTCGCTTCGGCGAGCATGCGCAGGACCCAGTTGACGGCGTTTTCAGGGGAAGTCTTGAACGCGCGGTTGGCTGCGCTATGGAAGATCAGGAACACCAACGTCGGGCCCAGATCAAATGCATCCTGCCCGATTACCCACACGGTCGGCTCGTCGGCGGCACGGGGAAACAGCATCACGTGGGGCAAACCGTCAGCGCGCCAGAACGGCTCGTCGAACCGTACTGCCACCTTCTCGAAGCGACCGAAACCCAGACGATCGATAGCGGCGGTCCGCTCGGGGGGCAGTGCCGGGGAGAACCGCGGCTTGTCCTGCTTAAGAACGCCCAGCGGTACCGTAACCACGACGTGTGAGGCAACTTCGTCGGCGCCGTCGGCGCCGCGCACGGTCACGCCGCCGGGGGACACGGCGACCTCGGTCACCTCGCAGCCCAGCTGTATGTCAATGCCGGCGGCCATCGCGCCGACCAGACTCTGGTAGCCGCCGCCGGGCAGATCGCCGAAATAGCACCGCTCCCTGCTCGATCGTCTTGTCCGGGTCGGGCACCGGGGTGGCTTCGTCGACCTCAGACCGCACGCCCAGGCCCTGGCAGGCCGGGCACGCGCCACAGGAGTTGAAGGCAAAGGATTCGCCACTGGGATGTTCAAAACGTGCAGCGCAGACCGGGCAGACGATCTCCTCGGCAAACGCCGCGATCGACGCGCCGATGCGGTGACCGTTCGGGCACAGGTGCGAGCCCAGCCGGCGGCGGCTGTAAGTGCTCAGGCCAGCGAGGTATCGCTGCATGCCTTCGGTGTACAAGGTGCCGATGGCGAGCGACGTCTTACCCGATCCGGACACGCCGACGACAGCGACCGTGCGCCACAACGGCACATCGACGTCGACGTCGCGCAGGTTGTTATGCCGGGCGCCGCGGACGCCGATGGCATCGGGCAGCGTTCCGGGCATGGATCGATGAGCCGCCGCCACATCACCTACCTAAGCAGAATGGCGCGTCCGCGCCGGGACCGGCAGCCGCCGGTCCCGGTCCGCGGGCTGTCATGGTCCTACGGGTTCTCAGGGGTGGACCGGACCGCTCGGGCCCTTGTCGAGGCGCAGCGACTGCATGATGGCGAACGTGGTCGTCATCGTGAACGCCTCGATGTCGGCGGCGGCCAGCACGCCGGTGTACTTGGCGATCACGGGCGCCGCGGCACGCTCGGTGACGGTATCGAGGTGGCCCTTCACGCCAGCCCAGAAGTTCTCCCCGTACCGCATGTAATAAGGCACTGGGTTGACGCTCGCCAGCGCCTCCCTGGCACTCGCTTCGATGTCGGCGATGTACTGCTGGTGTACCGCGACATCGTCGCGTGTAGCGAGCCTCCCGAGGTGCCCGCAGATGAAGTGCGTCCACGGGTACGCCAGGGCGATTTCTGGAGCCTGCATGTATCCCTGTACGTCCTCGCTGAGGTTGAGGTTGTAGATCGGTACCCAGCCGGCATTGACGACGTCGATGAGCATCAGGGTGTCGTGGCCGGGGAAATGGATGTAGATGTTGTCCGGCGAGTGGTTGGAGCCGTGCCAGGACAGTTCGACGCGCTCTCCGCCTACTTCCAGCGTGTACTTGTCGGCGAAGGTCACGTCAGGCCCGGGCCGGGCCGGGTCGTTGTCCCGGAGCAGCAGCCGCCGGGTCTCCTCGTGCCCGATCCGGACGACATTCTCGAACAGCGAGGCGGCGCCGCCGTGGTCGGCGTGGTGATGCGAGTAGACCAGGTGCGTCACGATGTTGCTGACGCCCTCGGCGGCGGCGATCTCGTCGACAGCCCGGCGCAGGTTGTGGCCGATGCTGGGGGGTGCGTCGAACAGCACCACGCCGTCGCGAGTGGCCAGGAACGCTGACTGGTAGACC
Source organism: uncultured Streptosporangiaceae bacterium (assembly GCA_964412845.1). Taxonomy (GTDB): domain Bacteria; phylum Actinomycetota; class Actinomycetes; order Streptosporangiales; family Streptosporangiaceae; genus JAWWPY01. The sequence goes on from CAYPQM010000200.1 coordinate 7,964, forward strand.
CCGTCGGTGACCCAGTACAGGTTCCGCTCGACCCGCCCGACGTAGTATCCCTGCTCGTTCAGGGCGGGACCGAGCGCCGAACGTGGGATGGGCGCGTAGTCGGGCAGTTCGCCAGCGCTGCCCGTACCGGCTGATGTTGTCACGGCATCTCCCTCGCAACCAAGGCACGTCCCCTGACGGCCGTGCGCTTCGCGTCGTGCCCACGCTCGCCAACTGCCAGGTGAGAAGTCATCGCCGGATCATGGTGATTCAGGTACAGCCCGCGCCCCGCCCGCGCCGGCGACGGGCGAGAGGGCTGTTGCCTGACCCGAGAGAGCCTTCGGCCGTCCAGCCCGACTCTGCGAGCTGCGCTCGGGTCTCCGCTAGGGAGTCCGCGAACGCGGTTGCCCATAGATGCCAGCGCGTCCGCTGTACCGCTGGTGATCGCCAGGCCCGGAAAGACAGTGACCTGAGGTCCGTTCCGGGATGCTGAACTCGCGCTCTGGTGGGTGCCAGCAGAAGCTGATACCGCTGAACTCGCGTTCTGCCTTTCGCTATGCGGTGACGCGTTCTGCGCCGACGAGATGCGCCGACAGCAGTTGTCCGGCTCTGTCCAGCGCCGCGGCCGCTTCGTCGAGGATCGGGTGATAAGCCTGGAAGACGTGCGGCACCTGGGGGGTGATGTCGAGGGTGACCTCGACATCGGCGGTGGCGGCTTGTTGCGCGAGGCGGACGGCGTCGTCGAGGAGAACCTCGTGGGTTCCGGCCTGGATGATCAGGGGCGGCAGGCCGGACAGGTCGGCGAATATGGGGCTGATGAGGCCGAGAGCGGCGTCTTGTCCCGACGTGTAGTCGGTGACTCGGGCTTGGAGGGCTTCCCGGCTGAGCAGCGGATCGGCCTCGCGCTTGGTTTCCATGGTCGTCCCGGCCAGGGTGAGATCGGCGTACGGTGACATGACGAAGGCCGCGGCGGGCAGGGGTAGCCCGTGATCGCGGGCGTTGACCAGGGTGGCGATGGCGAGGCCGCCGCCGGCGGACTCTCCCGCGAAGGCGATGTCCGAAGGGGCTGTGCCGTTGCGCAGGAGGGCTTCGTAGGCGGCGAGAGCGTCATCGACCGCTGCCGGATACGTATGCTCGGGGGCGAGCCGGTAGTCAACGGAGATGACCTTGGCGTGCGTCCGCCGGCCGACCTGCGAGGCGAGGTCAGCGGCGAGGAAGGCGTCCCCCATTACGTACACGCCGCCGTGGAAGTACAGGACAACGTGGCGAGGTTCGACTCCGTCAACTGTGATCTCGGCAGCTGGGACGCCGCCCAGCACGGTCCGGGTCACGGTGACCTCGGCAGGCAGCGGCTGCGCTGACAGCAGCTCCCGGAGCAGTCGCCGTTGCTCGCTGACGTCGCTGCCGACAGGGAAGGCTGACTGTCGCAGGATTGTGTCCAGGGTCTCTCGCTGCTCGGTGCTCACGGAGGATCTCCCTTCGGTTGGGTTGGTCTGGCAGCGCTCCAGGCTCGCTCGCCCATGTCAATCCGCTGCTGAAATTTCCTGCCGGGAGGCGGGCCACTACCAGGCTTGCCGCCAGGCAGGTGAGGAGGCGTCACCGGATCACGGTGATTCGCACGACCGGAGCACCGCAGAACCGATCTTCCACGGACAGCCGTGAATGTGCTCGTTCCCCATCAGGAGCTTCGGGATCATGCCGGACGGCCGGGGCCTGCCTTGGCTTGTGCGCTTGGCACCCCGTCATATGCCTGGGAGGGCGTGCCCTGCTGATCCAGCGGCCCGGGGCGGAGCAGGGCGCCGGCGATGACGGCGCCGCCGGCGAAGATGCCGGCGGTCCACCAGAACGCGGTGTCGTAACCGTGTGCCAGCGCCAGCCCGGTAAGCGCCTGGCGGCCGATGATCCGGGCCGTGGCGAGATGCGCGATGATGTAGGAGGCGACGGCGCTGGTGAAGATGGTGTTCAGCAGCGAGGTGCCGACCGAGCCGCCGAGCATCTGGCCGACGGTGACAGTCGCGGCCGCGACTCCCGCGTCCTGCGGGGCCACGCCGAAGGTGCCGGTGTTGATCGCCGGCGCGATCACCACGCCCAGGCCGATACCGGCCAGGATGAGCGGGCCGAGCACGCCCGTGGCATAGCCGGTGTGCTGGCCCAGCTGGGCCAGCCAGGCCGTCCCGCCCGATGCGGCCAGCATCCCCGACGCGACTAGCGGCTTGGGACCGAACCTGGGCATGAGCACGATCGTCGACAGATTCGCCATGACAATGAGGCCGGCGCTCATCGGCAGGAACGCGAAGCCGGTAACGAGCGGCGAGTAGCCCAGCGTCTGCTGCAGGTAGTAGGTCAGGAACAAGAAGAGCCCGA
>CAYPQM010000201.1:0-10184 GCA_964412845.1 uncultured Streptosporangiaceae bacterium
TGCTCGCGACCTGGAGGGTGGCATTAGCCGATGGGCTGGTCGCATCCAGGGTGATGCCCAGGTCGTCCAGGGACCTGACCTTGCCAAGATCGACGGTGAGGGTCCCGGTCCACGCGCTGGGGCACCAGTCGGTGCCCGCGTCACCGTCGATCGCGTTGGCGGCGGGAGTGCTGGATCCCGAGGAATCAGCGCTGGCCTGCCCGGCCAGGGCCCAGTCGACGGTCGGGGCGGAGGCCGCCGGGCTGGCCCCCGATGCCGACGGCGCGCTGGCCGCCAGCGGCGACGACGCGGCCAGGGGCAGCACCAGCAGCACCGGACCGGCGATCATGGCCAGGTTCCGCCTTAATGGCCGGTGCAGGCCAGCCCGGGCCGGGAGCCGAATCGGCCGCTCGGCCAGGAGGGTGCGGAGCCGGTGGATGCCCGGAGTGACCATGGTGCGTCTCCCATTCTGTACTCGGCTCTCCTCACCCGCGCGGAGAGAGCTGGCGTTCTCCAGCAACTGGCGCGCCTGCTGCATCAGCCAGGACGCCGCGCGCGGGAACCAAAAATGCGATCGGACGTGATCGCACATAGTCAGACTTGATCGCACACTAAGCCGTCCACGGCCTTCCTGCAATGGATTGTTATGGGCGGAATGGGCCGGCCATGGCATGGGGCGCCCAGTTGGCCGCCGCCACTACTCGCGACGCCTCCCTCACCGGGGCATGCTGGGCAAGGGATAGGTTGGGGCGAGCCGAGACCGGAGGCAGGCATCATGAGCGGCGGGGTCAGTAACCTGGTCCAGTCCGGGCCGCTGCTGCTCGCGGTGCCCATCGCCGCCGCGGCCGGCGCGATCACCTTCCTGTCCCCGTGCTGCCTCCCGCTGGTTCCCGGATTTCTCTCATACGTGACCGGGATGTCCGGCACCGACGCCCAGCGCCGGGCCAGTGCTCCCTCGCCCGTAGCTACCAGGGACAACGCGACCATGGCGGCCGTGGCCGTCAGCGCGGGGGCCAGGAACTCTCCCGGCGCCGGGCCGGCGCCGGCCGGCCGGGTGGCGATCCCGGCCAGTGACAATCCCAGGCCGGCGCGCGGCCGCACCGTCGCCGGGACCGCCCTGTTCGTGTTGGGATTCTCGGCCCTCTTCACCACTTACGGCATGGCTGCCGGCGGGATCGGCGAAGTCCTCCGGACCCATCAGCAGGGCGTTGACCGGGTACTCGGCGCGGTGACGATCGTGCTCGGCCTGATGTTCGCGGGGGTCTTCGAGAAATTCCCGCTGACCGGACGCATTGTGAAACCGGCATTCCGGCCACGAGCCGGGCTGGCCGGCGCGCCCCTGCTCGGACTCATGTTCGGGCTCGGCTGGACGCCATGCATCGGGCCAACGCTGACCGCGGTGATGGAGCTGGGCATGACCACCGGTACCGCGCTGCGCGGCGGTGTGCTCGCCTTCGTCTATGCCCTCGGTCTCGGCATCCCGTTCCTTATCGTCGCCCTGGGCGTCCAGCGTGGCGTGAGCACCTTCACGTTCGCCCGGCGGCACGCGAAGCTGATCACCCGGATCGGCGGGGTCATGCTGGTCGCGGTGGGCCTGCTGGAGGTGACCGGGGCCTGGGCCAGCGTGCTCACCTGGCTCCAGGTGCACTGGAGCTCCTACACGCTGCCCCTCTAGTCAGCCAGGTCCGGGGCATCCGGGTGGGCGGCATCCGGATCCGGGGGCGCACCGCCCATCATCCGGAGCATCGGCACTCCCCCGGTGCGGATGAACCGGATCACCAGGAACGCGGCCAGCAGCAGGAACGCGATGTTGAGCCATGTCGTGTAGTTCCAGGACACGCCGGCGTCCGGAAGATGGACCTCGCTGCGGCCCGGGATGAGCCCGAGCCCGCCGAACACCACCTCGATGACGTACCCGGCGGCGGCCATGGTGGCGTAGAAGACGCCGAACACCAGCAGCGCCACCTTCAGGCCGTAGTACTTCCGGTAGATCGCCAGGATCGGCAGGATGATCAGGTCGGCGAAGATGAAGGCGACCACCCCGCCGAAGCTGATGCCACCGCTCCACAGCACCGCGGCCAGCGGCACGTTGCCGATCGAGCAGACGAAGCTCGCGACAGCCACCAGCGGGCCGACCAGGGGGCCCCAGATCGCCGCCGCCAGCGGATGGCCGGCCAGGAAGAAATGCCGCCAGAAGCGATCCGGCACCCAGGCGCCGATTGCCCCGGCGATCAGCAGACCGCCGACCAGATCCTTCCAGATCGCCGCCCACTCCATGACGAAGATATGTGACACGGCGGTGAACCCGCGGGGGGAAGCCAGCCGCCGCCAGAAGGAACCCGCGCCCCCGGCGGACATGTCCATCGCGGCGTGGCCCTCCATCGAACCGGCCAGCCCGCGCCGGGCCTGGCTGAGTGCCGCCCGCTCCAGCCTGCTGGTCAGCACGAACCGGAAGGCCACGGCGACCAGGACGATGATGACCGGGCCGCCGGTGAACTCGGCCAGGGTGAACTGCCAGCCCATCAGCAGGGCCAAGATAACGCCGAGTTCGATGACCAGGTTGGTCGAGGCGATCTCGAAGACCATGGCGGACACGAAGCTCGCGCCCTTGATGAACAGCGACCGGGCCAGCGCCACGGCAGCGTACGAGCAGGACGACGAGGCGGCACCGAAGCCGGCCGCGAGCGCCAGCGCCCGCGGTGCACGACCGCCGAGCAGCCGGACCACCGCGGACCGGCGCACCGCGGCCTGCACCACCGCGGACAGCCCGAAGCCCAGCACGAGAGCCCAGGTGATCTCCCAGGTCATCGACCCGGCGAGGGCCAGCGCATGGCCGAGAGCTGACCCGGCCGAGTGCCCGGCGGCCGCAGCCATCCCGCCTCCTCCCCGTGCCGCCGTGAAACCAGGCCCTACGCCGGGCCCGGGGCCCGCGGCCGCGGTGGCAGGGGCGGCCTGCGCCGGGACGGCCTGGTCGAGGTATCCGGCGGCCGGCCGGCCGGCCTCGCTTCGAGGGCTTCCATGGCCAGTCGCACCGCGGTCTCCAGCTGGGGATCGGCGCCGCGGGCCCAGTCGTCCGGTGAGATGTCCACCTCCACGTCCGGGTCAACCCCGTGGTTTTCCACCCCCCAGCCGTATCCTTCCAGCCAGATGGCATAACGAGGGACCGTCATCTGGGTCCCGTCGACCAGGGTGAATCCCTCATCGATGCCGATCACCCCACCCCAGGTGCGGGTGCCGACGACCGGGCCCAGGCCGAGAATGCGGATCGCGGCGGTGACCATGTCCCCGTCCGAGCCGGCGAACTGATCGGTCAGCGCGACCACCGGGCCGCGCGGTGCGTCCTGCGGGTAGGTCACTGGCCGCATCCCCCGCGGCAGGTCCCAGCCCATGATCTTGCGGGCCAGCTTCTCAATCACCAGTTCGGACACGTGCCCGCCCCGGTTGGCGCGGACGTCCACCAGCAGCGCGTCATGCCCCATCTCCACCCGCAGGTCGCGGTGGAAGTGCGCCCAGCCTTCGCCCATCATGTCAGGCACGTGGAGATACCCGGCCCGGCCGCCGCTGAGTTCACGGACCAGCCGGCGCCGCCCGGCCACCCAGTCCTGGTACCGCAGCCGGCGGTCACTGGCGAGTGGCGTCACCGCGAACCGGCGCGGCGCGGCGCCCTCGCTGGCGACGGTGAGTTCCACCGGCTTGCCCGCGGTGCCGACCAGCAGCGGGCCGGGACCGGCGTCCGGATCTACCGGGCGGCCGTCCACCGCGAGCAGGGCGTCGCCGGGCCGGACATCGACGCCTGGGGTGGCCAGCGGTGAGCGGGCGCGCGGGTCGGACGACTCGCCGGGCAGCACGCGGGTCACCTGCCAGGTGCCATCCGGCCCGGGCGCCAGGTCCGCGCCGAGCAACCCCACATGGCCCGATCCACCCTCACCAGGCGCACCCGCGGGCCGGACGTACGCGTGCGAGCTGCCGAGTTCCCCGAAGACCTCCAGGAGCAGGTCGGCGAAGTCAGCTGACCCGCCGAGCCGGGACAGGGCCGGCCGGTAGGCATCGAGCACCCCGGCCCAGTCCACGTCGGCCATGTCCGCCACCCAGAAGTCGTGGCTCATGTACCTGCCTGCCTCGTCAAAGGCATGCCGCCACTGGGCGACCGGGTCGGCGGTGAACCGCGCGCGGGACAGGTCCACAGTGACCGTGTCCGCCGAGTCTTCGCTGTCGGCGGCACGGTCCGCCGGCACCACCCGCAGGCTGTCGTCGTCGCGCACGACCAGGCGGTGGCCGTCGCCGCTCACCTCGAACCAGTTCAGCTCCGAGATCAGCTCGGTGCAGGTGCGCTTGGCCAGATCGAAACGTTCCAGCGCCGGGTCCGGCCGCGAAGCGTCCGGGTCGGCGGCGCTCTCGCCGAGCACTCCGGTGAGTGGCTCCTTCAGCCAGGCCAGCCCGCCGGAGACAGCGCGCAGCGAGGAGTACCGCCATTCCGCTACCGGCACGCCCACCACCCGCCCGGCCAGGCCTTCGAGATCCACCGTGACCGGCGGCACCGGCGATTCCCCGCCCGGCTCCTTTGAGCCCGGCTCCTTGCTGCTGGCATCCGGCTGGTCGCTGTCCGGCTGGCCGCTGTCCGGCCCGCCGGTGACTGGCCGCCCGCCGGCCACTGGCGCGAACGGCGACGACGTGGCCGCCGCAAGCGGCACCAGGTACGGGCGCGAGCCGAACGGGAACGACAGGTCGAAGAAATGGGCGTCGTAGACGGGATCGAAGCTCCGCACCGACAGGAAGGCGAGGTAACGCCCGTCCACCGTGAATGTCGGTTCGGAATCGATGAACCGGCCATCGGTGACGTCCACGATCGAGGCGTCCGAGAGCCGGGCGAGACGAATCCGGCTCAGCGGCCGGGGCCCGGGATGTGACCAGGCCAGCCAGGCCGAATCGGGCGCGTAGGCGAGCCCGGTCACCGGCCCGTCCTCCGCCTGCGCCAGCAGGGTCACCTGCCCGGACGCGACGTCGACCAGGTGCAGCCTGCCGTCTCGGGCGGCGACCGCCACCGTCGATCCATCGGGCGCCGCGGCCAGGTCGTTGACCAGTCCGAGCATCCCTTCCGCCAGGCGGCGCGGCGGCGCGGGCGCCCCGGCCGTGAGCTCGGGACCACCGCCGGGGGCGATCTCCAGCGCGTCCTGGCCCGCGGCATCGCTGACCCAGACCACCTGGCCGGCCCGGCCCAGCACCCGGGGCAGCCGGGCGCGTGCGTCGGGCGCGACGGTCAGGGCCCGGGCCGGCCCGTCCCGGGGTGAGCCAGTGCACCGTGCCACAGACCTCCACCGCGCTGGCCCGGCCCGTCTCGTCGCAGGACAAGTCGCCAAGATGATCCTCCGCCGTCACCAGCCGCGGCGCGCGGGCCGTGGCCGCCGAGCCGAGGGTGATGTCCAGCCGACGTGGCTCGCTCCCGGCATCGAGATCGTCGAGGATCCAGATCTCCCCCGCGCTCTGGTACACCACCCGGTCGCCGTCAGTGCTGGCCTGACGGGCGTAGAAGCCGTCATGGTCGGAATGCCGCCGCAGGTCAGAGCCGTCGAGCTGGCACGAGTAGAGGTTGCCCGTCCCCTCATGGTCGGACAGGAAGGCCAGCCGGCCCCGGGTCAGCATGGGGCTGGCGAACTGGCCGCGCAGATCAGCCAGGATCCGCCGGAACGGGCCCTCGGCCGCCGCCGTCCACAGCCGCCCCGAGGTGCCGCCCCGGTACCGCTTCCAGAATGCGGGGTCGCGTCCCCAGCTGCCGTTCAGCACGGCGCGGGCGCCGGGTGCCAGGGCTACATCCGCGACGGGACCGAACGCGAGGCGGCGGGGTGCTCCCGTATCGGCGGGCACGCGGTACGCCCAGGTGAACCGATCGAACGACTGGCCGGAACAGGTGAGCGCGAGGATCTCCCCGTCCGGGGCCCAGCCGCATACCCGGGTATCCGGGTCACCCCAGTAGGTGAGCCGGCGGCCGCCACCGCCGTCCACCTCCGCCAGGTACACCTCCGGTGGCCCGTCACGCCAGCTCGTCCAGGCCACGAGCGTGCCGTCCCGGGCCAGCCTCGGATGGCTGACCTGGGCCCGGTCCGCGGAAACCCGCCAGGCCCGGCCGCCGGCGACGGGTGCGAGCCAGACGTCATCCTCCGCGACGAAGGTGAGGAGGCCCTCATGGATGTGCGGGAAACGAAGGTACCCGGCTGAAGTCACCGGATCATCGTAGGACGGGCCTGCTCAGACCTCACGCGGGGCCGCGGCCGGCGGGCCGCTCAGCACCTGGATGAACGGCCAGGTCTTTGCCTGACCAGCCAAGGATGCCGGCAGCCACGCTGAGTGGACGGGGTCTCACCGTCCTCGGCGGTGCTGCCTGATCTTGATGTAGCCGGATCGTGGATGCCCGGTCACAGTCACCGTCGGGGCGGATGGGTCCGCCGTTTCCGCGGCCTTGTTGCTGATGTGAGCGGTGTTGGTGCTCGACGGGCCGATGCGGGCTCCCCAGCCGTGCGGCAGGATCAGCCGGATCCACCCGGTTCCGCATGCCGCTTCGACGGTGACCTCGCGGTGTGTGCAGGAGGCTTCGGTGAAGTCGATCGTTATGAGGCCTGTCGTCGTCTCGGCGGTGATCCGCTGGGAGACGGTCCACCGGCCGCCCTGCTTGATGTTCTGCCTGGTGGTCTTGAGGACAAGTGTTTCAGGCTCGGCGCCGGGGTGCAGCAGGGAAGGCCGCTTCTCGGGCAGGTCCGCCACCAGGACATCCAGTTCGCCGTACGTCTTGGCGCGGTAGGCCCGGTCGAGCCTTTCATCCAGCTCCGCAAGATCGATGCGGCCTTCACCGGCGGCCACCCGCAGCCGCTCAGCGACGGCCTCCCGGTCCGCATCCCCCGCCCGTGGCTCCGCCATTTCCTTCGGCGTGGTCATCGGGGACGGTTGCTCCGCATCAGCCATAGAGCGACTGTAAAGCACAACCTGCAGGACGGCCTGGCCCCAGTTCGCGTCGCCGGCGGCGCGGCCCGCGCTGCTCATCTGCCCGCCCTGGCCGCCGGGCAGATGAGCAGCTTCCGGTCCCGCTACCGCGCCCTGGTCACCGCCGCCGGGGAGCACAACCGGCACCGTCACCACCGGGCCGCCGCCGGGCCAGGCGCCTGGCCCGGCGGCTTGGCCAGTGCGAGGACATGATCCTGCGCTTCATTACCGACCTGACCGTCGACTTCACCAACAACCAAGCTAAACGCGGCGTCAGGCCGGTAAAGGTCCAGCAACGGTCATCCGGCGGATATCTCGGACGACAATTAACTAAGTGCAATAGTAGTTGCACTGATTGTTTATTTTATCATAGGCAGGAGCCTTGATCCTGTCTTGTCCTGAATCGCTTGTCTGTTTAGGGCGCTGATGCCACACTAATGTCCGTGGCGATTGCGCTGGGCGGTAGATTTCCTGAAGAGGTGCCGGGAAAGCGGCTTCCGCAGCGGGAGCGGACGGCTCCTTCCGCGGGCCAGCCTGCGGTGGCCGACTCATGGTCCAGCGTTCCCAGTGCGCTCCCTGACCCGGCAGCGGGCAGCCCAGACCGAGCGCAGGAGGGGATAACCCAGCTCGATTGCGCGATCCTGAAGCAATCCTTTTCGCATATAGAGCCTGTCGCTGACAAGGCCGTGGCATATTTTTACGCTCGCCTTTTCGTCGCCAATCCCGAGCTGCGCTTGATGTTCCCGGTCGCCATGAACCGGCAGCGCGAGCATTTCCTCGCCGCGCTAGCGCGCGCGATATCGATCCTGGACAACCCGCAGGTCCTGGCCGAGTACCTCCGCCAGCTCGCCGTCGATCACCGCAAATTCGGGGTGCGGGACGACCATTACCAGGTCGTCGGCGAGACCCTGGTGGCGACCCTCCGGACATTCAGCGGGGGCCTGTGGACCACCCGGGCGCAAACCGCCTGGGAGACGGCGCTCAATCAGATCTCCGGGGTCATGATCCAGGCCGCCCGGGATGCGCAGGACGAGCCTGCCTGGTGGCTCGGCGAGGTGATCAGCCATGAAATACGCTGCCCCGGCGTGGCGGTGCTGACGATACGGACCGATCCCGCTCAGCCGCTGCGCTACCTGCCGGGGCAGTACCTCAGCGTCCAGGTCCCGCGGTGGCCCAGGATCTGGCGCAAGTACTCGATCGCCAACGCACCGCGATCAGATGGAACGCTGGATCTTCATGTCCGGGCCGTGCCCATGGGCACCGTGAGCAGGACGCTTGTGCACGGAACGCAGGCCGGGGATACCGTGGTGCTCGGCCCCGCCCGCGGCACCATGATCGCGGGCGACAGGTCAGCCCGCGATGTCCTGTGCGTGGCGGGAGGCACCGGCCTCGCCCCGCTCAAGGCCATCATCGAAGGGCTCACCGATGCGGTAGCCCCCCGGCCGGCCCGCAGCATCTGCCTGTTCATCGGCGCCCGCCGTCATGAGGAGCTGTATGACCTGCCTGCCCTGCAGCGGCTGGAATCAGCCTGCGCCTCCCTGCGGGTGATCCCGGCGGTATCGCACGAGCCCGGTGCCGCGGGCCTGCACGGCATGCTCCCCGAAGTTGTCCGCCAGCACGGTTCGTGGCAGGACAGCGAGGTGTTCGTGAGCGGCCCCCCCGGCATGGTCCGCAGCACGCTCCGGGTGCTCGCGCACCGGACGCCCCGCGAGCGGATCCACCTCGACCTGCCCGACGCCCCGGCGTCCTCGGCGCCGGGGTCAGGCCATCAGACCTTGCGCCATTGCGGTACCCACGCACCGTCAGTGACCTCGTAGTCGCCGAAGAGTGCGGGCGCTTCGGCCCGCATCAGCTCCCCGATCTTGCTGAACACGAGCCGGATCTCCTCCTCCGCCCCGGGATCGGTCCGCGCCTCGATCGTGTGCCGCAAGGTCCGGATATTCGCGGTCCAGACCAGCCCGGTGGCCACCCCGTCGGGGGCGAACCGGCGCATGAACGACGTCTTGTGCTTCTTCTCATGGAAGGCCACCCCCTCCTCGTCGAGACCGAAATGCTCGGCCATCCAGCGCTGGAACTCCTCCAGTTGCTCAACCACGGCGGTCGCCCGCTTCATCAGCTCGGCGTCCTCCCGGGCCCAGTCGGGGAACCAGAACGGGATGTCATCGAGCCGGACAAAGCGCAGCGACTCCTGCGAGACGGCAGTCCCCGGCCGGTGCCTGACCAGCTCGTGGGTCAGCACCCGGCTGACGTTGTGCAGCACGAACGTGAAGCTGGCATGCTCCAGGACCGAGCCGTGGGCCTGCTTCAGGATGTTCCGCAGGTACACCTCGTGGTCGTTGCGGACCCGGCTGACATTCGGGTTCAGTCCTGGCTCCCAGGCCCGGTAGCACATCTTGCCGGCGAACTCGGCGAGGTTCTGCGCGTCGCTGGCCGCGTCACCGGTGTCGAGCCGCTCCAGCCAGCCCTCGCCGCCCACCTCACGCAGGTAGGCGGCGAGCTCGCGGTAATCGATCGATGGCCTGGCAACGAGGAACACCTCAGGCTGCACGCTTCTCATGGCACGGCAGACTACCCGGCCCTCCCGACAACCTGCTGGCGGCGCCATTGATCACCGCGTGCAGCACGCGCAGATGCCAGCCGCCCGGCGGCAGCGCTGCCCGTGTTGCCCGCCAGGTCCCGGGCGGCCACCCGGTAGCTGTAGCTGGTGCCGGCCTGGGCGGTGCTGTCGGTGTAGCTGGTGACCTGTGGTCCGACGGTGGCCAGGTAGCTGCCGCTCCGGTAGATGTCATAGGCGCTGACCCCGATGTTGTCAGTGGCAGGCGTCCAGCTCAGCACCGTGGCGGGCGGATGAGGCTGGGTCCGCGTGAGGTGGCCAGGGGCCGACGGCGCCGTGGCGTCAGGGGCGAAGTTGTAGACATGGACGTCGAAGGTCCGGCCCTTGGAGTCGGTCGGGGTCACGGTGACCGTGCTGCCGGTCACCGTGACCCTGAGGAAGTGGTAAACGTGCGAGTCGTCGGGCGGCGGGCTGGCCGCGCCACACGCGGTGCCGTGGTTGCGGGCGTAGAACCAGCCGACCGCGTAAGCGTCGGTGCTGGCACATCCGCTGGCGCCCACCGCGCTCGCCGAGCCGCCGCCGCCGCCGGTCACGACGCAGGACACCGCGGAGGGCACCGCGAGCTAGCGGTCGAAGGCGAGGGCCTGGGTCGCCGAGGTCGACGGACGCGTGGTCGGCC
>CAYPQM010000202.1:0-10118 GCA_964412845.1 uncultured Streptosporangiaceae bacterium
GGGCGACGACGCTCGGGGCGACATCCACAGGAGATGACCATGCGCAGCATCCGCAAGAGTGCCGCCATCACCCTGGCGGCGACAGCAGCGCTCGCCCTGGCCGCTTGCGGCGGCAGCGGCGGTGGCAGCACCAGCTCAACGGGGAACACGCACGTGACGCTCACGTGGTGGAACAACGCCACGTCGGGAGATCTCAAGAACGTCTGGGCCCAGGCGGCCGCCGCGTACCACAAGGCGCACCCGAACGTGACGATCCAGGTCGAGCCGATCCAGAACGAGGCATTCCAGACCAAGGTCCCGGCCGCGCTGGCCGGCAACAACCCACCCGACATCTACCAGCAATGGGGCGGCGGCCAGGAGGCGACCCAGATCCCGTCGGGCAAGGTCACCAACCTGACCCAGTACACCTCGAGCTGGATCAGCGAGGTCGGGCCCGTGGCGCAGGCCTGGCAGGTGAGTGGCAAGCAGTACGGGATTCCGTACGATCTGCACACGGTGGGCTTCTGGTACCGCAAGGACCTGTTCGCCAAGGCCGGCATCGCCAGCCCGCCGACGACCATGACCCAGCTCAACGCCGACGTCACCAAGCTGAAGGCCGCGCATATCGTGCCGATCGCGGTCGGCAGCAAGGACAAATGGCCGGACGCGTTCTGGTGGGAGTACTTCGCCATCCGCGAGTGTCCCACCGCCACCCTCAAGGCGGCCATGAAGGCGGTCAACCTGAACGGCCCGTGCTTCGTGAAGGCAGGCCAGGACCTCACGTCCTTCATGAACACCAAGCCGTTCCAGACGGGCTTCCTGGGCACGGCCGCCCAGGTCGGCGCAGGCAGCTCGGCAGGCCTGGTCGCCAACGGCAAGGCCGCGATGGAACTGCAGGGCGACTGGGATCCAGGCGTCATGACCCCGCTCACCTCGGACAAGACCGTCACTTCCCAGCTCGGCTGGTTCCCGTTCCCGGCCGTCACTGGGGGCGCCGGTGATCCCACCACCACGCTGGGCGGGGGGGACGGTTTCTCCTGCACGACCGGGGCAGCGGAGCCAGCCTGCGCCGACTTCCTGAAGTACATCGACAGCCCGGCGGTGCAGGCCAAGGTGGTCGCGGCCAACGTGGGCCTGCCGGCCAACCCCGCCGCGGCATCGGCGCTGGCCTTGCCGGCCATGAAGCAGGTTCTGACGTACACCGGTGCGGCGCCTTATATCCAGACCTACTTTGACATCGCCTTCCCGACAAATGTCGGCGTGGCCATCGATGGCGCCATCGCGGACTTCTTCGCCGGGCAGGGAACACCGCAGTCAATCATCAGCACGACAAACCAGGCTGCCTCGAGCCAGTGATCCACCCGAACAGCGCTACGGCTACGGCGGAGACCTCCGCCGTAGCCGTAGCGCCTGCCACCCGGCCGGCCCGCCGTTCCCGGGGACTGCGCAGGAAGCTTGAGCTGACCCTGCTGCTGAGCCCGGCGCTGCTGCTGTTCATCGGGTTCGTGCTGCTGCCGATTGGCATCGCCGCCTATGACGGGCTGTATCACTGGACCGGCTTCGGGCCGCTGAGCGGATTCGCGGGCCTGCACAACTACCGGGTCGCGCTGTCGGACCCCGTCTTCCAGCATGCGCTCCTGCACAACGTGCTCATCGCCGTCCTGTCCATCGTCATCCAGCTCCCGATCAGCATCGGGGTGGCCCTGCTGCTGAACCGCCGGATCCGGGGACGGTCGCTGCTGCGCTTGCTGGTGTTCGCGCCGTATGTCCTGTCACAGGCGATAACCGCGGTCATGTGGGCGCTGCTGCTCCAGCCCGGCGGGTTCGTGGACGAGGTCATGAAGGCGGTCGGCCTCGGCGGTCTCGTCCAGCTGTGGCTGGCCAACCTGCACATCGTGCTTTACACGATGTTCCTGGTGCTCACCTGGCAGTTCATCGGCTTCGGGATCATCCTGCTGCTGGCCGGGCTGCAGGGTATCCCCGCCGAGCTGAACGAGGCGGCCGCGCTGGACGGCGCGTCGGCCTGGGAGACGACGCGGCGGATCACGCTCCCGCTGCTCGGCCCGACGATAAGAATCTTGATGTTCCTGTCGATCGTCGGTTCGCTGCAGGTGTTCGACGTGGTGTGGATCATGACTGGCGGCGGGCCCGCGAACGCGTCGAGCACGATGGCGACGTACCTGGTCAACCGCGGCTTCCAGAGCTACGAGTTCGGCTATGGCAGCGCGGTCGCGGTCATCATGTTCGTCATCTGCTTCGCGTTCGCGCTGGTGTACCAGCGATTCGTGCTGCGCCGGGACACCCGCGGCGCCCTGACCCGTGCCGTGGGGTGAGGTAAGTGACCGCGACCCTGGAGGCGCCCACGGTCCAGCCCAGCCCGACCGGCCGTCCTGGCCGGCGGAAGATCTCAGCGGTGACACCGTTCACCTACCTGGTGGCACTGCTCATCGTGGGTATCACTGTGGTCCCGCTGCTTTTCGTGATCGTGGACGGCTTCCGGTCCAACGCGCAGATCAACACGTCACCCACGGGGCTGCCCCACCCGTGGGTCTGGCACAACTACAGTTCCCTGCTCACCTCCTCGGCCTTCTGGCAGCCCCTCGGCAACAGCGCGCTGATCGCGGTGATCGCGACCGCGCTGGTGGTCGGGCTCGGCTCGATGGCGGCATTCGCGCTTTCCCGGTACTCGTTCAAGGGCCGCGAAGCCATCTACCTGCTGTTCGCTGTCGGGCTGCTGTTCCCGATCAATGCGGCATCGCTGCCGCTCTACGTGCTGCTGCAAAAGATCGGCCTGCTCGACAACCTGCTCGGCGTGGCACTCCCCGAGGCCGCGTTCCAGCTGCCCATCACCATCGTGATCCTGCGGCCGTTCATGCGCGCGATCTCCGGTGAGATCGAGGACGCCGCCGTGGTGGATGGCGCCAGCCGGTTCCGGTTCTTCTGGCGGATCCTGCTGCCGCTGTCCCGGCCCGCGCTGGCCACGGTCTCGGTACTGGCGTTCGTCGTGAGCTGGAACACCTACCTGCTCCCGTTGCTCGTGTTCACCAGCCAGCAGCACTTCACCCTGCCTCTGGCGGTGGCGACCTTCCAGACGCAGTACGCCCAGGACACAGCCAAGATTCTCGCCTTCACGGCACTGTCAATGGTGCCCGCACTGGGCTGCTTCGTCCTCGCCGAGCGACACCTCGTCGGCGGTTTCTCCGGCGCGGTCAAAGGCTGACCCGGCCGCACTGCCCTCGCCATTCATTAGTGGTTAAGTTTCTTACCCCTCCAGGGGAGGAAAACTAACCACTAATGCTTTTCGAGCGTCACGGGCGGACGGGCGCGCTTGCCGGAGTACATGGCCTGGTCGGCCCACCGCAGGGCATCGTCGGCCAGGTCACCGGACGACGCGAGGTGGGCGCCAACGGTGGCCGTGACCCGGACCGAGCGCCCGTGAATGAGGTGCGGTTCGGCGAGTGCGGCGGTGATCCGCGCGGCCAGCGCAGTCAGCGCGTCGGCGGTGATCCGCGGCACGGTGACAGCGAATTCGTCACCACCGAGCCTGGCCACCGTGTCCTGGGGCCGGACCTGGTCACCGAGGCGGCGCGCGGTGGTGAGCAGCACCTCATCGCCGGCGTCATGGCCGTAGGTGTCATTGACCTGCTTGAACCCATCCAGATCGAGGTACAGGACACCGACGTCAGCACCGGCAGGCCGGCCGCTGCGCCGGGTCAGCGCCCCGGTCAGCCGGGCGGCAAAGAGGTCACGGTTCGCCACGCCGGTGAGCGGGTCGTGGGCCGCCTGGTGGGCCAGCGCCTGCTCGGCCATCTTGCGCCGGGTGATGTTGACATGGGATGCGACCGCGCCACGTATCGGCCGGGCCAGCGGGGGTGATCCGCAACAGGAACCACCGGTTCGCCGCCGGCGACGGGCACGGGTACTCCATCTCGTGCTGGACCGTCTCGCCAGCCAGGACGCGGCGCAGGCCGACGGCGGCCAGGTGCGCGTCTTCGCAGCCCGCAGTGGCGGAGCGGGCACACAGGTCCAGGTAGTTCACGCCCACCCCGGTGCGATCCGGGTGGCCGCCGTTGTCCAGGGCGAACATCCGCCAGGTGCGGTTCACCGCCACGATCGACCCGGCATCGTCCAGCACCGCCGTGCCGTCCGGCAGCGCGTCAAGCACCGCGCCCGCCAACGCGCCGCTCATCATCGGAACTCCCGGCCAACCGAGCGATAAAACGCGTGGATTATCCCCGCTATTTGACAACTATATGACCTATCCGAAATCCCAGCATTTTCTATATGCCGGTTGTACCGTGATAGCCCGATATGTGATGGGCTTGAATAGGCGCGCGCGCAGAGGTTCAGAGCCTGAGCGGTCGAATGGGCGCGGCCACCAGGGACGGGTCGCTGCGCCAGTCGACCCCGGGGACGTCGACGTACAACTCGATCTCGTTGCCGTCCGGATCGGCGATGTAGAGGCTGTGCGTCACGGTGTGGTCGCTGGCGCCCAGCACAGTGACCTGGCTCGCCTCCAGGGCGGCGAGCGCTTCGCGCAACTCGTCATCGCTGTCACCGATCTTCAGGCCGAAGTGGTACAGCCCGACCCTGCGCCCAGGCGGTAGCGCCGCCGCGTCCTCTCCCACCTCGATGAGCAGGAGCTCATGGTGGGTGCGCCCGGATGGGGCCGAGAACGCCGCCGCCCGGAAAGGCAGCGGTGCGTCGTCTGGGCCACCGATGATCTGCCGCCAGCCGAGCACGTCACGGTAGAACGCCGCGGACCGCTCGAGGTTGCGGACGTACAAGACCAGGTGACCGAGTTCTTTGATTTCCACTGGTGCTCCAGGAGGGCAGACGGGGCTGGCGGCCGGCTGCGCGTTAGGGCTGGTGGGGCTGGGGGCGACGGACCAACACGCTGACGCTAACCGGCGGCCCCGCTGGTCTATGCCCGATCCGGGTCGTGCGTCTGGCATCCGGAGATTAATCTACTATATACATAGGAATTATAGGTGACCGGAATGCTGGAGGGGTCGTCATGCCCATCGAGTTCCTCGGCATGGGGGGCACGAATGACCGCTCGGAGACGCGGGCACGCTCCGGGCCAGCCATCGACAAGGAGTACACGCTGCGCCTGGCCCGGGCCCATGAGGAGCACGGCTGGGACCGGGTGCTGTTCGGTTACAGCTCGGCCAGCCCGGACGGCGACCAGGTCGCCGCGTATGTGGCCGCGCATACCAGCACCCTCCAGTTGCTGCTCGCGCACCGGCCCGGGGTGACG
Source organism: uncultured Streptosporangiaceae bacterium (assembly GCA_964412845.1). Classification (GTDB taxonomy): domain Bacteria; phylum Actinomycetota; class Actinomycetes; order Streptosporangiales; family Streptosporangiaceae; genus JAWWPY01. Next base: position 5,240 of record CAYPQM010000202.1, read on the forward strand.
TTCCCCACGCACACCGCGCGCATGCTCGCCACGCTGGACCAGTTCAGCGACGGCCGGCTCACCGTGCACATCATCACCGGCGGCAACGACACCGAGCAGCGACGCGAGGGTGACTACCTGACGCACGACGAGCGGTATGAGCGCACAGGTGAGTACATCGAGATCTTGCGGGAGGCATGGACCGCGCGGCAGCCGTTCGGGTACGAGGGGCGTCATTACCGGTTCGCGGACTTCGTCAGTGACGTGTTCCCGGTGCAGCAGCCACAGATCCCGATCTCGTTCGGCGGATCCTCCCCCGCCGCCTACCTCGTCGGCGCCGCCGCGGCCGACATCTACTGCCTGTGGGGCGAACCGCTCGCCGACACCGCCGAGCAGATCGCGTCGATCACTGAACTGGCGCGCGCCGCCGGGCGGCCGCACCGGCCCCGGATCCAGGTCGCGTTCCGGCCGATCATCGCCCCCACGGAGAAACTCGCCTGGGAGAAGGCGCACCGCATCCTCGGCGAGATCGAGGCGCGGAAGGCAGCGGCCGGCGGGCAGGCCGGGCCGCGGCGGATCAGCGGGCCGCCACAGAACACCGGGTCGCAGCGACTGCTCGCCGTCGCCGCGCGCGGGGAGAAGTTTGACCGCGCGCTGTGGACCGCCACCGCAGCAGCCACCGGCGGAGCCGGGAATTCCAATGCGCTGGTCGGCACCCCGGAGACGGTGGCCCAGGCCCTGCTCGACTATGTCGATCTCGGCGTGGACATCCTGTCGATGCGCGGCTATGACATCCTGGCCGACGCCATTGACGTCGGCCAGCACGTTATCCCGCTGGTACGCCAGGAGGTGGCCGCCCGGGACCGCGAGCGCGCGGCGAATACAGCCGGCGGCGCGGCAGCCGGCCCAGCCGGCCACGCCGCGCTGGCGCCGACCGGCGCCGCGGCAGTAGCGCCAGGCGCCGGGTTTCGGTGACCGGCGCGGGTCCATGGGGCGACACGGGGCCCAGGTCTCCGGCGGGTCCCGGTGACCGGCGCGAGTCCCGGTGAGCGGCGCGAGTCCCGGTGAGCGGCGCGGATCCACATGATGGCGGGATCCCGGTGACCGGCGCGGCCAGGCGGCTGGCTGTCGCGCTGGTCGGCGCTGGCCCAGGTGGCACGGTCGTGCTGGACCGGCTGCTGGCCAGCGTGCCGGCGATGGTCGGCGACCGGTCCGTGGACATCCATGTGGTCGACCCGTTTCCCCCCGGTGGCGGCCAGGTCTGGCGCCGCGACCAGGCCGACCTGCTCTGGATGAACTCCACCGCGGCGGACGTGACGATGTTCACCGACGACAGCGTGGCCATGGACGGCCCGGTGCGCCCCGGGCCGACCTTGTACGAGTGGTCGGGCCGGGCCGGGGCTGGCGTCGCCCCGGGTGCGTTCCTGTCCCGGCCACGGCTCAATGACTACCTCTCCTGGTGTTTCCGGCACATCGTGTCGTCCGCCCCGCAGCAGGTCGCGGTGCACGTTCACGGGGCCAGGGCGGTCGACCTCACCGACGGCCCGGATGCGCGCCAGCTGCTCTGGCTGGACGGCCGGGATGTTCCGATCTGCGCCGACGCGGTGATCCTCGCCCAGGGACACCTGCCCGTGGCCCCGGCCGCCGAGTACCAGGAGCTGGCCGACTTCGCGGGCCGCCATGGGCTCAGCTACCTGCCACCGCACTATGCCGCGGACGCCGACCTCGATGTCGTGGCAGCAGGCGAGCCGGTCATCATGCGCGGCATGGGCCTCGGGTTCATCGACGACATGGTCCTGCTGACCGGGGGACGCGGCGGCAGGTTCAGCCGCGGCGCCGACGGCGCCCTCAGCTATCACCCGTCCGGCCGGGAACCCGTCCTGTACGCCGGATCACGGCGCGGCGTGCCCTACCACTCGAAGATCACCTACCAGCTCCAGGGAGAACGGCTGCCGGGGCCACTGTTCTTCACCCCGGCGGTCACCGCGGACCTGAACGCCAGGCAAGGCCCGCTGGACCTGCGCCGCGACCTGTGGCCGCTCATGGCCAAGGAACTGGGACGGTTCTACTACCACGAGCTCTTTACCGCGCATCCCGAGCGGGTCGCGCTGGGCTGGCCAGAGTTCCTGGACGGTTACGCCCAGTGCGATGGGGGCAGCGACGCGCTGGCCGACCTGGTGGGGGCCAGCGTGCCCAAGCCTGAAGACAGGCTGGACTTCACCCGGCTGCTCGACCCGCTGGCCGGGCAGAAATTCGCCGACCAGGATGCCTTGCAGGACTGGCTGCGCGGCTACATCACCGGCAATGTGGCGCGGCACGGCGATCCGGCCCACAGCGCCGACCTCGGGCTGTTCAACGGGCTGCTGGTGACGTTCGCCGTGCTCGTGGACGCGGTGAACAGCGGGCGGCTCAGCCCCCGGTCACACGCGGAGGATCTCACCGGCTGGTTCCACGGCGTGTTCAGCTATTACGCGAGCGGGCCGCCGCCGCAGCGGCTCCGCGAGCTTGAGGCCCTGTCCCGGGCCGGGGTCGTCCGGTTCCTCGGGCCCGCCATCGAGGTGAGCATGGATCCGGGGCGCGGGGTGTTCCGGGCCAGGAGTCCCCGGGTTCCCGGTCAGGTCGAGGCGCACACGCTCATCGAGTCACGGCTTCCGGCAGCGACCATCAGGCGGGCGAGTGACCCGCTCATCCGCGCGCTCTACGCGCGGGATGACATCGCCGAAGAATCGCTGGCCGACGAGGACGGCGGCCATTACCCACTCGGGAAACTCCGGGTCCAGGAGCCCGATCTGCGGCTCGTCGACGCCACGGGGGCCGCCCATCCACGCCGGTTCGCACTTGGCGCCTGGGTCGGCCGGGGCTTCACTGTCGCCGGGTTCACCAGGCCGGGCAGCAACGCCGTCTCGTTCCGCATCGCCGACCGGCTCGCGCGCACCGTGCTGCGCGAAGTCACGGGCACCGCGTGCTGAGGCCAGGCCGCGTGGCCACAAAGATCACCCGGCCATTTCTCTACTAAATCGTTCATAATTGTAGGAAGATCTGAATGGCACTCGCGGGCTGGTTCGCGCCGTCCCGGCGAGTTCGCCGCCACGCCCGGCCAGAGCGTCCACCTGAAAGGTGCGGTGCATCGATGCGCTTGACCTCCCCCTCATCAGCAGTTGGCCGCCGTTCGCGGGCCGGGCTCTGGCGCCGACCCGGGCACGCGCTGTCGGCCGCGACGCTCATCGGCGGCGCCCTCCTCGTGACGCTGGCCGGAGCGGTCGCAGCAGCGCTCATCGGCGTTGCCATCCTCGTGGCATTGGCCGGAGCGGCCTCAGGGGCAGCGATACCGGCAGCAGCGGCAGCGGCGCCGACGGCACCGCCACCCGTCACGGTGCTGACGGCCGGCCCGAGCAACCACGACGGCGACATCTTCATCACTCCCACGGGGGACACGGCGACGTATGCGAACGGCGCGGAGATCATCGACAGCCAGGGCCGCGTGATCTGGTTCCACGCCGTGCCAGCCGGCCTGACGGCCGCCGACTTCCGCACCCAGACCTACCGGGGCCAGCCGGTCCTCACCTGGTGGCAGGGAACCGGCCTGGGCGGGCTGTCCAGTGGCACCGACTACATCTACAACTCCCGGTACCAGCAGATCGCCGCGGTCAACGCGGGCAACGGCTACTCGGCTGACGGGCACGAATTTCTCATCACGCCCCGCAGCACGGCGCTCATCCTCGCCTACAGCAGCGCCACCGCTGACCTGACCTCTATCGGCGGCCCCGCTGACCAGGCGGTTATCGACGGCATCGTCCAGGAGATCGACATCCGCACGGGCCGGGTGCTGTTCCAGTGGAACAGCGCGGACCACGTCCCGTACAGCGCCAGTGAGCAGCCGCTGCCGGCCTCGGCCGCCACCCCCTGGGACTGGTTCCACGTCAACGCCGTCCACCTGGACACGGACGGGAACCTGCTGATCGACGCGCGGAACACGTGGACCACGTACAAGGTGAACCGGCACACCGGGCAGATCATCTGGAAACTGGGCGGCAAGCAGAGCAGCTTCGCGGTCAGCGCAGCGCCCGGCCAGGTCCTGGACAGCGCCGGCGAGATCTTCGCCTGGCAGCATGATCCCGAGGCGCTAGGCCACGGCGTCTACACCTTCTTCGACAACGAGTCCTCAGGAACCCCGCTGCTGCCGCAGAGCCGCGCGATCACCGTCCGGCTGAACACCCGGGCCTGGACCGCCACCCTGGTGAGGTCGGATGATCAGCCGGAGGGCCTGCCGGCCGCCTCGCAGGGCAACGCGCAGACCACCCGCAGCGGGGACCTGTTCGTCGGCTGGGGCGCACTACCCTACTTCTCGGAGTTCAGCAGGTCCGGCACGCTGCTGCTGAACGCCGGGTTCCCAGCCGGCGTCAACACCTACCGGGCCTACCGGCTGCCCTGGAACGGCGGCTGAGCACCTGCCCGGGGTGACATCCTGGCGCGGTGACAGATTCCAGCGCCAGCCTGCCCTGGCGGTTCGATGACCTGCGCGCGCTGGTGATCAACTGCACCCTCAAGAGGTCGCCTGAGCGCAGCCACACACAGGGCCTCATCGACCGCAGCCGCGCGATCATGGAGAAGAACGGGGTCGCCGTCGACGTGCTGCGAGCGGTCGACCATGACATCGCCACCGGTGTGTGGCCGGACATGACCGAGCATGGCTGGCCGGCCGACGACTGGCCGGGCATCTACCAGCAGGTGCTCGCGGCCGACATCCTGATGCTGGCCGGGCCGATCTGGCTCGGTGACAACAGTTCGGTGATGAAGCAGGTCATCGAGCGGCTCTACGCGTGTTCGCACCTGCTCAACGAGGCCGGCCAGTACGCCTACTACGGCCGCGTCGGCGGCTGCCTGGTGACCGGCAACGAGG
>CAYPQM010000203.1:0-10078 GCA_964412845.1 uncultured Streptosporangiaceae bacterium
CGGCAGCGGTGCCGCCGCCTTCGCGTCCGGCGCCGGAACGCTGATAGGAGCTCGGATAGTGATGGGCCACGGCGCCGCGTTCGTGATGCCGGCGACCCTGTCCATCCTGAATGCCGTCTTCCCGCCGAAGGAGCGCCCCCAGGCGATCGCCGCGTGGTCGGCCGTGACGGGGATCGGCATCGTGGTCGGGCCAACGCTCGGCGGCCTGCTGCTCGCGCACTTCTGGTGGGGCAGCATCTTCCTGGTCAACATCCCGCTTGTCGCGGTCGCGCTGGCCGGCGTGCTGCTGACGGTGCCAGAAACCGCCGAGCCAGGCGGCCACCGTCTCGACTTTCTCGGCACGGTACTCGTAGGCGGTGCGCTCTTCGCCATCGTCGACGCCATCATCGAGGCGCCGCAGCGAGGCTGGACGGTGCCCCTGACGCTCGCGGAGGCCGCCGCTGGACTCGTCGCGCTCGGTATCTTCGCGTGGTGGGAGTTGCGCGTCGAGCACCCCCTGGTGGACCTGAGAATCTTCACCTCGCGGGCCTTCTCGACCGCCGCGGCCTCGGTGACCGTCATCTTCTTCGCCCTCTTCGGCAGCCTGTTCGTGCTCACCCAATACCTGCAGCTGGTCCTCGGCTACAGCCCGCTGTCCGCCGGGCTGCGCGCGCTGCCGTTCGCCGTCGCCATCGGCGCCATGTCGCCGCTGTCGCCGATCCTGGCCAAGCGCTTCGGCACGCGCCTGATCATCCCGGCCGGCATGGCCCTCATGGGCCTCGGGCTGCTCGATCTTTCGACAGTGGGCGTGCACACGAGCTACCCGCCGATCGCCCTGGCCGTCGCGATCATGGGCGCTGGCATGGGCATGGTGATGGCTCCGGCCAGCACGATCATCATGACGACCGTGCCGTCGCATCAGGCTGGGGCGGGCAGCGCCATCAATGACACGATCAGGGAGGTAGGCGGTTCACTCGGCATCGCGATCGTCGGCAGCCTGGCGGCCGCCCTGTACCGGTCACGGCTCAGCGACATGCTCATCGCCCGGCACGCGCCCGGCCTGATCGCGCACACCGCGGCAGGCTCGATCGCCGCGGCCGACAGCGTCGGCAGGCACGTCGGCGGTGCGGCCGGCCGCGATCTGATCGGCGCGGCGCACAGCGCCTTCGTCAACGCGATGGCCAGCGGAGTGCGCGTCGCCGCCGCCGTGGCGCTGGTTTCAGCTGTCGCCGCCGTCTTCGCACTCCCCCGGAGCCGCACGCTGGTGGCAGCCGGGACTGCCCGGCCCGCGCCGGCCGTGCCCGCCGAGACCGTGCCCGCCGCCACTGTGCCCGACGCCACTGTGCCCGACGCCACTGTGCCCGACGAGACCGGGCCCGACGCCACCGTCCTCATCCGCACCGCCTGAGAGGTGCGGCCCGGCACCCTCTCCCGCCCACGCCAGGGCCGGAGAGGGTGCCTGCGCCGGAACCTGCTACCACGGGGTCAGGTCTTCTTTCTGATCCGCCAGCCGCGGTCGCAGCGCTCGACGAAGCCAGCCGCCGCGAGGCCGCCCAGGCAGCGCAGCACCGTGTCGAAATCCACCCCCGCCGACACGGCGATCCGGGCCGGGCCCCGGCCGGCCCGCGCCGGAACTGCTTCCAGCACCCTGCGGGACACCGGGTCGAGCTCGTCACGGGGCAGCACCGGGCCGCGTTCCCCGGCCGCGGGCAGCTCCTCGCCGGGGAACGCCAGGTGCTCCAGCACGTCCCTGGCCCCGGTGACGCACACGGCGCCGCACTCCCTGATGATCTCGTGGCAGCCGGCCGACGCCGGGGAGGTCACCGGGCCCGGCACCGCCATCAGCGGCCGGAGCTGGTCGCGGGCGTGCCGGGCGGTATTCAGCGCCCCGCTGCGCAGGGCCGCCTCGACCACCACGGTTCCCCGGCTGAGCGCGGTGATGACGCGGTTGCGGACCAGGAACCCGGGACGGGTCGGCCGCCGTCCCGGTGGCCACTCGCTGACCAGGACACCGTGCGCGGCGATGGCCTCGAACAGCAGGTGATGGCCGAGTGGGTAGGGCTCATCCACCCCGGAGGCCAGGACCGCGATAGTGATCCCCTCCGCCATCAGCGCGCCGCGGTGCGCGCACTCGTCGATGCCGAACGCACCGCCCGAGACCACCGTCCAGCCCCGCTGCGCCAGCGCGGCGGCCAGTTCCAGGCCGACGTGCTTGCCATAACTGGTCGCCGCGCGGGTTCCAACCATCGACACCGAGCGCAGGCAGGCATAACGCAGGTCGGCGCTACCTCGCAGCCACAGACCCCAGGGCCGGCTGTCGCCGAGCACGTCCAGTTGCCCCGGCCAGCCAGGGTCACCGGGGCAGAGCAGCCTGATGCCGTCCCGCCGCCAGCGATCCAGGGTGACCGCGCTGGGCGCTTCGCCGAGCCGCGCGGTCCACCGCCGCAGCGCCCGGTCCAGGCCCGGGACGCGGCCCGCTCCGCCGGGCGCTCTGCCCTCGGTCAGCGCGGTGATGATCGCCGCGGGCTCGCAGACCCGGAGCAGGGCGCCCATGGCGGCATCACCGGGTTCCGCCACGCAGGTCAGGGCGGCCCGGGCCAGCCGGTCCGTATCGGCGATGGCGGTCATCCGCCCACTCCCAGCCACAGGCCAAGCGCGTAACTCGTCTCGGCCACCGTGGGCCGTGGCACGCCCGCCAGGTCGGCGAGGGTCCACGACACCCGGATCACCCGGTGCACCCCCCGGGCGCTGATCTCCCCCAGGTCCATGGCCCGTTCCAGCGGGATGAGGGCCGCTGGCCCGGGCGCGAAGCCACGCCGCAGCTCGCTGCCGGGGATCTCCGCGTTGAGCCGCCAGGGTGTCGCCTTCAGCCGGTCGGCGGCCCGCCGCCGGGCCGCCTCGACCCGGACCGCCACGGCCGCGCTGGACTCAGCGAACTTCCGGTCGCTGAGCAGTTCGGCCCGCCCCACGGGCAGGAACTCCACCTTCACGTCCACCCGGTCCAGCAGCGGCCCGGACAGCCGGGCCAGGTACCTGCGCCGCACCGCTGGTGAGCATGAGCAGCCAGCCTGCGGCCCGGTCCCCTTGGCGCACGGGCACGGATTGGCCGCCAGCACCAGGGTGAACCGGGCCGGGAAGCGCGCGGTCAGGCCCGAGCGGGCCACCACCACCTCCCCGGACTCCAGCGGCTGGCGCAGCGCGTCAAGCACGTCCCGGCCGAACTCGGGCGCCTCGTCCAGGAACAGGCAGCCGCGGTGCGCGAGCGAGGCCGCGCCGGGATGGATGACACCACTGCCGCCGCCGACGATCGCGGCCTTGGTCGCCGTGTGATGCGGCGCGCAGAACGGTGGCTCGGTGATCAGCGGTTCGCCCGCGCGGAGGACACCGGCCACCGAGTGGATCGAGGTCACCTCGAGCGCGGCCGCGCGGTCGAGCGTCGGGAGCACGGTGGGAATCCGTTCGGCCAGCATGGTCTTGCCCGCGCCGGGCGGGCCGAGCAGGGACAGGTGATGGCCGCCCGCCGCGCAGATCTCGGCCGCCCGGCGGGCGGCCGGCTGGCCCAGCACATCAGCCAGGTCGAGCCGAGCGTGGCCCCGCCGGGGCGCGGCCGCCCCGGACCGGGCCGGGGCGGCGCCGCCCTCGAAAACCTGCACCGGGCTCGCCGCAGCGCTCTGCTGGTCTTTCCGCAGCCAGCCGAGCAGCCCGCCCAAGGTCGCCGCGGCGACCACCCGCAGTCCGGGGACGAGGGCCGCTTCGGCGGCGTTGGCCTGCGCCACGGCAACCCCGCGGAATCCGGCCGCGGCGGCGCCGGCCACTGCCGGGAGCACCCCCGGGACCGGACGCAGCTGGCCGTCCAGTCCCAGCTCGCCGAGGAAGCCGACACCGTCGATGCGGGCGGGCGGCACCGCGCCTGCGGCCGCGAGAATGGCCACCGCGATGCCGAGGTCGAATCCGCTGCCCCGCTTGGGCAGGCTGGCCGGGGACAGGCCGACCGTGATCCTGCGCTGCGGCCACTGCTCGGCGCTGTTGATGATCGCGGCGCGGATCCGGTCCCTGGCCTCGCGCAGCGCAGTGTCCGGCAGCCCGATCAGCAGCAGCCCGGGCAGCCCGTTCTCGATATCCGCCTCGATCTCCACGGGATGGCCCGCCACGCCCACCAGCGCGATCGAGTGCGTCCGGGCGACCGGCATCTAGCCCACCCCCCGGGCATGCTCCAGCGTGAAATGCCCGGACCGGTCACGGACCAGCCCGATCACGTCGATGCGCACCTCGTCGAACAGCACCCCGTGGGCCACCAGCCAGCGGATGGCCAGCCGCCGCAGCCGGGACCGCTTGGCCCTGGTAATGGCCTCAAGCGGGCTGCCGTACCGGGCGTCCGAGCGGGTCTTCACCTCACAGACGACGAGCACGCGGCGCTCCGCGGCCACGATGTCAAGCTCGCCTTCCGCGCACCGCCAGTTGCGGTCGAGGATCCTGAATCCGGCCCGCTCCAGGTACTCCGCGGCGAATTGTTCCCCGCGCCTGCCCAGGTCATCCTTGGTGTTCAACGGTCACCACCTCCGCCTCCGACAGTGCCGGAGGCGGGCCGGAACAGGGTGGGTGACTTTGCGGGCTGTGGACGGGTCAGCGCAGCAGCGATTCATGTGGACAACGGGCCCCATAGTGTCGTCGCCGCGTGCTTAGCTGCGGAGGGGGACCCTGCTCGCCCGGCTACTTGGCGGTGTCGGGCACCTCAAGCTCGCTGCGCGCGAGTTCCTCGACGTTCACGTCCTTGAACGTGACAACCCTGACGTTCTTCACGAACCTCGCGGGCCGGTACATGTCCCAGACCCACGCGTCCTGCATGGTGACCTCGAAATACACTTCACCGTTCTCGGCCGCGCGGACGTTCAGCTCGACCTGGTTGGTGAGGTAGAAGCGACGCTCGGTCTCGACCACATGGGTGAACAACCCGACGACGTCCCGGTACTCGCGGTAGAGCTGCAGCTCCATCTCGGTCTCATACTTCTCGAGATCCTCTGCGCTCATGCTCGCCCCTCCGATCAGCCAGCGTCGGGAGCATTGGCTCGGATGAGATCAACCATAGGTCAATTCTGCTCCCATGAACTGCCCCGACATGGCGTGCCCCGTAACGCCGCCGGGGTCGCGGCGGGCCGTGCGGACATCCATGGACGAACCGGGCTCGGCGGCCGGGCTGTCGTCCGTCAGGACGCCGGCGCTCAGGCTGTGCACGTTCGCGAAGGAGACCCGATGCTCCGGGCATGGCCCATGGTCCGCCAGCGCCCGCATGTGACTCCGGGTCGAGTACCCCTTGTGCCGGTCGAACCCGTACACGGGATAGCTCCCGTGCAGCCCGGTCATGATCCGGTCCCGGGTGACCTTGGCCACGATGGACGCGGCGGCCACGCAGGCGGCGACTTCATCGCCCTTCCACATGGCCAGGGCGGGCACCCCGAGGCCGCGCACCGGGAAACCGTCGGTGAGCACGTACTGCGGGGTGGTGGCCAGGCCGGCCAGCGCGCGGCGCATCCCCGCGATGTTGCAGACGTGCAGCCCGGTGGCATCGATCTCGGGGGCCGGGATGACCACGCAATGCCAGGCCAGCGCGGACCGCGTCACCTCGTGATAGGCCTCGTCGCGGGCGGCGGGCGAGAGCGCCTTCGAGTCGGCGATGTCGCGCAGCCCGGCTAGCCGCCGGGCGTCCAGCGCCACGGCCGCCACCACGAGGGGGCCGGCGCACGCGCCCCGGCCCGCCTCGTCGATCCCGGCGACCGCGGCCAGCCCGGCCCGGGCCAGGGCGCGCTCGTACCCTGTCAGTCCTGCCACCCGCCGGGGGGTATAGCCAGGGTGTCGCCACGTGGGCACCGGCATCGCGTCACCAGCGCCCCGTCCGGCGGCGGAGCAGCACCCGCCTGCGCAGCAGCCCGATCGGCAGGATCATGGCCAGCCCCAGGGGAACCGCGACCGCCGCACCGCCCGCGGCCGCCGACGCGGTCAGTTTCGGCTGGTTGAACGTGCCGGGGATGGAAAGGACGCTGGTCCTGCTGGGCGGCCACATGATCACGAACGCCCGCCCGACCACCTGGCTCTCCGGGATGGTCCCGCCACCCGGATCACCGATGTGCCCGCGCGAGTCGTAGGACACGCTCCGGTGATCGCCCATCACCCACAGCCGTCCCGGCGGCACGGTGATGCTGAACTTCACCAGGGACGGCGGGTTGCCGGGGTACAGGTAGGGCTTCTCGCTGAGTGGCACCCCGTTGACCGTCACCCGGCCGCTGGCGTCACAGCAGGCCACGTGGTCGCCGGGCACCCCGATCACGCGCTTGATGTAGTCATGCACGCCCGGCGAGATGCCGAACAGGCCGACGATGGCGTGGCCCAGCCGGTCCACGCCGTTCACCACCGGGTTGGACGAGCCAGCGGAGGCGGCCTGGTTCCAGGAGCCTTCCCCGTTGAACACGACGATGTCGCCCCGCGTGATCGAGCGGAAATGGTAGATGAGCTTGTTCACCAGGACCTTGTCGCCGATGTCGAGGGTGTTCTCCATCGATGACGACGGAATGAAGAACGCCTGGACGACAAAACTCTTGATGATCAGCATCAGGACGAGGGCGAACACCACCAGGACCGGCAGTTCAACCCACCACGAGACACTTTTCCGGCGCTTGGCGGCCTGGCGGGGACGCGGCGTGCTCACCACCGGGGCGCCGGGCGGCCCCAGTTCCGGGGGCGGCCCGGAGCTGTCATCAGGCGAGCCACTATGCCCACCTCCTGCTGTCCGTGGATCCGCGCCGCCCCGATCACCGTCGGCGACCGGCGGCCCGCTTCCCTGCGCGCTTGTCAGGGCCTGGTCGCCCGTGGCCCGGTCATCGTTCATCGTGCTGAGCCTAGCGCCGGCCGGACGGCGAACGTCCGCGGAGGCGGCGCCGGGCCAAAGCCAGCGGCAGCAGGCCGGCGATGCCCACCCCGAGCGGGACCGCCGCCGCGGCCGCAGCGGCTGGCCTGGGCTGCGTGAACGTCGCGGGAATGGGCAGGGACTTGATCTGCGACGGTGGCCAGATGACCAGGAAGGCCCGGCCCACCACGGCGCTCTCCGGGATCGTGCCGTCGCCGGGATCATCGGGGTGGTACCGGGAATCCGCGGAGTCGCCGCGGTGATCCCCCATCACCCAGAGCCTGCCAGGCGGAACAGTAACGCTGAACGATTCATCCGACGGCGCCTCTCCGGGGTAAACATACGATTGCTCGCGCAGCGGCACCCCGTTGACGGTGATCCGTCCCTGGGCGTCGCAGCAGGCGACATGGTCGCCCGGCAGGCCGATGACCCGCTTGACATAGTCGGTGCCGTCCGCCTGCAGGCCCATGGCCCACATCGCGCTGTGGTACGCGACCTCCACGGTACCGCCGGACCGCGGCGGCGCGGGCGGGCCCCAGGAGCCGGTCCCGCTGAACACCACGACGTCCCCGCGGTCAATACCCCGGATCCGGTAGACGAGCTTGTTGACCAGCACCCGGTCACCGATCCGCAGGGTGTTCTCCATCGATCCGGACGGGATCCGGTACGCCTCGATGAAGAACGACTTGACCAGCACCGTCAGCACAGCGGCGACGACGATCAGCAGGAGCCCTTCCCGCCAGAACGCGGCGCGACCCTGGCCACGGGCCCGCGGCCTGACCGCGGCCCGGCGCGCGGCCGGATCAGCCGGGGTGGCCAGGTCGGCCAGGGTAGCGAATTCGGCCGGGGCGCCGAACCCGCCCGGCGCGATAGTCGCGTCCGGCGGGGGCGGCCCGGTCCCGCGATCCTGGCCGGCCATCGGAAAGGCGGGGTCTAACGCACCGGCTCGCGGCGCTCCCGGATCCGTGCGGCCTTACCGCGCAGCTCGCGGAGGTAGTAGAGCTTCGCCCGGCGGACCCGGCCCCGGGTCACGACCTCGATCTGGTCGAGTGACGGGCTGTGCACGGGGAAGGTGCGCTCTACCCCCACCCCGTAACTGATCTTGCGGACGGTGAAGGTCTCACGGGCCCCGCCGCCCTGGCGCCGGATGACCACGCCCTGGAAGACCTGGATCCTGGACCGGGTGCCCTCCACGACCCGCACATGAACTTTCAAGGTGTCGCCCGGACGGAAGTCCGGGATGTCGGAGCGGATCTGGGCCTGCTCCAGCTCGGCGATCGCGGTGTGCATGGCTACGGTTCCTCGGTAGTCCTCACGCGCGCACAGGCCAGCGAACGCGTGGTATCGGTCTCGTCGGTGTCCCGGGGCACTGGAGGCGCCAGGGCGCGCCCGCTCAGTCGGCCTTCGGCGGGACAGCGGACTTCAGTCTGCCACACCTTGACCACTGATCGGAAAGCCAGCCTCCGACAGCACCTGCCGATCGCGCAAATCGAGTGGCTCACCGCTGCGGGCCGGCTGCCCCGCGGCCAGCCGGGCGGCCAGGTCAGGACGGCAGGCAGCGGTCCGCCGCAGCGCCTCATCGCGCCGCCACCTGGCGATGGCCGCGTGGTCCCCGGACAGTAGGACGGACGGCACCTCCTGGCCACGCCAGACGCGCGGCCGGGTATAGACGGGTCCCTCAAGGAGATCGGCCATCGGCCCGGAGCCGGCCCCGAACGAATCGTCGGCCACCGACTCGGCGTTGCCGAGCACGCCGGGGAGCAGCCGGCCGATCGCATCGATCATGACCAGCACCGCGGGCTCCCCGCCGGAGAGCACGTAGTCGCCGATGGTCACCTCATCGACCGCCATCCGCTGCCGCGCGTCCGCGACAACGCGCGCGTCGATTCCCTCGTACCGCCCGCAAGCAAAGACAAGATGGGCGGCACGCGAGTATTCCAGCGCGTCCGCCTGCGTGAACGGGATGCCGGAGGGGGTGGGCACGACCAGCCTCGCGCCCGGTGCCTCACCGGCGACGGCGTCCAGCGCCGCGCCCCAGGGCTCGGGCGCCATCACCATTCCTGGTCCCCCGCCGAACGGCGCGTCATCCACCGTGTGGCGGGCGTCGGCCGCCCAGGTCCTCAGGTCGTACACGCACAGTTCGATGGTGCCGCGGGCCGCGGCCTTGCCGAGCAGTGAGACACCGAGCGGGCTGAAGTACTCAGGAAAGATCGTGATGATATCGATGCGCATGCTCGGTCACCTCCGCCCTGCTCAGCTCACGCCGCGCCTAATTCATGCCGTGCCCAGGTCGAGCAGGCCCGGTGGCGGGTCGATGACCAGGCGGCCCGCCGCCACGTCGATCTCCGGCACGATCGCGGCCACGAACGGGACAAGCAGCCCGTCACGGTGTGGCTGCGCGGGCTGGATCACGAGCAGGTCCTGCCCGTGATGGCGGACGTCCGTGACGACTCCCACCGGCTCACCGGACGTGGTGACCACCGCGAGCCCGACCAGTTCATGATCGTAGAACTCGTCGGGGTCCGCTGGCGACGTCACTTCAGACGAATCCATGGTGAGCCAGGTCCCGCGCAGGCCCTCGGCCTGGGTGCGGTCTTCGATCCCCGCGAACCCGACCAGCAGCCTTCCGGAGTGCCATCGGACGGACTGCACGGTCAGCGGTCCCGCCGACGCTGGGTCGGTCGTCAGCACGCCGCCGACCGCGAAACGGATGTCCGGGTCATCGGTGTGAATGTCGATCGTCACCGCACCACGGACCCCGTGGGGTCGCCCGACCCGGCCCACGACCAGTTGCATGCCTGGCTAGGCCGTGTCTCGACGCGACACGGCCTACCGAACCTCGTCTACATCGAGCAGGTCGACCCGGATGTAATGACCGCCCGCGAGGGAGCCAATGACCGTGCGCAGCGCCCGGGCGGTCCGGCCGCCCCGGCCGATGACCTTGCCCAGATCGTCCGGATGTACCCGGACCTCAAGGACCTTGCCCCGGCGCAGCCCATGACTGTCCACACGGACATCGTCCGGATGCTCCACGATGCCCTTCACCAGGTGCTCAAGGGCTTCCTCCAGCACCTCAGGCTCCGCTGCCGGTCTCCGCAGCACCGGCCTTGGCGGTGTCCGCCTTAGCGTCGGCCTTGTCGGCCCCGGCCTTAGCATCCGCCTTGGCGGTGTCCGCCTTAGCGTCCGCCTTCGCGGTGTCCG
>CAYPQM010000204.1:0-1912 GCA_964412845.1 uncultured Streptosporangiaceae bacterium
CCTGATCCGCCGGGTCATGGCCAGCGCGACCGCACCATAGCTCCCGGAGGTGGCGGGAGCGCCAGGATCGAGCGCCTGCGGGCGTTGTCCGCCTGATCAGGCCATGGGCCTACGGTAGAAGTTCAAGTGCATGCGAAGTCAACCGCCGGGCGCGGGGAGCAGCACGATGAGCAGCAGGGCGCAGAGCAGTGTCGCGGGCAGGCTCCACCGGAGTCGGCGCAGTGCGCGTCGATCTCGGCGAGAGCCTCGCCGATGACGGGGCCGGGCATCCCGTGCAGCCGGGCCGGCCCTGACCGCTACGAGAGCGGCGGGCCGTGCTCAGGAGAAGTCCTGGAACGCGGCCCAGGACTTAGCCCAGGAGGACTTCAGCCCAGTCACGACGTAGACCGTGGCGCCCTGCTCGTCGTCGCTGACCCCGAGCCCGTTGTAGAACGTGGCGACTTTCCTGACGTGGCTGAACTCGCGGCTGAGGAAGGCCGGATCCAGGTTCAGCGCGATAGCGGAGCGGTCCCTGGACGGCGGTGGCCCCCAGAACCAGAAGTTGTTCGCCCCGCTGTACACCTGGGGCAGGCCGAACCCGCGGCCGTACCGGTCCAGCGCCCCGGCTTCGCCATAATTGCCGGCCAGGATCGTGGTCACGGCGCGCTGCGCGGGCGGGAGCGAGTGATACTCGCGGGCGATCAGGCCCACCTCCTTCGGCCACGCGATCGTTTCCGCGAGGTCATAGTTGATCTTCTGGAGCGGGACCGCGCGCAGCGTGGCGGCGGGCAGCACCGGGATGGCGATGGGCAGCGCGACCGCGGCGGCGATGATCATCGTCATCATCAAGGGAGCGGCGGACCAGCGCGGCCCTCGTTCCGGGTGGCGGCGGGCGATCCGCCGCTCGGCCGGGACCGCCCCGGCGGCGAGCAGGAACGTGAACGCGCCACCCGGGTAGTAGGGCTTACCGCCGAGGACGAAGAACAGCATGATGATGGCGGCGGCGGCGAGCGCGGCGGGCCGGAACCGGCGGGCCTCGTCGCTGCGCAGCGACCACACCAGGCCCGCGACCCACAGCGCGGTGATCACCACGCCGGTGAAGAGCACCTGGGCGATCCAGTAGACGGCCCGGTTGTGCCCGGCATCCTGCTGCAGGACGCGGAACACGTCCAGGTTCGGCCATCCGTGCGCCGCCTGCCAGATGACGTCCGGCGCGGCGAGCGCCGACGCCAGAATCGCGCCGATGAGCAGGTGCCTGCTCCGCAGCAGGTGCCGGGCAGGTGTGGCGAGGAAACCGGCCAGCAGCGCGATGACCAGGAAGCCGATGTCCCACTTGGCCTCTGCGGCGACTCCCGCGCAGCCGCCGATCGCCAGCCACCAGCGTGGATCCTGGCTGTCCAGCAGGCGAAGGACCAGGTACAGCAGCAGCGCCCAGAACACGAAGCCGGGGGTGGTGGTCGTGAGCAGGTGCATGGCACCGAGGTACTCGGCGCAGGTGGCCGCGGCCACCGCGGCGATGAGCTGGCCTGCCCGGCCGGCGCCGAGGATCCGGCTCATGGCCGCCGTCAGCAGGACCAGGGCGCTGAGGGCCAGGGCCGGCAGCAGGCGGAGCCCGATGAGCGAATTACCGAACAGCGCGGCGTCGGCCCGGGCCAGCAGCGGGGTGAGTGGCGGCTGGTCCACGTAACCGAACGCCGGATGCTGGCCTGCGGCCAGGAAGTACAGCTCGTCGCGGTGATAGCCGTAGCGGGCGCTCACCGCCATCTCGACGGCGAAGGCTGCTGACGCGATGACGGCGACGCCCAGCCGGGTGTCGCGCGCTGGCGTCACGCCAGCAGGTGCGGCGCCACCGGGCGTGGACTCGGCGGATGGGACCTGGGCTGGCGGGGCCAGGTCAGGCGGGGCCAGGGCCGGCGGGGCCAGGGCCGGCGGG
>CAYPQM010000204.1:2012-9947 GCA_964412845.1 uncultured Streptosporangiaceae bacterium
GGCGGGGCCAGGGCCGGCGGGGCCAGGGCCGGCGGGACCTGGTCAGGCGGCTCAGGCACGGGCCGGACTGGCGGGCTGGGCGCGTGGTCGCGGGTGGGCGCGGGGCCTTCGGCAGGCAGATTATGCGGCATGTGTGCATGCTCCGGCAGCCGGTCAGGTCACCGCATCGGGCGGCGGAGCGATTTACCGGCGTCCACCGCGCGGGTGAGGACCGGGCCCGGTCCGGGGCCGCGCTCCGCCTCTGGTCTGACCGGCCCGCTCCGCCGTCCGGCGGATGCCCCGCAGGCACCCTGGGCCATACCATCAGGTCGTGAAGAGGCTGATGGCCAGGGCTGCGATGCTTCCGCCGCGCGTCCAGGACCTGGCCCTGGCCCTGGCGCTGACAATCGCGGGCGTTGCGTCGCTGGTGCCGTACCACTCCCATCTGCATCCGTTCGGCCTCGCCCTCGGGCTGATCGTGGCGCAGAGCATCCCGCTGACCTGGCGACGGTCGTGGCCAGTCTTGATCGTTGTCGCGGTCGCCATCCCGCGCGTCACGTATGACGTGCTCGGGTTCGGCTATGCGCCGTTCCCGCTGGCGCCCTGGATTGCGTTCTTCACCGCCATGGAGCGCTCCGGACCCGTGATGCGGCGGATTGTCCTGATCGGGACAGTGATCGGCGCCACCATCTCCCAGCTCGCCCCCGGCCACAACCAGCCCTACGACGCCACCGTGTCAGCTTTCATCTTCCTCACCGCGTGGATGGCCGCCGTGCTGAGCCGGACGCGGCGCGCCTACATCCGCGAGATCGAGGACCGCGCGGCCCGGGCGGAATCGGAGCGGGACGATGGCGCGGCGCGGGCGGCGGCGCAGGAGCGCACCCGGATCGCCCGCGAGTTGCATGACGTGGTGGCTCACCATGTCAGCCTGATGGCCGTGCAGGCGGAAGCGGCGACGTCGCTGCTCCCGGGCCGGCCCGTTGCGGCAGCACAGTCCGTGGAGATCATCGCGTCCACAGCGCGTCAGGCGCTCACCGAATTGCGCCGGCTTCTCGGTGTCCTGCGCAGTCCCGCCGAGCACCTGGAAACATCTCCGTCCATGTCCCTCGCGGAACTCGGCACGGTCCTGGACCAGGTGCGGGGCACCGGGCTGCCGGTTGAGTTCACCGTGCTGGGCGCGCCGACCCCGCTTGCCCCCGGCGTCGACCTGACGGCCTACCGCATCGTCCAGGAGGCCCTGACCAATACCATCCGGCACGCCCGCGCATCCCAGGCGGACGTCACCCTGTGCTACGAACCGGGATACGTCACCGTCAGCGTCACGGATTCGGTGCCCGCCGCGGCACCCGGCCCCGGGCCGGGTGCGAACGGTGCGGCAGTGGCCGGCCGCGGCGCCGAGCCGGGCCGCGGCGCCGAGCCCGGCCAGGGCGACCAGGGGCCGCCGCGGTCAGGCGGGTTCGGCCTGGCGGGCATCGCGGAACGGGTCGCCTCCTGTGGCGGCAACCTCACGGTCGGGCCCACGGGCAGCGGCGGGTTCGCTGTCACCGCCCGGCTGCCGGCGCTGTGAACCCCGCCGCGGTGAACGCCACCGGGGGGAGTGGCACCGGGGGGAGTGGCACCGGGAGTGACCCCATCCGGGTCCTGGTCGTCGACGACCAGGAACTGGTCCGCGCGGGGTTCTGCGTGATCCTCGACGCGGCCGACGGCATCACCGTGGTCGGTGAGGCGGCCAACGGCGTCGAGGCTGTGGCCGCGGTCGCCGCGGAGCGGCCCGATGTCGTGCTCATGGACATCCGGATGCCGGGGATGGACGGGCTGGAGGCCACCCGGCTGATCACCGGGAACGCCGCGGAGCCGGGCCCGAAGGTGGTCATGCTCACCACGTTCGACCTCGACGACTATGTCTATGCGGCGCTGCGCGCCGGGGCCAGCGGGTTCCTGCTGAAGGACGCGCCGCGGCACGACCTGATCGCGGCCGTGCGCGCGGCCGCGGCGGGCGACGGGATGCTCGCACCCTCGGTGACCCGGCTCCTCATCGAGGCGTTCGCCCGCAGGCCACCCGCGACGTCGCCGTCCCCGTCACGGCTGGCCTCGCTCACCGCCCGGGAACGGGACACCCTGCTGCTGCTGGCCCGGGGGCGCAGCAACGCGGAGATCGCCGGCGACCTGTTCGTCAGCGAGGCGACCGTCAAGACGCACATCGGCCACCTGCTGGCCAAGCTGGGCCTGCGGGACCGGGTGCAGGCGGTGATCCTGGCCTACGAGACCGGCATCGTGGTGCCGGGCGGCCCGGACTGATGCTCCCGCCCGATGCTGTCCTTGACGGACATCTCCCGGTCAGGTCAGTGGCAGCCGCCAGTCCTGGCCGACCAGGTCGTGGCCGAAGCTGTGGTGCTCCGCGGAGCCGGTGAGCTCGAAGCCGGCCTCCTGGTAGATCCGGCGCGCCGCGTGCAGCACGTCGTTGGTCCACAGCACGATCTCGGTGTAGCCGGCCCGGCGGGCAAAGGCCAGGCACTCGGCGACCAGGCGGCGGCCCAGGCCCATGCCCCGTGCGCGGGGCTCGACGAGCAGCAGGCGCAGTTGCGCGGTCGTGTCCGTCTTGCGCATGCAGAACACGCAGCCAGCCGGCTCGCCGTCGAGTTCGGCGATCCATGCTGCCTCCCTGACCTGGTCGGCGCGCTCGGCGTAGTCCGCGACGATCCGGGCAACCAGCGCCTCGTAGCTGCTATCCCATCCGTACTCCTGCGTGTACAGCGCCGCGTTCCGCTGCACGACCCAGCCGAGGTCGCCCGGGCCAGGCGGCCGGAGCACGAAGGCGGCGGGCCGGGGCGATCCCTCGATGGCCTGCCTGATGGCCGCCATCGCAAGCGTCAGCCGCCGCTGGTCCTCCTCGGTGAGCGCGGCCAGCAGTGCTCGGATCTGGTCAGTGGAACTGCGATCCAGAATCCGGAACGATTCCCGTCCCGACTCAGTCAGGCCGATGACTTGGCGGCGCCCGTCCGAGGCTGCGCGCTGCCGGGTGATCAGGGCGTCGGCCTCGAACCTGGCCAGGATCCGGCTCAGGTAACCCGCGTCAATGTCCAGCGAGCGGCGCAGCAGGCCGGCCTCGGCCTGGTCCTGGCGGGCCAGTTCGAAGATCACCCTGGCCTCGGTGAGCGAGTAGGGCGTGTCCAGCAGCCCTTCGCGGAGCAGCCCGAGCACGTTCGTGTAAAAGCGGTTGAACTCGCGCACCGCCGTGACGCGCTCGCCGCGGACAGGCTGGTCCGCCGGGACATTCCTTGCCGTAGTCAATGATTTAGTTGACACAGTCAAACTATGGCGCACACGGCCCGCCGGATCAACCCTGAATAACGCCAGCGAATCATGGTCAGCACGGCACCGCGGGGGCCGCAGCGGTCAGCCGCGGTCCAGCGCGGTGCCGAGCAGGCCGAGCGGTGGTGAGCCGAGATCCATCAGGGCCGTGTGGAACCGGCGCAGCGAGAAGCCCGCACCCCACTGCTTGCGAGCCCGCTCACGCAGGTCCAGGATCTCCAGCTTCCCCCAGGTGTAGCGGCCGTACGTGGGGTCGAAAGTGGCCCGGCTGGCCTCCGACAGCGCGGCGGATCCGCTCAGGTGAGTGTCCGCGGCGAACCTGCGCGCGCCCTCCGCAACACTCATTCCCGCGGTGTGCACCCCGATCGCGCACGCGAGGCGGGTGACCCGGACCAGCGCCTCCAGCCAGATGCCCACGGCGAACCGGGGATCGTCGGCGCAGAAGCCCTCCTCGACGCAGAGTTCCTCGGCGTAGTGCGCCCACCCCTCGATGAAGGCCGCCGAGTGCAGGGTCCGCCGCAGCGGGGTCGGCGCCCGCCGGAGGGCACGGCCGTGCGAGAAATGCCCAGGCGCGACCTCGTGCACGGTGATGCCGGGCAGCGTGGTCGCGCTGAAGACTTCCAGCCACTCCTCACTCTCCCGGTCCGGCCAGGACGGGTCAGGCGGCGTGATGTAGTACCAGGACGGGCCCTCCGGCTCGCCGGGTGCCGCGCTGGACATCATGGCCATTGCCCACCGCCGTGACTCCGGCGCCAGCCCGACCAGGCAGATCCCATCGTGATACGGGACAAGATCGCGTTCCCTGGTGAACTCGATCGCCCGGCGGGTCCAGTCCGCCGCCGCATCGATGACGCCGTCCGGGCCAGGGTGATCGCGGACCAGTTCGCGCGCCACCTCCAGGGCCGGCCGGCCGGCGTCGATCCTGGCGCAGTCCGCGGCGAGCAGCCGCAGCAGCCGGTCCCGCTCCGCATCAGCCCGCTCCGCGAGCCGGCCGAGATCCACGTGCATGCTCTCGGCGCTGCTCATCAGGGCGGTGAGCCCGGCGTGGCCCAGCGAAGGATCGGGGTCGCCGTCGCGGGCGGCGCGCTCCACGTGCGCGGCCAGCCGGGCGTGCGCGTCGGCCGCGGCCGCGCGCGCGTCGTCCGGCGCGTCAGCCGGGATGCCCGCGGCCAGGCCGCGGATGCCGCCGAGCAGTGCGGTGGCCACCGGCGAGCTGAGCTGGTCGAGCGAAGCCACGGCGGCATCGACCGCCTGCGGCCACGCGGCCAGATGCGCCCGGCGGGCCAGTTCGCGGTCGTGCGCCGGCGCGTAGTCACGGTCGTAACAGGCCAGGTCGAGGCCGTCCAGATGCGGGAAAGGGCTGCGCCGGTGCAATTCCAGATCGCCGAAGGCCACCTGGGCCCGCTTCTCGAACGCCGCCAGGTGCGCCTCATCGTGCGGGTCATCCTGCGGCCCGCTGGCGGCGGCCGCGGCCAGCCTGGCCAGGCCGGTGCGCACGCCGGCGGGCGAGAGATCCTGGATGGCCCCGTCGTATTCGTGGCGTCCGCTGTACTCGCGCACCTCGGCGACTTCAAGGTCACACACGGCCCGCAGCCGCGGGGAGAGTTCGTCCATGGCCCGACGCTACCGGGCCGCCTGCCCCGCCCACCGGCCGGCCAGGATCACTGGCCGGCCAGCATCACCGCGCGGTCAGAGTCCTTGCCCGGCCCGGCCCGCGCCCGCCGTGATCGCGTCAACGCTCAGCGGGCTGCCCAGGCTGCTCGACATGTTCCCCGAGCAGACCAGGGCCGTGAAGCTGACCTGCGACGCGGTGGCCTGGTTGGGCGCGAAGACCCGCAGCCAGTGCGCGGTCACCGGGTTGCACGCGGACGCACTGTAGTTCTGGGCATCCACGACCTGCAGGGTGGCGTGGGCCGTGGCTCCCGGTGCCAGGGTCACGGAGGCCGGGTGCACAGCCGGATTCCGGGTCGCCGGGCGGCCGATCTGGGTGCCGGACGGGCTGGTCACGAACGAGACACCAGGGTAGCCGTCGAGAGTGCACGAACTACCGGAGGTGTTGGTGAAGTTGAGCGGGTAGTAGGTGCTCCCCGCCGCGGCGCCGCCGCTGCCGGTAACGATCGCCACCTTGAGTTCTGACGAGGTGCACGCGTTCCCGGCCGTCCCGCTTGGCATGGCGGGGCCGGCCGGGCTCGCACTGGGCGGAAGGGACACGACCGGGGCCGACTGCGCCCCGGACGCCGACAACGCCTGCCCACTGGTGGTGCTCTCGGTGGATCCGCAGGCGGCGACCAGCAAGACGCCGCAAACGAGAGCAGCCGCGGCGAGTGGCCGCCGGGCCGGGTGGGCCGATGGTGTCATGGACGGTGCCCCTTATCGTGCGGAGGTCCCTGCTCTGGGACCCAGGCTGGTCCTACGACTCTTACGACGCGCTCCCAGGCGCCGTGGTTGCTACTTCTAGTAATCGTGTCTCTACTGTGTGTTAGTTACTTGCCGACCAGGAATGGATGATCCGGGATGCCGACCCCCGGGTGAATCGCCTGGATCGCCAGGTACCTGGAGCCCGCCTTGGCGCAGGCCGGGAAGCTGAATTCGAGGAAGTCCGCCTGGCGCTGGTCTGGTGGGTAGATCCGCAGCTCACCCGCGGTGACCGGATGGCAGCTGGCCGGGCTGAAGACGGCCACGTTGGTGATCACCAAAGTGGCGCTGGCCGTCGCGGCGGGCACCAGCCGCACGGTCCGCCGCGGCACGGCCGGGTCACGGACCGCTGCGCTGCCGGCCTGGCGATTGTTGTGGATCGCGGACACCCCTGGGTACCCGTACAGGTCACAGGTGCTTCGCGAGACGTTGGTAAATTCCATCGGGTAGTACGCGTGGCCGGCGGCGTGGTCGGCGGGCAGGCCGATCCAGACCTGGAGCGCGGCAGCCTTGCATTCCGGGGCGACCTGCGAACTGGCCGCGGTGGCGCTGCCGGCCAGGGCCGCGGTGACGCCGAGAGCCGCCGCGCAGGCGGCTGCTGAAGCCGCGATGCTACGTCGGATAGTGCGGGCTGATGGTCTCATGGTGACCCCTTTGATGCGTACCGGGACCGTCCTGGTACACACCTATTACGACTGGCGGAAGGGCCCGCCGGTTGTGCCCAGTTTCCGCATGACCGCGCACGGTAACGTCGGAACTGCCCGGCCGGGCCGCCGCGTCGTTGTCACCGCCAAGGAGTGCGCATGATGCCGCAGGGAACGTCATTCACCACCCGGCCGCAACTCGCGGGCAGCTTCGGCATGGTGGCGTCCACGCACTGGCTCGCGTCGGCCGCGGGCATGGCCGTGCTGGAGCAGGGCGGCACCGCGTTCGACGCCGCCGTCGCCGCCGGGCTGGTGCTCCAAGTGGTAGAGCCGCACATGAGCGGGCCCGCCGGGGAAGTCCCCGTGATCGGCTACGACGCCGCGCAGGCGGAGGTCTTTGTCCTCGACGGCCAGGGGCCCGCGCCGCAGGGCGCCACCCTGGCGGCGTTCGGCGCGCTCGGCCTGGACCTGGTACCCGGTGACGGGCTGCTCGCGCCGTGCGTGCCGGCCGCCTTCGGGACCTGGCTGCTGCTGTTGCAGCAGCACGGCCGGCTCAGCCTCCGGGACGTGATGCAGTACGCGATCGGCTACGCGCGCGACGGCTACCCGATGTCGGCCGACGCCAGCGCCGGCATCGCCTCGGTGGCCGGCTTGCTGCGTGATCACTGGCCGACCTCGGCGGAGATCTATCTTGCTGACGGGGTGCCCAGCCCAGGTTCCCGTTTTGCCAATCGCCCGCTTGCCGCTGCTTACCAGCGGATCCTTGACGAGGCCGAGGCATCGGGCCGGACCAGGGACGGCCAGATCGAGGCCGCCAGGCGGGCCTTCTACGAGGGGTTCGTGGCGGAGGCGATCACCGCCTACACCGAGCGGGCCGAGGTGATGGACGTCACGGGGGAGCGGCACCGCGCGCTGCTCACCGGGTCGGACCTGGCCGGCTGGCGGGCGTCGGCCGAGGCACCGGTCACCTTCGACTACGCCGGGCTGACGGTGTGCAAGACGGGGCCATGGGGTCAGGGCCCGGTGTTCCTGCAGCAACTCGCGCTGCTGCGCGGCTCCGGCGTCGATGCGATGGAGCCGGGCAGCGCCGAGTTCATCCACACCGTGGTCGAATGCGCGAAGCTGGCTTTCGCCGACCGTGAGGCCTGGTACGGGGATCCCCGGTTCGGTGCGGTGCCGGTCGAGGCGCTGCTGTCGGCGGAGTACGCGGCGCAGCGCCGGGCGCTGGTCGGGGAGGCCGCGTCCGGGGAGCTCATCCCCGGTGCGCCGGGCGGGATGACGCCCCGGCTGCCCGGGTACGCGACCGGGGAGGTGCGGGCGCCAGCCGGCGGCGGCACCGGGGAGCCGACTCTCACCGGCAGCGGGGCAGGCACCGGGTGGGCGCGCCCCCCGGCGGGCAGCGGGAGCGGACGGCGCAACCCAGGTGACACTTGCCACCTGGATGTCGCCGACCGGTTCGGCAACATGGTGGCCGCGACACCCAGTGGCGGCTGGCTGCAGAGTTCACCCGTCATCCCCGGGCTCGGATTCTGCCTGGGTACCCGGGCGCAGATGTTCACCCTCACCCCGGGCCTGCCCAACACGC
>CAYPQM010000205.1:0-2348 GCA_964412845.1 uncultured Streptosporangiaceae bacterium
GTCCTGTTGCTCGCCGCCCGGCGGCGCCGGATCCTCGCGGCGCGGCACCTCGCCCCCCAACCCGTCAGGTAGGCACCCGAGCCGTCAGTAAGCACCGCCTTCCGAGCGGTGCCGAGCCCGGCCCGATCGTCTGTTCATGCGCGACGGCCATAATCGTGTCCGGTTCGTCTCGGTCTGTGGGCCCCGAGCGCGTGAGAGGTCACCGAACGGGGGGAAAGAAGGCGGGGCCGCGGATCGACGATCCCGCCTACTGGCCTGCTGGGGATCGGCCTGCCCACGCGGCGGCCGGCCTGCCCACGCCTTACCGCGCGGGCCCACGCCTTACCGCCCGGGCCCACGCCCTGCCGTCAGGCCGCCGCGGCCCGGTGCACCTGAGCCCTGTTCAGCCAGCCCTGAGGGCCTCGGTTGGCGGCAGCCTGGCTGCGCGCAGCGCCGGGTAGACGCCAGCCAGCAGTCCCACCGAGATGGCCACCGCAACCCCTCCCCCGATGGCCGGCAGCGGGACCACCATCGCCTGCCCTGTAGCCAGCGCATAGGCGGTGGTAGCGACCGCTCCCAGGGCAACGCCGCCGACGCCGCCGAGTGCCGACAGCATCACGGACTCGGCCAGGAACTGCGAGCCAACCTGCCGCCTGGTCGCCCCGAGGGCCCGGCGCAGGCCGATCTCCGTGCGCCGCTCAAGGACCGAGATGACCATGATGTTGGCGACTCCCACCCCACCGACCAGCACCGCCACCGCGCCGAGGGCCAGGAACAGGCCGGTGAGAGCCGATCCGGCCTGCGCCCGGGCCGCCAGAAGCTGCGAGGGCCTGCTCACCTGGACCCCTTCCGGCTGGGCCGGGTTGGCGGTGAACGGCAGCACTTCGGCGACTTGCTGGACCTGGTCCGGGTCGGTCCGCAGGTAGATCTCGGTGGCATGGCCGCCCAGGCCGAGCCGGGCGTTCGCGACGGGGAAGCCAACCAGGGCCGCCTCGTCGATCTCGGGGGCGAGCGGTACCGGGCGCAGGATGCCAACGACCGTGAAGTACTGGCCGGCCAGGTAGACCTGCGTCCCGGGCGGCACTCTGGCCATGCCCAGGGTCCGCGCGGCGACGGCGCCGAGGACGACCGCGGGGTAGTGGATGGTGGCCGCGTTGAGGAAGGTCCCGCGGGCCACGCTGCCGCCGAGGGTGCTGAGCAGGCCGGTCTGGGTCGCCAGCACCGAGATGCCGCCGCTGTCGATGGCCGGGACGGCGGCGGTGCGCCGCACGGTCACCCCCGGCACGTAACCGACGGCGGCCACCGACTGGACCGGTGGGATGCGCCCGACCATTCCGGCGGCCGCGGTAGGCAGTGCCGCCGGGGCGCCGGTGAAGTCCTGGCCCGCGCCCACCGTGAGCAGGTTGCCCTCCGCGCCAAGCTCCGTGAGCAGGGCAGCACGGGACGAGGCCGACACGCCGAGCACGGCAACGGCGGCCGCGATACCGATCGCGATGCCGAGCGCGGACAGCGCAGCCCGCCAGGAACGCGCTCGCAGTGATCCAGCACTGGTCCGCAGCGTGTCACCCGCCCGCAGCCGGGAGCGGGGCATGATGGCCGTCACGAGCGCTGCGGCGTCCCGGCCGCGACCGTCGCTGGAGCACAAGGCCGGGTGTCGGACAGGATGCGGCCGTCGCGCATCTCCACTCGTCTATCCATCGCGGCGGCTATCCCGGCGTCGTGGGTCACCACGACCACCGCGGTCCCTTCGCTGGCGATCTCGGTGAGCAGCGCGATGATCCCGGCACCGGTCGCGCTATCCAGGTTCCCCGTGGGCTCGTCCGCGAGCACCACGGACGCTTGCCCGGCGACCGCCCGGGCGATGGCCACCCGCTGACGTTCGCCGCCGGACAGTTCCGGTGGCCGGTGGCCAAGCCGGTGGCCAAGCCCGACCTGCTCCAGCGCGCCGATGGCGGCCAGCCGCCGTTGCCTGGCCCCGCCACCCCGGTAGAGCAGGCCCAGAGCCACGTTCCCGACGGCATCGAGGTGATCGAGCAGGAAGAACTGCTGGAAGACGAAGCCGAGCTGGTGCCCGCGGATCGCGGACACCTCGGCGTCGGACAGCGCGGAGATGTCCCGGCCCGTGACGCGGATCACCCCACTGGTGGGCCTGTCCAACGTGCCGAGGATGTGCAGCAAAGTGGACTTCCCCGAACCGGACGGCCCCAGCACGGCGACCCGCTCGCCCGCGCTGATCCGGAGGTCCGCACTGGCCAGCGCGCTGACCGGCGGCGACCCGGGATAGGTCTTGGTGACACCGACGAGTTCGAGTACCGGCTCGCTGGTGCCGCCCGGCCCGGTCACAGCCTGCCCGGTCACAGCCTGCCCGG
>CAYPQM010000205.1:2448-9893 GCA_964412845.1 uncultured Streptosporangiaceae bacterium
GCCCGGTCACAGCCTGCCCGGTCACAGCCTGCCCGGCCGCAGCACGTCCGGCCGCAGTGCGCCCGGTCACAGTGCGCCCGGTCATGGGGCCGGCACCTGGACGGGCGTGCCTGGGCCCAGCCCGCTGCCGCTGACCTGGACCAGCGTGTTGCCGAACAGGCCGGTGCGCACGCCGACGAGGTGCTGGCCAGTCCCGTGGCCGACCTCGACCGCGTAGCCGCCGCCGGCCAGGGCGACCAGGGCGTTGACCGGGACGGCGAGCACGCCGCGGGCCCGGGCGCTGATGATGTTGACGGTGACCGGCGCCTGGTCCAGGTTCCCGGCCACGCTGGGGTGGGCCAGCCGGACGACCATCTGCACCGCTGCTCCCGTCCCGCCGGGGGAACTGCCGTCGGATGGCCCTGGAGGCGAGCCGTCCGAGGGACCTCCTGATGTGGTGGCCACCTGGGACACCGAGGCCACCGCGCCGGGCACCGTCGTCGTGCCGTCCGGAAGGGTCACGCTGACCTGGTCGCCCCTTTTCACCAGGTACTCCTGCGAGACCGGCAGCTCAGCATCGACGACCGGCACCGGCGAAGTGGCGGTGAGCACGGCCGCGCCTGGCTGGGCCGGGGTGCCAAGGCTGGGCGGCACCGTGGTCACCCGCAGCGGCCCCGGAGCGTAGGCGATCTGCCCGGCTGGCACCGCCCCGGTCACCGGGAGACCAAGTGCGGCCTGCCATCGTTCGACCGCGTAGGCGGTGGCGTCGGTGAACGTGTCGCTCACGATCAGGTCCGCAGCGCTCGCGTAGCCGAGCGCGATCAAGTTGGCGTCGAGCTGTGCCACGTCGGGCCCGTCGGTCACGCCGAGGGAAAGAGCGCGCCACTCCGGCCTCGCGCCGTAGCACAGGATGACCGGGCTGCCATCGACCTCATAGAGCCGGTGCCCCCGGCGTACCACCTGCCCGGGCTGCGGCAGGGCCGTGTAGGCCGTGCCCTGGAGTTCGTCGATGACGGTGAACGAACCTGCGTAGCTGAGCGACCCGCTGACCTGGATGGTGTTGGTGAGGTCGGTCCGCACCACCTGCGCCGTGGCCACCCGGATCCCGCTGCCGGGCCGGGCCGGTCCCCGCCGGGCGGACAGCGCGGCGATGATCCCGGCGGCGGCACCGGCCGCCAGCAGCACACCGACGACGGCCAGCAGGCCGGCCCGCCGCCACCGGGCCGGCCGGGCCGGCCGGGCCGGCCCGTGGCCGGGCGCCTCAGCCATCACTGCCCAGGCTCGACAAGGTCGAGGCGCGGATCTCAGCGGTGATCTGGCTCTGGCAGGCGTGCGCGGCTTCCTGGAAACCATGGCTCAGCTTCCCGCCCGAGGGAATCTCGCTCCCGCTCATGCCGAACCCGTGGCCCGGCGTGTACGGCGTGCGTGCCGTCGGGTCCTGCACGTGCGGCAGACCATGCGCGCGCTGGCATTCCGCGGCCCGGACGCCCGCCTGCACCAGTTGCGGCGGGGCTGGGGGTTCATTCTCCGGGTTGAGACCGGCCCCAGTTACCAGGGTGCCGCAGGCTGCGGTGACCGCCGCCAGGGTCGAGGGGGACGCGTCCTGGATGGGGCGCAGGTCGCTGTAGACAGCTCCACTAGGCGTGAGCACCGGGTCGGAGTAGCCGGGGATGCCGTGCTGGCGGATGCACTGCGCCGCGGCGTGCAGCTTCGCGGCCCGGCTGCCGCCCGCCGCGGGGGTACCGCTGCCGCCCTGGCCGAGGCTCGGCACGGTAGCCGGCGCCGAGCCACTCCCGCAGCCGGCGGTTAGCAGGCCAGCCAGCGCCAGGATGACTCCCGCCGCCGGCGCCCTCGTCGTCACCCGGCCCACGACGCCCCCGCGGCCGCGCCGGACGTTACCTGGGCCGGTCACCTGGACTCTCATGCTGATCCTCCTCGGGACTTCCCTGCTGGGCGGCCGGCGGGTCCGCCGAACGTGGCGGCGGGCGCCGGCCTGACAGGGAGAGTTCTACGCCGCCGCCGATGACACGGGCGCTACAGGAACGCCCGCCCCGGGCACCTCCCGCGGGCCAGTCGCGCAGGTGGCGGCGGGCTTCGGCCCGCGTCGCAGCGACCTCGTGTTATGTCCTTGTCATGCCGGCTGGGGCACCATGGGGACGTGCGCGTGCTGGTAGTGGAGGATCAGAAGGTGCTGGCCAACCGGATCGCGGAAGGCCTGCGTGATCAGGGCATGGCCGTCGACGTGGCCTACGACGGCGCGGCCGCAGTGGAGATCACCTCGCTCACCCGGTACGACGTCGTCGTGCTCGACCGGGACCTGCCCCGGGTGCACGGGGACGCCGTGTGCGCGAACCTGGTGGCGGGCCCGTCTCCGGCCCGGATCCTCATGCTCACCGCGGCCGCGGCGGTCGAGGACCGGGTGGACGGGCTCAACCTGGGTGCCGATGACTACCTGCCGAAACCGTTCGCGTTCGCGGAACTGGTCGCCCGCGTCCGCGCGCTGTCCCGGCGCAGCCCGTCCACGCCGCCGATCACCGTCACGGGTGATCTCACGGTGGACCGGGCCCGGCGCAGGGTCAGCCGCGGCGGCCGCCCGGTGACCCTGACCCGCAAGGAGTTCGGCGTGCTGGAAGCGCTGGTCGGCGCGGACGGCGGGGTAGTCAGTACCGAGGACCTGCTGGAAAGCGTGTGGGATGAGCACACGGATCCGTTCAGCAATACGGTGTCGGTGACCATGGCCCGGCTGCGCCGCAAGCTCGGTGACCCGCCGCTCATCGAGACGCTGATCGGCAGCGGCTACCGGTTGCGGGCTCCGTGATGAGGGTGCCCGCGCGGTCCGGGCGGCGCTCGATCCGGCTCCGCCTCACCATGACCTACAGCGTCTTGTTCCTGCTCGCCGCGGCCATGCTGCTGACCTTCACCTACGTCTTCGTCGTCCGCGGCCTCAGTGTGGCCAAGAGCCAGCAGCCCTCGTCGGCCGCGGACGCGGCGTTCAAGAATCAGTGCGCCAAGTCGCTGGCCGCGCGCAAGAAAGGGGCCGCCCTCCCGGGCGTCGACCACAACCTCTTCATCAAGTGCGAGCAAAGCTTCGCCAGCGGCGTCGCGGTCGGCGCGGCGAGCCAGCGCGCCGAGGCCGTGCACCAGCTGCTGCTCTATTCACTGGTCGGCCTCGGCGTCATGGGAGCCCTGTCCGGCGCCGCAGGCTGGCTGGTCGCCGGGCGGGCGCTGCGGCCGGTGCATGCCATCACCGGAGCGGCGCGCCGGGCGTCAGAAGAGAACCTCGGCGAGCGCCTCGCCCTGGACGGCCCGAACGACGAGCTGAAGGAACTCGCCGACACCTACGATGCCCTGCTGGGGCGGCTCGACGCGGCGTTCGCCAGCCAGCGCCGTTTCGTCGCGAATGCATCGCATGAGCTGCGGACGCCGCTGACGGTGATGCGCACGGCGATCGACGTCACGCTGGCCAAGCCCGCCCGGACCCCGGCGCAGCTCGAAGAGATGGCGACCGAGGTCCGCCACGCCGTGGACCGGGCGGAGGCGCTCATCGAGGCCTTGCTGACCCTGGCCCGCAGCGACCGGGGCGTCATGTCCAGCGAGCCTGCCGACCTTGGCGTCCTGGCTGAAGACGCGCTCGACGCCGCTGGCCCGGCCATCCGGGCCGGCGCCTTCCGGGTGGAAACCGCGCTGCAGGCCGCGCCTACCTCCGGTGACAACGTGCTGCTGGACCGGCTGGTCGCCAACCTCGTGGACAACGCGGTGCGGCACAACCCGCCCGGCGGCTGGATCCAGGTGGCCACCGGGATGCGTGGGGACGCCGCCTTCCTGGCCGTGAGCAACGGCGGGGCCCGGATCCCCGAAGAACTTGCCCCCCAGCTGTTCGAGCCCTTCCGCCGCCTGGACGCACCCGCGGGGACTGCGCCGGGAACGGGCCTGGGCCTGTCCATCGTTCGCTCCGTCGCGCTCGCGCATCACGGCGACGTGATCGCCCGCAGCCGCCCGGCTGGCGGCCTCGAAGTCTCGGTGCTGCTGCCCGGTGAGCCCGCCCGCTCCGAGCTGGCACCCGCGACACAGACCCACGAAACTGGATAAAAGGGACTATCACCCCCGCCGGCCGACGCCCCTGCCAATATATGGACGGAATGCGCGGCAATCGCAGGACCAGGAGTCCACAAACTGATCTCAGCCCACGAAATCCGCAGCGCGCAGCATGCCAGTAGATGGCGCGGTGGATTACTGGTCACCGGCGGCCACCAATCAACCGCGATCATTGAGGGCGGCACCGGCCATTTTAACCAGAAATGGCAATTTCCGCTGGTCAGATCGCATATGGTGGCAGGGCCGGGTGAATCGCCCGTTGACCAGGCCTGCTTGATCCATTAGCTTTTCGTTTATGGGGGATAAATGCATTACCGTTCATTATTTGCTGCCCTGGCCGGGGTCGCCGCGGTCATGGTGCTGCCGCTCGCGCCGAGCGCCCAGGCCGCGACCAGCCCCATCCAGTTCGGCCTGATCTACTACAACTCGCCGGGGAAAGACACTCGCACCAACGCGAGCCTGAACGCCGAGTACGTGACGATCAAGAACACCAGCACTGCGACGCGTTCGCTGACCGGCTGGACTTTGCGGGACGCCGCACACCACGTCTACACCTTCGGCAGCTTCCGCCTCGGTGGCGGCAAATCCGTGCGGGTGCACACCGGCAGCGGCACCAACACCTCAACCAACCGCTACTGGGGCCACAAGGCCTACATCTGGAACAACACCGGAGACAAGGCGTACTTGCGCAACGCCTCCGGCGTGCAGCAGGACTACTGCGCATGGTCCGGCAGCAGCCATAGCTCGAAGAACTGTTAGGCAGCACGACAGCCGCCCTGGTCAGCACGCATGCTGACCAGGGCGGCACTGACGAGAGACCGGTCAGGCCTCGACGTCGTCGGCGACGGCACGCAGCACGGCCGCGATCTTTTTCGCGTCGCGGGGATCAGGATGCCTGCCCCGCCGGTAGGCGGCCGACAGCCCGTCCAGCAGCTTGATGAGGTCCTCGATGATCAGGACCATCTCGTCGGGACTCTTCCGGCTCGTCTTGGCCACAGTCGGCGGTGGCTCAAGGAGCCGCACCTGCAGCGCCTGGACCCCCCGCCGACCCTCGACAACGCCGAACTCGACGCGTTGGCCTGCACGCAGCCCATCGGTACTGCCGGACGGCAGGGCCGACGAGTGCACGAACACCTCA
This sequence comes from uncultured Streptosporangiaceae bacterium, assembly GCA_964412845.1. Taxonomy (GTDB): domain Bacteria; phylum Actinomycetota; class Actinomycetes; order Streptosporangiales; family Streptosporangiaceae; genus JAWWPY01. The sequence goes on from CAYPQM010000205.1 coordinate 7,661, forward strand.
CCCCCGTCGTCGCGGGTGAGAAAGCCGAAACCCTTCTCGGCGTCATACCACTTGACCTTGCCAGTGGGCACGGGTCAGACCTCACGCGGAATAGGAGTGGGCAGGGGCACGCCAGGAGGCGCGGGGATCCAGGCTATCGGTCCCGCGCCATCTGCGGCAGGCTCGCAGCCCGGACACATGCAGCGACGTGACCCCGGCTGGACCCGGCTGGCGTCACGTCCCCACGGCTGCGCACGATCAGATGATGCTGGGCGAGATTCACGCGCGCAACCGGGAAACAGGATTGCTTGTCCGCTGCCGGTCCCCGCGGGCAGCGCAGTCGCACGGCCGGTATACCCATCGCCGATAAGCGGTAATCATGTGAAACGTCGCTATGCCGGGCCGTGTCTGGTGAATCCTGGCCGAGCGCAGCGGGCCGGAGATCTACGAGATGCGGGCCTAACGCCCCGGCCCACGGTGCGGCCGCTGCCACGGGGGGAGCGACCGCAGCCTCGGGCCACGACGGATGCGCCACGCCAGATACCCGGCAGTGAGCACTGCCCCGGCCCGGATGAGGTATTCACGGTAGGCGTTGAACGCGTGCACGAATTCACCGAAGAAGCCCTGCCCGCCGACAAGTACGCCGGCCGCAATCAGCCCGGCCAGCACGAAGAGCGGGGGTGCCAGCAGGGCGAGCCACTTGTCCCTGGCATCCCAGACCCGGGACAGTGCGGCGATCATGCTTCCGGCCAGCCAGATGAGCGGGAAGATCAGCCCGCCGACGCCGAGCACCAGGACGGCGATGGTCTCCAGCGGGTGACTGCGCACCAGCGAGCGCACGCTCGGCGGAGGCGGAGCAGCGGCCACCGGCGGCGGAAGCCCATCAGGCTGATCCATGGCGGAACCGGCGTCCGCCGGCAGGGGTGGCCCCGGCGGGGCAGCCGGGACAGGTGACACAGGCTGACGCGGAATCGGCTCCGTATCGGCCTTGCTGGTCTTCCACTCGTCGCCGCTGGGCCGCACCTCATCCCGGCCGGGCCTGACCGCCGCCGCGCCGGGCTTCACCTCGTCCCTGATGGTCTTCGGGTCATCGCCTGCCGAGTTCGGCTCATCGCTGGCAGGACGTGAGCCGCCCCGGCCAGGCCTCAGGTCGCCCCGGCCGGGCTTCCACATCACCACTGGCGCCGGCGGGCCGCCCCGGTGCGCGGTCTCCAGCCGCTCAAGTTCCTTCTTGACCATCGTCAGCGGATCCCCGAGCTCGGCGATCACTTCCGCGACCTTCGCCGCATCGGCGGTGGCCAGCGGACCGCACTTCCTCTCGATCGCGGCCCGGGTACGCCCCACGAACAGGAGCCGGTCACCCTTGGGCAGGACGCGCTGCGCCGCGCTGGAGACCCGGCCGAGATAGTCAAGGCTGAGCTTCTCGGCGGAAAGATTGGCAGGGCGGCGCATGCACTGATAATCCCCCGGAAGGGCGCCGTTGTGGAGTCTCACACGCAAGCTGGACATGGGATTAAACCGGACCGTAACGCGCAAAAGGGCGGTCCCGGCTTCCCGGGACCGCCCTTCGCGTCCTGGCCAGGCTCACCGTAGTGGGCCTCTACCAGCAAGGACTGCCTTGGCGTACTGATCCGGGGGCAGACCCCCGGGACAGGCTGCTAGAAGTCCATGTCCCCGCCGCCTGGGGCGGCGGGCGCCTTCTCCTTCTCCGGCTTCTCAGCGATCACTGCCTCGGTCGTGAGGAACAGAGCGGCAATGGACGCCGCGTTCTGCAGCGCGGACCTGGTGACCTTAGCTGGGTCGATAATCCCAGCCGCGAAGAGGTCGACGTACTCGCCGGTCGCGGCGTTCAGGCCGTGACCCACGGGGAGCGTCTTCACCTTCTCAACCACCACGCCGCCCTCAAGGCCTGCGTTGATCGCGATCTGCTTGAGCGGCTCCTCGACGGCGCGGCGCACGATGGTCGCCCCGGTCGCCTCGTCACCGGACAGATCCAGCTTCTTGAACGCGCTGGCACTTGCCTGGAGCAGTGCGACGCCCCCACCGGGGACCACGCCCTCCTCGACGGCTGCCTTCGCGTTGCGCACCGCATCTTCGATCCGGTGCTTGCGCTCCTTCAGCTCGACCTCGGTCGCTGCCCCCGCCTTGATAACGGCGACGCCGCCGGCCAGCTTGGCCAGCCGCTCCTGCAGCTTCTCGCGGTCGTAGTCGGAGTCGGTGTTGTCGATCTCAGCCCGGATCTGGTTGACCCGCC
>CAYPQM010000206.1:0-9874 GCA_964412845.1 uncultured Streptosporangiaceae bacterium
GCGGCCCGGAGCGGAAAGATCCGCAGGCGAAGCGAAGGGCCGCGCACCCGGGCCTGCCCGCCCCCCTAGTATCCCGCCCGGCCGTCTCACCACGTGCCGAGGGGGAATACCGTGAGCGGGCACCATACTGACCAGAGGGGCCGCCGTGCACATCGTAATCATGGGATGCGGGCGAGTCGGATCCACACTCGCGCACATCCTCGAGGACCAGGGGCATTCGGTCGCGGTCATCGACCAGGACAGGGAGGCATTCCGCAAGCTCCATTCCTCATTCAAGGGCAGGAAGATCAGCGGGATCGGTTTCGACCAGCATGTCCTGATCCAGGCGGGGATCGAGGAGGCGGACGCCTTCGCCGCGGTCAGCAGTGGTGACAACTCGAACGTGATCGCCGCCCGGGTGGCCCGCGAGTCTTTTGGCGTGCGGCGGGTGGTGGCCCGGATCTACGATCCCCGGCGCGCCGAGGTGTACCAGCGGCTGGGCATCCCGACCGTGGCGACCGTCCGGTGGACCGCCGACCAGATGCTGCGCAGGCTCCTGCCGGAAGGCACGGAGCCGCTCTGGCGTGATCCGACCGGCGCTGTGGTGCTGGCCGAGGTCGCGTACTCGGGCGAGTGGGTCGGCGAGAAGACCAGCGCGCTGGAAGAGGCGTCACGCGCCCGGATCGCCTTCCTGGCCCGGCTGGGCGAGGCGGTCCTGCCCGGGCCGGGAACGGTGCTCCAGGAGGGTGACGTGCTGCACGTGATCGCCCTGGAAGCCGATCTGGAGCGGATCGAGACGGTATTCGCCGCGCGCACGCCAGGTGCCCGGCCAGCGGGAAAGAAGGGCACCTGATGCGGGTCGCCATCGCCGGGGCAGGTTCGGTCGGCCGCTCCATCGCCATGGAACTGCTCGAAAACGGCCATGAGGTCCTGCTGATCGACAAGAGCCCCAAGTCCATCAAGGTGGAAAGCGTGCCCCGGGCCGAGTGGCTGCTCGCCGACGCGTGCGAGATCAGCTCGCTCGATGACGCGGCCCTGGAACGCTGCAACGTGGTGATCGCCGCGACCGGTGACGACAAGGCCAACCTGGTTATCTCGCTGCTGGCCAAGACCGAGTACGGGGTGCCCAGGGTGGTGGCCCGGATCAACCACCCGAACAACGAATGGCTCTTCAACGAGTCCTGGGGGGTAGACGTCGCGGTGTCCACGCCCCGGCTGCTCTCGGCCCTGGTCGAGGAGGCAGTCAGCGTCGGCGACCTGGTCCGGCTGATGACGTTCCGGCAGAGCGAGGCAACCCTGGTCGAGCTGACCATGCCGGACGGCGCGCCCCTGGTCGGCCAGCGGATCGGGGACATCGAGTGGCCTGCGGACACCGCCCTCGTGGCCATCCTGCGGGATGGCCGGGTAATCGTGCCGCAGGGCGATGATCCGCTGGAGAGCGGTGACGAACTGCTGTTCGTGACGAGCGAGGACGTCGAGGACGAACTGGCCACGCTGCTCGGCGGGCACGAGCACCCGAGCCACCACCACAGCCCGTGATGGTTCCGCGGGTGCCCGGCCGGATCAGCGTGTCTCGGTAATCTCGGGGCCGCGCTCGAACGGGCTGGGAAAGGACGGGGACCCGTCCTCCTCGGCCATCTGCTCCTCCATGGCCTGCCTGGCCTGCTCGGGCAGCCGGATCTCGAGCAGGTCCCGGGGCGGTGCCGGATGATCCCCCCGGACCACCACGATGCCCGCGAACACATCCTCCAGGGGTTCGGCGGCCGACCGGTGATGTGCCGCCGGGCCGGCGATGACCCCGCGCAGGAACCAGCGGGGACCGTCGACGCCGAGGAAGCGGACCGGCTGGACCGCACCAGGCCCCGCTCCGGGTCCGGCTTCCGCCGACCTGACCCGGGCCCGCAACTCGGGGCCGAACCGGCCGTCGGCCTCCTCGCTGGCGCCCCCGGCCTCGGTGACGGCCACGGCGATCTCCCGCCGCACGTCCTCCCAGAGGCCGCCGGTCTTGGGCGCGGCGAACGCCTGCAGCTGCAGCGAGCTCTGGCCGCTGATCACGGTAATCAGCGGCCCCTGGTCCTCGGCGAGGTTCAGCTGGATCTCGAATCCCTCGCTCACCGGCACCTGCAGGCTGCCGAAGTCGATCCGCTCGCTGCCCGGGAACTCGTCGCTGGCATCCCATGGGCCCGCCTGGTGCGGGCCGCCCTGCTCCGGCTCCTGGTCGCCCCCGGCAGGCTCCTCATCGGCCGCCATGGGCTCATCGTCGGCCAGCACCACATCCGGGTCATCGAAGTCCTGCTCGTTACGGTGACCCGAAGCACCGTCCGGCCTCGATCCGGTCTGATCCGCACTCTCACGGCGACGCCGACGGAACACTGCCGCCCTCCCTGCTTCCTCGCTGGCTGCTGTCCCCCGCAGCGTGCCCTCCGGTGGACCCGAAGCCGCCCGCCCCCCTCGATGACCCTGGCAACGTGTCGACCTCATGGAACACCGGGCGGGCCACACGCTGAATGACCAGCTGGGCGATCCGGTCGCCGCGCCGGAAACTGACTGGCTCGGTGCTGTCGGTGTTGAGCAGGGTCACCTGTATCTCGCCACGGTACCCCGCGTCAACCGTCCCCGGCGCATTCACGATCGTCACCCCGTGCCGTGCGGCCAGGCCTGATCTGGGATGCACGAACGCGGCATAGCCGTCGGGCAGCGCGATCGCCACCCCGGTGGGCACGACGGCACGCTGGCCCGGTCCCAGCTCCACGTCGATCACGGTGACCAGATCGGCCCCCGCGTCACCGGGCTGAGCGCGGGCTGGCAGCGGCAGGCCCGGGTCCAGCCGCTTGATCAGCACGGGGACCTCATCAGCGGCGGGATTCAGTGCGGACATGGGTCACCGTCGCCGCCTCGATGCTGGTTCATCCAGGTGACCCTACCGGCGTTTCCGGAGCCGCACCGGGTTCGCCGCCGCCCAGGGACTCCGCCGTGTCCGGCGGGCCGGCGCCGCGCCCTTGCAGGTACGGCCAGGCCCGGACGAGCGCGGCGGCGGTGGGCACGGCCACCACCGCGCCGGGGATGCCTGCCACCACCCCGCCCACGGCCAGTACCAGGATGATGGCGAGCGGGTGCAGCCGCACCATGCGGCCGACCACGATCGGCTGGAGCAGATGGCTCTCCAGCTGGTTCTCCAGGATGAACACCACCACGAGGATCACCGCGGCGATCCATCCTTTGGTGCCCAGGGTGATGGCCACGGCCAGCGCGCCCGCCACCAGGATCCCGATGAGGGGCACGAACGCCGCCAGGAAGACCAGGATGACCAGCGGCACGAGCAGCGGGACGCCCAGCACCCACAGCGCGAATCCGATGACCACCGCGTGGATCGCCGCGACGGCAATCGTTCCCCGCACGTAATACGTGAGGGCCTGCCAGGCGGCGAACCCGGCCCGGTTCACCCGCCCGCGGCCCCCCGGGCTGAAGAAAGCCACCAGCCAGGCCCAGATCCGCTCGCCATCCTTGAGGAAGAAGAACGTGACGAACAGCATCAGGACCGTGCCGGCCAGGATCTCCACGGCTATCTTTCCGCCGGTCACCACCGTGCCCGCGACCATCGACTGGTGCTGCTTGAGAAAGGCGAGCGCCCGGTTGGACAGGTCGTTGAGGCCGCCCTGGCGCAGATGCAGCGGCGGGCCGGCCAGCCACCTCTGCAGCTCGTGCACGGAGTGCTTCAGCTGGCTGACCAGGGTCGGGTAGTCGGCTGAGGCCCTGGTGGCGGCCAGGAAACCGGCCCCGGCGATCACCGCGACGGCGGCCAGCAGCGTGCACCAGGTCGCGGCGAGACCCGGCAGCCCCCACCGGCGCAGCCGGGCGAAGAGCGGCTGCAGCAGCGCGGTGAACAGCAGCGCCGCGACGCACGGCAGCACCACCACCCGCAGCACGCTGGCTATCCGGAAACCCAGGTAGATGACAACGCCGAGGAGCAGCAGGCGCCATGACCAGCCGGCCGCCCGCTGCAGCCAGCCGGGCACCTGAGCATCCGCCGCGGCCGCTCCGGCCAGCCCGGCGCCGCGATCCGCCTCGGCCGGGTCAGTAACGGCTGGGGTTCCGCTCGGCACGGGGCCGGGCCGTGGGTTGGCCAGCGGGCCGGGCACCCGGGCCCGGCTGCGCGCAAAGCGGTCGCCACGCCACATCCGTCGCCACGTCATGTGCCCATGTAACCAACTACGGTGGGCTCATGCGTGTCTACCACGAACGACTGCGCGCGCCGGCCACCTGGTGGCTCAGCGGGCTGGTCGCCGCCGGGATTCTCGGCACCGGGCTGATCGCCGGATTCAGCTGGCAGCTAGCGGTCGTGGTGTACGGGCTGCTCGGCGCGGGCTGGGCGGCGGCGATGCTGGTCTGGGGCTGGATCAGCATCGATATCAGCGATGGGGAACTGCGGGCCGGCGCCGCCACGCTGCCGCTGGCCGCGGCCGGCCAGGTCGCCGCGCTGGACGCCGCGCAGGCCCGCGCCATGCGCGGGCCGCAGGCCGATCCGGCCGCCTTCCTGCTGATCCGGCCCTACCTGCCGCGGGCGGTGTACGTCGAGGTCACCGACCCGGCCCGGAGCACGCCGTACTGGCTGGTGGGCACGAGGCGGCCGGCTGAGCTCGCGGCGGCGATCGAGTCGCGGCGGCAGGCCGCCCGGGCTGGTGGCGCCCCCGTGGGATGATCGACGGACGCGGCCAGCGAAGGGGCATCAAGGAGGATCGCATGTCGGACAAGCGTGGAGATGGCGGCACGAAGGTACTTGGCGGCGTTGCCGCCTTCGCCGCGGCCTTCGTCGCACGCAAGCTCATCAACGTCGGCTGGAAGCGCGTCACCGGCAAGGAGCCGCCGAGCGACCCGCAGGATCCGCTGGTCGGAACGGCCGAGGCGCTGGGCTTCGCCATCGTGATGGGCGTGGTCATGGGGGTGGCCCGGGTGCTCGCCATCAGGGCGGCGACCGGCCGGCTGTGGCGCGCTCCCATCGAGCCCGCCGAGTGATCCGCCATCATTCCTGACCCGTGACACCGATCCTTACGCCAGGTGGGGATGCCTGCGCGGCCAACCCGTGCCAGACTCTTGCCGTGTCTGAACACGATCGCTCCCGTCTTTCCTACAAATTCGGGTATGCACTGCGGCATCCGCAGCGCGTGCTGCCCTACGCGCGACGGCGCGGCCGCGATGCCTGGATTGGCATGAAGGCCGATGACCACGTCAGCTACTACCGTGCCGTGATGAAGTCGGACACGGCCCGCAGCCAGGAGCGTGCCGTCGGCAGCAAGACCCACGAGTCCTGGCTGGAGATCGGCCAGATGCAGTTCGACTACCTGGTCCAGCACGGACTGCAGCCCGGCGACCGGATGCTGGAGATCGGCTGCGGCAACCTGCGCGCCGGGCGGCTGTTCATCGAGTACCTGGACCCGGGGAACTACTACGGCCTCGACATCTCACCGGACATCCTGCTCGCGGCGCAGAGCACCATCGAGCAGTTCGGCCTGCAGCCCAAGCTCCCGCACCTGACCCTGGTCCGGGACCTGAAGCTCGAATTCCTGCCCACGAACCAGTTCACCGTGGTGCACGCGCACAGCGTGTTCTCCCATTCGCCCATCGAGGTGATCGATGAGTGCCTGGCGCATGTGGGCCGGGTGATGCGGCGTGACGGTGTCTTCGACTTCACCTTTGACCGGACCGAGGGCGCCGAGCACCAGGTGCTGCGCGAGGACTTCTACTACCGGACGGAAACCCTGATCGCGCTGGCCGGCAAGCACGGTCTCGACGCGGAGTTCATGGACGACTGGGAGGAACTCCCGCACCAGCAGTCCAAGATCCGGGTCACCCGCCGCTCCTGACGCCTGCCCGGGCTCACCAAGACACCTGGCCGGGAAGAGATTAAGATACATCTCGACAACGGCAAGGAGGGCAGCCATGCAGCCGTCGAGGCAGGACGCAGCCGACCAGGCCACTGGCCAGGGTGACCCCGAGATGACGCGGGAGAGAGCAGCGCAGCCTGCGGCACCCGGCCAGGCCGCAGGCCCGCTGCCGACCACGGCACCGGGACCGGACGCGAGCCCGGCGATCCGCGCGTCGGACCGGGAGCGGGACGCCGCCACCCAGCAGTTGCAGGCCGCCTTCGCCGAAGGGCGGCTCGACGACACGGAATTCGATGGGCGGATGCGGACCGCGCTCACCGCACGGACCCGCGGTGACCTGGCCGCGCTGCTCACCGATCTTCCCGGTGCGCTGCCCGGCGCTCGGTCCCGGCCGGTGGCGGTCCCGCATGGCCGCCCGCCGGGCCGGTTCGCGATCACATTCAAGAGCTCTATCCGCCGGTCCGGACGGTGGCGGGTGCCTGAGCACTACACGGCCGTGATCTACAAGGGCACCGGCTGGCTGGACCTGCGCGCCGCCGAGTTGACCGCGCCGGAGACCACGATCGTGGCCGTCGCCTACAAGTCGCGGGTGGACATCCTGGTACCGCCGGGAGTCCGGGTCGAGATGGGCGGCTTCGGCGGTAGCACCGGCGGCGCGGACGACGCGATACTGCCCCCGGACGCCCCCGTGGTGCATGTGCGCGGCTACGCCTACAAGGGCACCATCGAGGCGCGGAGCACGCCACCGGAGCAGTGAGATTCCGTGATCACCGCGGATGCGCAGCCGCCCGGGCGCGGCGCTCAGCCAGCTGCGGCGGTGGCCACGATCCAGGCCAGCACCATGGCCTCCTCCTGCCAGGCGTCATAGCGGCCGCTGCGGCCACCGTGCCCGGCGACCATCTCGGTCTTCAGCAGGAAAGGCCCGCCCGCCGCCTCCGCCTGCAGCCGGGCTATCCACTTGGCCGGCTCGCTGTACAGCACCCGGGTGTCGTTCAGGCTGGTCACCGCCAGGATGGGCGGGTAGGCCGCGTCGGTGGCGATGTTCTCATACGGCGAGTACGACTTCATGTACCGGTAGACCTCAGGGTCGTGCAGCGGGTCGCCCCACTCTTCCCACTCGGTCACCGTCAGCGGCAGGGACGGATCCAGGATGCTGGTCAGCGCGTCCACGAACGGAACCTGGGCGACTACGGCGCCGAAGGCGTCCGGGGCGATGTTCACCGCCGCGCCGACCAGCAGGCCGCCGGCCGAGCCGCCCCGCGCGACCAGCCGCCGTGGCGACGTCCAGCCCTCGTCGACCAGGTGCCGCGCGCTCGCGACGAAGTCGGTGAACGTGTTGACCTTGCGCAGCATCTTGCCGTCGTCATACCACCGGCGGCCCATCTCACCGCCCCCGCGGACGTGCGCGATCGCGTACCCGAACCCCCGGTCCAGCAGGGATAGCCGGGGGATCGAGAAGCCAGGGTCGGCCGAGATCTCGTAGCTGCCGTACCCGTAGAGGAGGAACGGCGCGCTGCCATCGCGCGGCGTGCCCCGACGGCAGACCAGCGAGATCGGGATGCGGGTGCCGTCCGGCGCGGTCGCCCAGAGCCGGTGCTGCTCGTAGCCGTCGGGGTCATACTCGGCTCCGCCCGGCAACGGGAGCACCGGGCGGCGGCGCAGCAGGGTCAACTCGCCGGTCCTGGTGTCGCAGTCATACACCGAGTCGGGCGTCACCATCGAGGCATAGCCGAGCCGGTAGGCCTGCGCGTCGTACTCGGGGTTCGCGCCCGGGCTGACCCGGTAGACCGGCTCGGGAAAGGCGATCTCGTGCCGGCTGCCGTCGGCGCGCAGCACCCGCAGGCCGGTCAGCCCGTCTTTGCGCAGGTGCACGACCAGGTGGTCAGCGAACGCGTCCACGCCGAGCAGCCGGGTATCGGCGCGGTGCCGCAGCACCGGCGTCCAGGCCGATGGATCCGACAGCGGCGCCTGCGCCAGCTCGAAGTTCTCCGCGTGATCGTTGTGCAGGATCAGCAGCCGGTCAGTGCCGTTGGCCATGACCTGATGCTCGACCTCATACTCGATTCCCTGCCGCCGCGGCGACACGACGGTGAACTGGCCGGCCGGGTTACCGGCCTCCAGCAGCCACGCCTCGCTGGTCAGCTTGCTCGATGCCGAGATCACCAGGAATCGCTCGCTGCGCGACAGCCCGACGCCGACCCAGAACCGTTCGTCCGGCTCCTCGAAGACGACCACGTCATCGCGGGCCGGGGTGCCGATGAAGTGCCGCCACACCCGGTACGGCCGCCACGACTCATCGACGGTCACGTAGAACAGCGCCGAGCCGTCGGCTGACCACGCACTGTCGTAGAACGTGTCGGGGATCTCATCCGGCGCGAACTCCCCGGACACCAGGTCCTTGACCCGCATTGTGAACCGCTCGCTGCCGGCGAAGTCGGTGGAGTAGGCGAGCAGCCGGCCATCGGGGCTCACCTCGAAGGAGCCCAGGGAGAAGAACTGCCCGTCGCCGGCCAGCTCGTTCTCGTCGAGCAGGACCTCTTCACCATCCAGCGGCCCGCCGTCCTCGGTCCGCGGCGGCCCCGCGTCCGCCGGCCGGACAGCCCGGCGGCAGTGCAGCGGATACTGCTTCCCCTCGACCGTCCTGGAGTAGTACCACCAGCCGCCCTTGCGGGTGGGCACGGACAGGTCGGTCTCCTGCGTCCTGGCCTTGATCTCGTCAAAGATCGCGCCGCGGAGCGCTTCGGTGCCCGCCGTCAGCGCCTGGGTGTAGGCATTCTCGGCCTCCAGGAAGGCGATGGTCCGCGGGTTCCCCTTATCGGCCAGCCACGCGTACTCGTCGATCACGGCATCACCGTGATGGGTTCGCCCGGCCGGGATCCGCTGGGCGGCGGGAGGCGTCGCGACGGCCGGCTCAGAAGCGCCGCGCTGGTTGGTGGTCATAGCCCTGGAGTCTATTGAGGAGCATGTGGCCAGCCGCCGCGCCGCGGGCTGACGTCACATGAGTCATCCGGGAGCGGGCAGAATCGGGGGTATGCCTGACCACAGCTATCGCCCGTCGGCCGAGGAGCCCTTGCTGATCCTGGCCATGGATCACCGGGAGTCGTTCGGCCGGTCCCTGTTCGGTGTCACTGGCGACCGTCCGGATGAGAATCAGCGGGCCGCGATGGAGTCGGCCAAGCGGCTGATCTATGCCGGGCTCGCTCAGGCCCGCGCGCAGCTGCCTGCCGGGCGGGCCGGGGTCCTGGTCGACGAGCGGTACGGGCGGCCAGTCGTCGAGGCCGCGCAGTCCGACGGCGTGCTGCTGGCCGTGCCGGTGGAGCACAGCGGCCGGGACTGGTTCGAGCTTGAGTGGGGCCCGGCCTGGCTGGCCCATCTGGTATCGGTCCGGCCGGACTTCGCGAAGGTGCTGGTCCGCGACAATCCCGCGTTTCCCAGCGAGCGGCGCCAGCCGCAATTGCGCACCCTGCGTGAGGTCAGCGAGGCGCTGGACGGCCTGGCCGTGCCGTTGCTGTATGAACTGCTGGTTCCGGCGACCGACGAGCAGCGGGCCGCGGCCGGGGGGACGGCGGACGCCTACGATCGTGACGTGCGTCCGGGCCTGGTCACGCAGGTGATCGCCGACAACCAGAACGCGGGGGTCGAGCCGGCGATCTGGAAGGTCGAAGGGCTGGAGACAGCCGAGGCGGCCCGGGCCGTGGTGGCCCAGATCCGCGCGGGCGGGCGGGACGATGCCTGCGCGATCGTGCTCGGCCGCGACGCTCCGGCGAGCCGGCTGGAACACTGGCTGGCGGTGGCCGCGCCGGTCGACGGCTTCGTCGGATTCGCGATCGGCCGGAGCATCTGGGAGGACCCGATCGCCGAGCACAACCACGGCACCGCCGGCGAAGAGGAGACCATCGCCCAGATCGCCGGCCGGTACCTGGACTTCGCCCGCCAGTACTGCGCGGCCAGTGGCGCGACCGCCGCCCGGGACCGCAGCCTGCCCCGCTGACCGGCCGCGCGGCACGGGTCCG
>CAYPQM010000207.1:0-9868 GCA_964412845.1 uncultured Streptosporangiaceae bacterium
CAAGCACATGATCACCCGTCCCGATACCTGCGACCTGACAAGCTTGGTCGACGAGTTCGTCAGGATAAGCCGGACGGCGGCGATCGTACTCAGCCGCGATCTCATCAAATACCTTGCCGTAACAACGTGCAGTAGATTCTGGTAGCCGTGTCATTCATTGGCCTCCGTTCATGCTCGTTACTGTGATCGCCACGTCATGGTCGCGGCCAAGTTCCGGCGCCTGATTTTCCCCGTCTTTGCCGCAGGCGACAATTTCCAGTGAGCGGACGCGGGTCTGGGCTGGCGAAGCCATCACGGAGTGACGGCTCGGAGGGGCGCCCTAGGCGCGGTGGCCGCGAGCTGGACAATCGGGAGCCAAGGAAGATGGCGGAGCCAGGATCCCTCTGCCTGCCATGTGAGCCAACCTTAGTCGTGTCACGTGCTGCGGGTGGCCCTGCGCGCCGGGATCGACCCACACCTCACCGGTGAAGGTTTCGGCAGGCCCCTTCGCTGTGGCTGCGCAGCGAGAAATCTTCATAAATGCATCCTTGGCGGTGATCGGCGGATGATGCTGACGGCTAGGCGTGGGCGGGCAGGTCACCGGCTTGCTCGGCGGTGGCTGCCCAGCTCGCGAGCATCTTGAGGCTGTCGGCGGTCGGGGTGCCCGCGGCTGCGGTGTAGGTGAGCAGCGTCAGGCCAGGGTGGGCTGGGAACTCCATGGCCTCGAAGCTGAGGTCGAGGGCGCCGACGACCGGATGGTGGATGGATTTGCGGCCCGTCCGGTGGAAGCGGACATTGTGAGCAGCCCACCGGGTGCGGAACTCGTCGCTGCGGGTGGACAGCTCGCCGATCAGCTCGATGAGCTGCTTGTCGTGGGGGTTGCTGCCTGCCTCGGATCGGAGCATGGCGGCGATGTCGTTAGCGGCGCGCTCCCAGTCGGCGAAGAACTCGCGTGCGGCCGGGTCGAGGTAAATAAAGCGGGCGTTGTTGGCGGGCCTGCGCGGGTCGGCCAGAACCGGTGCGTAGAGGGCGCGGGCGAGGCGGTTGGCGGCAAGCATGTCGTGACGGGCGTTGCGCACCCAGGCCGGAGCGTCGGTGATGGCATCGAGGATCTGCTGCACGACATCCGTGACGCCGGATGCCGTGCGGCGCCGGTGCCGCGGCGGGGCAGGCTGAGCAGCGCGGGCCAGGTCGAATAGGTGGGCGCGTTCGGCCTCGTCCAGCTGCAGCGCGCTGGCGATTCCGTCGAGGACGGCCTCGGAGACACCGGCCAGGTTCCCGCGTTCCATGCGCACGTAGTAATCGATGCTCACCCCGGCGAGCAGCGCGACCTCCTCGCGGCGCAGCCCCTTGACCCGGCGGTTGCCTCCCCCGTAGGCAGGCAGGCCCGCCTGCGCGGGCGTGATGCGCTCGCGCCGCGAGAGGAGGAACTCGTGAACCTGGGCTCGGTTATCCATGCCTCCACGGTAGGCACGCGCTCGGCCGTGAGGGAGGTTCTGGCATAGCCTGGAACAGCAGGCACTCCCAAAACCGCAGGTCAGCCCCTTCACTGGAAGCCATGACCAGCTGGACTACCTCAAGGGCCGACTCGGCTGCTTCCGGCCGCGATCACCGCGGCGACGCACGGATGCGGCTGACCAGAAGCCGGACCCGTATTGCGGGCCTGGTCTGATGCGGCCCGGCCGCCGAAGGGGGTTCTGCCGGTACCCCGAACGACCGGCCCTCCCTGCGCCAGCCAGTCGGTGGTTGCCTGGGATCAAGGCGGTAACGACAACCAATGCAAAGGAAAGCACCTAGCGATGAAAGCTGCGATATTCACCGGACCCGGAGCCGTCGAGGCAGGCGAACGGCCCGACCCGGTTATCCAGGAGCCGACTGACGCGGTGGTGCGGGTCGTCCGGGGCTGCGTATGCGGGTCGGACCTGTGGTACTACCGCGGCGTCAACAAGCACGCCGTCGGCAGCATCGGACACGAGTTCATCGGCGTTGTCGAGGCAATCGGTGAGGCGGTCACGAACCTTGCGCCGGATGACTTCGTCATCGCGCCTTTCACCTACAGCGACGGCACTTGCCCGGCGTGCCAGCACGGCTTCCAGGCGAACTGCACCCACGGCGGCGCATTCGGCAACGGCACCATCGACGGAGGCCAGGGCGAAGTCGTCCGCGCCCCATTCGCGGCGGCCACGCTGGTCAAGGTGCCAGGCTCCAACTTCACCGACGAGCAGCTCGCCTCCTTCACAGCCCTGTCTGACGTCATGTGCACCGGCTACCACGCCGCCGTTAGCGCAGGAGTCAAGGCCGGTGACACGGTGGCGGTCGTCGGTGACGGAGCTGTCGGGCTGTCTGCTGTCATCGGCGCCAAGAAGCTCCGCGCCAGCCGCATCATCGCGCTCAGCCGCAACCCTTCCCGTCAGGCGATCGCCAGGGAGTTCGGTGCCACTGACCTCGTCGAGGAGCGAGGCGACCAGGCAATCGAGGCCGTTATGCGGCTGACCGGCGGCGCCGGGGTCGACTGCGCCCTGGAATGTGTCGGCACCGACCAGGCCATCGAAACGGCAGCCGGCATTACCCGGGCAGGCGGCATGATAGGCGCGGTCGGTTTTCCGACCTACGAAAACTTCGACTACAAGGCGCTGTTCTGGAAGAACGTCGGCATCAAGGGCGGCGTCGCGCCCGCCCGCCAGTACATCCCCGAGCTGCTCGGCGACGTACTGGCCGGACGGATCAACCCTGGCCGGGTCTTCGACTTCGAAACCGATCTCGACCACGTGGCTGAGGCCTACGCCGCGATGGATGAGCGCCGCGCCATTAAGTCGCTGATCCGGATGGGAGCGTCAGATAACAGGAGCAAATAGCGTGACCACCTGGCCGCGGGATGAACTGGAGCGTATCGGCGATGCGGAAGAACTCCGGCTCGCCTCCCGCCGCCCGGACGGCAGTCTCCGGCCGTACGTGACGATGCGGGTGGTGCGGGCCGCCAGTGACCTGTATGTGCTCGTCGGCAAGAGGTTCAGCACCCGCAACCCCGGCGAGATCACTGGTTACGCCGTCGCCCTGCCACATGACACCACCCGCGGCCGGTGGACCAGTGTGGTTCGGCGGCGGCAAAGCTCGCCGCCGACCTGACGCTGGCCAAGCTCCGCTGCCGCTGGGAGGCCACCGGCCCTCGTCCAGGCGACAGGTTTACGGCAGCAGAACGCTCTGCGAAGGACGTTCTAGAGGTGATGCAACCTCGGCGCGAATCCGAGGCCACAGGGGTCAAGCCCTTAAAGGGCCCCCGGCCATGGCGGCGAATAGGGTGGGTGACTACCGGATCATCTACGAGGTGGACGACGCAGTCCTCCCCGCCGGGTGCCGTCTCCGCCCCCCGGGCCGGCGGGCGACGGCGGGGACTCATGGCCCGCGCACAGGTGACCAGCGGCCCGGCCGCCGCGTGGCCCGCCGACCATAGCGTTACAGCGTGGACACTTCAACGGTCATTGAATCGACGCAGGCTGAACTGACTGCCCGCCTCGCGGCGCTGGCCGACCCGGTGCGACTGCGCATCGTCGGGGTGCTGGCCGGTGGAACCCGGTGCGTGTGCGACCTGCAGGCCGCAGTGCCGGTGGCCGCGAACCTGATGTCCTACCACCTGCGCGTGCTGCGGGACGTGGGCCTGGTGGCGGCGTCCCGCCGGGGCCGCTGGATTGACTACCGCCTCGACCCTGACGGGTTCGCGGTCTTGTGGGCGCAGGTGTCAGCGGCGGGCGTGCCGCTGCCCGGCGATCACGTCACCGCCGTGCGGCGCGGGCCCGCCTGCGACGAAGCGGAGGCCGGCCGGTGACCAGCATCAAGGCCAGCGACGGCACGGCGGGGCCTGCCGCCGGCCAGCCGGTGATGGCCGGGCTGTCCCGGCTGGACCGGTTCCTGCCGGTGTGGATCGCGGCGGCGATGGCCGCCGGGCTGCTGCTGGGCCGCCTTGTCCCGGGCCTGAACAGCGCGCTGAACAAGGTCGCGATCCATGGCACCAGCCTGCCCATAGCGCTCGGGCTGCTGCTGATGATGTACCCGGTGCTGGCCAAGGTCCGCTACAACGAGATCCGGCGGATCACCGCCGACCGGCGGATGATGACCGCCTCCCTCGTGCTCAACTGGGTGATCGGCCCGGCGGTCATGTTCACGCTGGCCTGGCTGCTGCTGCCGGATCAGCCCGCCTACCGCACCGGGGTCATCCTGGTCGGCCTGGCCCGCTGCATCGCCATGGTGCTGATCTGGAACGACCTAACATGCGGAGACCGCGAGATGGCGACCGTGCTGGTAGCGCTGAACGCGGTCTTCCAGGTCCTGCTATACGCCGTGCTCGGCTACTTCTACCTGCAGGTCCTGCCCGGCTGGCTCGGCCTGCAGACCACCAGCCTGCACGTGTCCATCGCCGCGATCGCCGGCACGGTCGCGGTCTTCCTCGGCATCCCGCTGGTGGCCGGGTACCTGACCCGCACGCTCGGCGAGCGGGCCCGCGGCCGGAACTGGTACGAGACCCGGTTCCTGCCCAGGATCGCGCCGGTCGCACTGTACGGCCTGCTGTTCACGGTCGTCATCCTCTTCGCCCTGCAGGGCAAGAAGATCACTTCCGAACCGCTCGACGTGGCCCGGATCGCGCTGCCGCTGCTCGCCTACTTCGTGATCATGTGGCTCGGCGGGTTCGCGGTCAGCCGGCGGCTGCACCTGTCCTACCCGCGCACTGTCGCCCTGGCGTTCTCCGCGGCCAGCAACGACTTCGAGCTGGCGATCGCGGTCGCGATCGGCGTCTTCGGGGTGACCAGCGGGCAGGCGCTCGCCGGCGTGGTCGGGCCGCTCATCGAAGTGCCCGTCATGCTCGCGCTGGTCTACGTCGCGCTAGGGGCCCGCCGCCGCTTCTACCCCGCAAGGGAGGCCACACCATGAACTGCTTCGACTGCGACGCACTCGGCGCCCATGCCGCTGCGGTCGCCGTCTGCACCGACCACGCGCACGTCACGGCCCGCTGGCTGACACGGACCATAGTCATCAACCGCGTCGCCGCCGTCGAGCCACCCGCCCGCACCATCCGCCGCGCCGTATGCCAGGCCGCCCGCGACGCTGCACCGGTCACCGGCTTCGCGGCGGCGGGCTGAGCAGGGCCCGGGAGCCAAGCCCTCCGTCAGCCCGATCAGCGCCGGGCCGGGCTTGCCTGCTGCGTTCAGCCCAGGAAGTGCGTC
Organism: uncultured Streptosporangiaceae bacterium; assembly: GCA_964412845.1. Lineage (GTDB taxonomy): Bacteria > Actinomycetota > Actinomycetes > Streptosporangiales > Streptosporangiaceae > JAWWPY01. Next base: position 5,196 of record CAYPQM010000207.1, read on the forward strand.
CCCGCCCGCCAGCCCGGCCCTCGTCATTTCGGAAGCCATCGCGATCACGGCTGTCCAGGCTGCCCGCTCCTGATCGCTGTCAGCCGAGGAGATGCGTTCCGCCCGGGCCGGTTACCTGGCCGAGCACGGTATGGGCGAGTTGCCGGACCTGGGCTGGCAGGGGCACATAGAGGTTCGCGGCGGCGTAGGCCTGGCCGTCGTGGGTAAGCCAGTCCAGCATGGTGACCAGGGCCTGCCCGCTGGCCTGGCTGGGCTGGCGGGTGCAGATCAGCGCCCAGCTGTAGCCGCTGATCGGGTAGCTGCTGGCGCCGGGCTGGTTGACGATGGAGAAGTCGGTCGGGGTGATGTCGGGTTTCTGGTCGGCGGCGGCGGCGATGGTCTGGGTGGACGGGAGGACGTAGTTCCCGGCCTGGTTGCGGATGGCGGCGAACGGCAGGACCAGGCCCTGGGAATAGGCCTGCTCGACGTATCCGACGGAGAAGGGGGTGCGGAACACCGTGGAGGTCACACTGCCGTTGCCTTCAGCGCCTTCCCCGACCGGCCAGTTGAGCGTCTTGCTGGTGCCGACCTTGGCCGCCCAGGCCGGGTCGACGCTGGACAGGTAGTTGCTGAAGATGTAGGTGGTGCCGCTGCCGTCGGAGCGGTGCACGACGGTGATCGACGCGGCCGGGAGGGTGATACCCGGGTTCAGGGCGGTGATGGCCGGGTCGTTCCAGTGAGTGATCTGCCCGAGGAAGATGCGGGCGAGGACTGGGCCGGTCAGGTGCAGCCGGGCGCCCGCCAGGAGGTTGAGGTTGTAGGCCACGCCTTCGGCGCCCAGCGCATCGGGCACCTGGGTGACCGGGCCTCCTTTGGCGGCTGCTAGCTCGCTGGCGTTCATGGGCACGTCGGAGGCGCCGAAGTTGACCTGCCGGGCACTGATCGCGGCGATGCCTGCGCTGCTGCCCACGGGGGAATAGTTCACGGTGACCGCAGGGTGCTGCTGATGGTATCTGGCGAACGCCAGGGCGAAGAACGGGGCGACGTACGTCGAACCTGCCCCGGTGAGGGTGCCCGGCCCGCCGCTGGGGATGGCCGTGGCCGCGGTGCTCGTGGCAGGCGTGGTGGTCGTGCCGGTGCATGCGGCGAGGGCGAGGACGATGATCGCGGCAGCGCATGCACCGAGGGTGCGAATGCCAGCACGATGAGTGATGTGGTGATGCCGTCCTTCGTTGGCTGGCATGGTTTCCTCTGCTGACGTGAGGTGGGTTAGGGCTACCCGGTTTCGCGGAGCCAGGCTTGGGCGCCTATCTGGATGGCTTCCCAGGGACTGCCGAGGGGTGGCGTATAGGACAGGTCCAGGTCGTTGAGCCCGTCGACGGTCATGGAGTGGAAGATGGCGGTGGCCGCGATGTCGATGCGCTTGGCGATCTCGGCATGCCGGTGGCCGAACAGCTGCACGCCGAGGAGCTGCCCGGTGCCGCGGTCGCCGGTGAAGCGCATGGTGATGCGGTGGCTGCCGGGGTAGTAGGCCTTGTGGTCGTCGGCCTCGGACTGGATGGTGACCGGGTCGAACCCGGCGGCGGCTTCGTGGTCGCGCAGGCCGGTGCGCGCGGCGGCCTGGTCGAAGATCTTCACCACCTGGGTGCCCAGGCTCCCGGCGAACTCCCGGTTCCCGCCGAGGGCGTTCTCCCCGGCCACGCGGCCCTGCTTGTGTGCGGTGGTGCCGAGCGGCAGGTAGGTCTCGCCGAGCAGCCGGTGCCAGGTGACCACGCAGTCCCCGGCAGCGTATACGTCGGGGAGATTGGTCCGCATGCCGCGATCCACGGCGATCGCGCCCCTGGCCCCCAGCGCAGCCCCCGCGCTGGCCGCCAGGGTCGTGTCGGGGCGGACACCCACGACGACCAGGACCATGTCAGCCTGCCGGGTCACCGCCGTGCCATCAGCGGCGGTGGCCTCCACCTGGAGCCCTCCCGCCTCGCCGCCCGTGCGGGTGATCTGCCGGACCGTGGTGCTGGTCAGGACCTCGGCGCCGCGGTCGGCGAGCCGGGCGTGGACGAGATGGCCGAGCGCGGGATCGACGGTGGGCAGCACCTCGGGCAGCTGTTCCATCTGGATGACGTGCAGGCCGCGGATGGTAAGTGCGTCGGCCATCTCCAGGCCGATGTACCCCGCGCCGACGATCACCGCGGTGCCCGGTGTCTTCTCCTCGAGGGTGCGCATGACGGCGAACGTGTCGCCCATCGAGTGCAGCAGATGCACACCATCATCCGGGCCCAGCGCGTCCAGGCCACCGATCGGCGGGCGGACCGGCACCGCGCCGGTACCGATGACCAGCTTGTCGTAAGCGAGCAGCTCCTCGTGCCCCCCGGGGCCGGTGACGAGGAGCTTGCGGCCAGAGACATCGATCCGGCGGGCGGTAGTGTCCAGCCGGAGGTTCATCCCGGTGGCTTCCAGGTCAGCGGTGGTGCGGTGGGCGAGGTTGCGCCAGTGCGTCACTTCCCCGGAGACGTAGTAGGGGATGCCGCAGATCGAGAAGTTCGGGTAGGCGTCCGCGACGACCACGCTGACCTCGGCGCCGGGGTCGAGCTCGCGGGCCCGCAGCGCGGCGCTGATCCCCGCGTCGCTGCCACCGATCATGACCATATGCATGGCTCGATCCCTCCGGGTCGTGCTGTCAATGGGACGGGTCGTGGCCGGGCAGCGGTCCGGCCGCCGCCGTGGCGCCGCCGGGCGTCGCGCGGGCCTGCGCCGCCCCAGCGTCGCTGGCGTGGTGGGGGAAGATGATGTCGGAGGCCTGCGCCGGGGTCAGGCGGGGATACAGGGCCCGGATCACCAGCACGGCGAAGACGCCGCCGATGATCTGGGCGGCGATGAACGCCGGCCCCGAGGATGGCGCGATACCCGCGAAGGTGGCCGAGAACATCCGGCCGACGGTGATCGCCGGGTTGGCGAAGCTGGTCGAGGACGTGAACCAGTACGCCGCACCGATATACGCGCCCACAGCCGCGGGAGCAGACCGGCTGCGGTCAGAGCGGGCCAGCGCGAAGATCACCAGGATCAGCCCGAGGGTGGCGATCACCTCAGACAGGAAATGGGCGGGCGTCGCCCGGTGCTTCGCGGAGATACTGACCGCCGCCTGGGCGAACATCAGGTTCGCCAGGATCGCCCCGACGATACAGCCAGCCACCTGGGCGGGCAGATAGGCCGCCGCTTCACGCCACCGCAGCCCGCCGAACGCCGCATCTGCGAACGACACCACCGGATTGAAATGAGCGCCGGAGACGGGGCCGAACATCAAGATGATGGCGAACAGCCCAGCCGCCGTCGCCGCCGCATTCTCCAGCAGCTCTAGGCCCGTGGAGCCGGGGGACAGGTGCTGCGCGGCGATGCCCGAGCCGATCACGATCGCGGCCAGGAAGCCGCTGCCGAGGAACTCGGCAGCCAGCCGGCGCCACAGCGCGACAGGTTCCGGTGGCGGTGTCCTGGTCACAGCGCCCATCTTGACGGAGAAAAATATCTCAGTCAAGATTGAGTCAATGAATACTGAGCAAATGGCTGACGTGGCGGCCCGGGCCGCGGTGCATGCGGCGCTGGCCGACCCGGCCCGGCTGCTGATCACCGACACCCTCGCCGTCGGCGACGTCTCCCCGTCAGAACTGGCGGCCATGCTCGGGATGCCGTCTAACCTGCTCGCCCACCATCTGCACGTGCTCGAGCAGGCCGGATTGCTCACGCGCCGCCGTTCCGAGGGGGACCGCCGGCGCAGTTACCTCCGGCTGGTACCGGGCGTGCTCGATTCGCTCATCCGCCCGCCATCGCGCCGGGCGCGGCGGGTGTTGTTCGTGTGCACCGCTAACTCGGCGCGGTCGCATCTGGCGGCCGCGCTGTGGCGCCGGGCCAGTAAGATCCCGGCGGCATCAGCGGGAACCCACCCGGCGGCGGCGATCGCGGCGGGCGTGATCGCCGCCGCCGGGCGTCACCACTTGCCGCTGCGCCGCCAGCGGCCGCGGCATATCAGCCGGGTACAGGAGGACGGCGACCTCATCGTCACGGTGTGCGACCGGGCCCGCGAGGAACTCGGCCCGCTGGCGGCGGTGCACTGGTCAGTCCCCGACCCGGTGCCAGTCGGCGACCGCGGCAGCTTCGACGCGGCCCTGGCTGAGCTGGGTCGTCGCATCGAGCGGTTCGCACCGAGCCTCGCCACTGCTCCCTGATCCTGGCATGCCGGCCGGTGCGCGCTGTCCCCAGCAGGCCGGGTGACTTTGTCCGGTCGCATGAGGACAGCGCCCTCACAACCAGCATTCCCTGACCAGGCCAGGCGGCAGGATCCAGCACTTACTTAAGCGGGCTGGTGGTCGAGAGCGGCCAGTGCGGCCAGGTGTTCCTCCCCGGTGGGTTCGGTGGCGCGGAGGGGCACGAGGGCGATCCTGCCGGCCAGGGCGCTCACCCGCTCGATCTGCCCGGCCTCGCTGGCGGCGCGTAGCCGCAGGAAGGGCGCCTTTGTCCGGGAGCAGCCCGCGCACCGGGGCGATGATCCGCTCGCGGTGGGCCTCGGCTGCCTGTCCGGGGTTGATCTCCAAGGCCGATAAGCCAGGCACCTGGTCAACCGGGGTGAAGATGTTGCCGATCGTGACGCCGAGGTATGCGTCTGCGACCTGACCGCTGCGTTCGACCTGACCCAGCCCACCATC
>CAYPQM010000208.1:0-9847 GCA_964412845.1 uncultured Streptosporangiaceae bacterium
TCATCGGCGTGTCCGCGCCGCGGATCCTGACCGGCGACGACATCGCGACCATGAACGACCAGGCGATCGTGTTCGCCCTGGCCAACCCCGATCCGGAGGTGGACCCGGACGCGGCCAGGGACCACGCGGCCGTGGTGGCCACGGGGCGCAGCGACTACCCGAACCAGATCAACAATGTGCTCGCGTTCCCCGGGGTGTTCCGCGGGCTGCTGGACGCGCAGGGCCGGATGGTGACCGACGAGATGCTCATCGCCGCGGCCCGGGCGCTGGCCGGGGTGGTCTCGGCCGGCGAGCTCGGGCCGCACTACATCATTCCCTCAGTGTTCCACCCCGATGTGTCCGCCGCGGTAGCCGCCGCGGTCCGCGACGCGGCCGGTGGCCGCCCCCGATCAGTCGCGAGCCAGCCCGAATAAGTGCCGGAAACGCGAAACCACCGGCGGCGAACTCGGTCAGATGTCCCCGCGTCGGCAACAATAGGGGCATGGAGGAGGGACTCTCGGGGCGGCTGCTGGTCGCCACGCCACTGCTGGGTGACCCGAATTTCCGGCGCACCGTGATTCTTGTCGTCGAGGACGAGCCGGAGGAGGGCACCCTCGGAGTGGTGCTGAACCGGCCGACCGAGGTCCCCGTCGGACAGGTGCTGGAGTCCTGGACTGAGCTGGTCACCGGCCCGTCCGTGGTCTTCAGGGGCGGCCCGGTCGCCCCGAACAGTGCCCTGGCCCTGGCCATCGTGCCCGGCGAGGACGAGCCCGTCGGCTGGCGGGCGCTGGACGGGTCCACGCTGATGTCACGGGTCGGCCTGGTCGACCTGGATGCCCCGCCGCAGTTGCTGGCCGGCGGCATTGACTCGCTGCGGGTGTTCGCTGGCTATGCGGGGTGGGGTCCGGGGCAGCTCGCGGCCGAGATCGAGGAGGGCGCCTGGTACGTGCTCCCCGGTGAGCCCGCCGACGCGTTCGCGGCCGAACCGGAGCGGCTGTGGATGGCCGTGCTCCGCCGGGCGGGCGGCAGCTTCGCCATGGTCGCGACCTACCCGGACGATCCCGCGCTCAACTAGCCGGGGCGAAGATCGTGGGGGCATGCTACGCCGCGGCGTAGAATCGGTTCCCGTGAGCACCGAAATCCTCCCCGGTCAAGGCGTCCGCGAGGAGACGGTCATCAGGCCGTCGCCCTCCGACGGCGATGGCGACCATGAGCGTTTCTCGCACTATGTCCAGAAGGACAAGATCGTGGACAGCTCCGTGTTCGGCACCCCGGTGATCGCCCTGTGCGGCAAGAAATGGGTGCCCAGCAGGGATCCCAAGCGGTTCCCGGTCTGCCCGGACTGCAAGCGGATCTACGAGAACCTGCCCGAAAACACCGAATAAAATCCGGCACGGATACTTTCCAGTACGGCCATCGGCCAGCGTCAGGGCCGCGTGGGCGAGTCGTCAAGGGTGACGCCAGCCGCACGCATCCCGGCCAGCGCGTGCTGTGTCGTGGCCGGGTCCACCCCGGCGGTCAGGCCGCGCAGGAGACGGGTGGCGAATCCCTGCCGCGCGGCGTCGACGGCGGTCGCCCGCACGCAGTAGTCCGTGGCGATGCCGACCACGTCCACGGCCGTCACCCCACGCTCGCGGAGCCAGGGGCCTAGCGGGGTGCCCGCGTCATCCATGCCCTCGAACGCGCTGTAGGCGGCCGCGTGCTCTCCCTTGCTGAACACCGCCTCGATGTGGCTGGTGTCCAGATCAGGATGGAAATCCGCGCCCGGCGTGCCGATGACGCAATGCGCTGGCCATGAGGTCGCGAAGTCGGGATGCGCCGAGAAGTGCCCGCCCGGGTCCCGGTGGTAGTCACGCGAGGCCACGACGTGTGCGTACCCGCCCGTCCCGTCAGGTGGCCCGGCGGCCAGGTACCGGCTCACGCCCCGGGCCACCTCGGAGCCGCCGCCCACGGCGAGGGAGCCGCCTTCGCAGAAGTCGTTCTGGACGTCGACGATGATGAGAGCGCGCACGCCCAGAACGGTACCTTGTGCGGTCACCGGCAGGTAATCCATGATCGCGGAACATCCTCGGTCATAGTGACCGAAGGATTGCCGTGATCATGGAGAGCGGTCAGCGGTGCCGGGCTACGCGACGTCGGCGGGGGTTCCGCCGGTGATCCGCAGCAGTTCAGCGAACGATGTCGGGAACACCGTGTGCGCGTGTCCGGCCGCGGCCCATACCACGTCGTAGCCGGCCAGCCCGCGGTCGACCAGGGTGCGCAGCGCTCGCGGGTGGCCCAGCGGGGCGATCCCGCCGATCACCTGGCCGGTGGCGGTGCGGACGAATTCCGGGTCGGCCCGCCGCACCGCGGCGACGCCGAGCAGCGCCGCCACCTTCCCGGTGTCCACCCGGTGCGCGCCGCTGGTCAGGACGAGCAGCGGCGCGCCGTCCGCGTTGAACACCAGGCTGTTGGCGATCGCTCCTACGTCACAGCCGAGCTGGGCCGCGGCGGTAGCCGCGGTGGGCGCTGGCTCCGGCAGCTCACGGACGCTTCCGGTGACGTTGAGCGCGCGCAGCGCGTCGGCCACCTTCACCGCGCTGGGATGCATGCCAGCAGGCTACCGGCTGGGCTGCGGCCCCGGCGGCCGCTACTGGCAGCAGGACCAGCCATCGGCGCGGGCCCGCGCCGATGGCTCGTGGCGCAGCATGCCGGAGGTCCGGAACAGGAACTCGCGGTAGCTGTCGGGCGCGTGCTGGCTGTCCGGTACGTAGCGGTCGGCACTCAGCCGGAGCTGGGTGAGCCTGCGCTGAGCCGAGTTGCACTCGGCCACGACGCTGGCGGCGCGGCGGGCGATCCGGCGGACGGTGAAGGCCACCTCAAGTGCCTTGTTGCTGGTGCTTTTCATAAGACCAGCCTGGCCCGTCCGGGACCGGGCAGCCAGTGGCAGTAATGCCACTTGCCAGTGACATCCTGCCATCCGGTAATGCATGATGGTTCCATGCTCCGCAATGTCGCTGTGGTCGTGCTTAACGGATTCACCCCCTTCGAGCTGGGCGTGGTGTGCGAGGTCTTCGGGGTCGACCGCTCCGACGACGGGCTGCCCACCTACGACTTCGCCGTCGTGGCGGCCGAGCCGGGGCCGGTGCGCTCGTCGGCCGGGTTCACTCTGCATACCCCGTTCGGCCTGGACCGGGTCGGGCAGGCGGACCTGGTGGTGATATCCGCGGTCTCCGATGAGTACCTCGACCGCTCCGAGATCATCGTGTTCCCTGAGCCGCTGCTGGACGCGCTGCGAGCCACCGTGGCCCGGGGCGGCCGGGTGCTCAGCGTGTGCTCCGGCGCGTTCGCGCTCGCCGCCGCGGGCCTGCTGGACGGGCGCCGGTGCACGACCCACTGGCGGCACGCGCGGGAGCTCGCCCAGCGCCACCCGGCGGCCATGGTCAACCCCTCAGTCCTCTACGTCGACGAGGATCCGGTGATCACCAGCGCCGGCACGGCGGCCGGCATCGACGCCTGCCTGTACCTGGTCCGCAAGGAGCAGGGAACCCGGGTGGCCAACGGCATCGCCCGGCGGATGGTCGTGCCGCCACATCGCGACGGCGGGCAGGCCCAGTACGTGGACCGCCCGCTCGCCGAGCTCGCCTGCGACACGCTGGCTGAGGTCATCGGCTGGATGGAGCGCCATCTCGATCAGCCGGTCAGCATCCGCCAGCTCGCCGCCCGGGCCGCCATGTCGCCGCGGACCTTCGCGCGGCGGTTCGTCCAGGAAACCGGGACCACGCCGCAGCGCTGGCTGACTGGCCAGCGGATCCTGCTCGCCCAGGAACTGCTGGAGGAAACCGACGAGACCGTCGACCTGATCGCGCAGCGGGCCGGCTTCGGCAATGCCACCGTGCTCCGGCACCACTTCCGGGCCTGGCGGGACACCACGCCGCATGCCTACCGGCGTGCTTTCCGGCCAGCCGCGCTTGAGCCCGTGGGCAGCTAGACATCCCCAGGGCGGCCCAGCCCCGTTTGCGGGCGGAAACAGCGCCAGCAGCAGCGGCTATCGTCCACGAACGGTGCTGGGCCTGGGTTCGGTGCGCTGACCGGCCTCAGGCGGGGACACGGCTCAGTCGTCGGCTGAGCCGAAGACGGTCGGGATGGCCGGGTAGCCGCGGGACAACTGCAGAGCATAGGGCGGCAGTTCGGCGAGCGTGTCCCGGTGCCGGTCGCGCGCCGCGCTGAGCGGTTCCCGGCTGATGACCTCGCCGTGTCGCACCAGCGGCCGCAGCAGCGGCCGGTCGGTGGGCGACGGGCCGGGCGGGACGTCGCTGATCAGCTCGGTGAGCGCGACACCGGTGTCGTCACGGTGCCGGACCGCCCATTTGCGTCCGCCGCGTCCCGGCTTGCCCACCGAGCGTTTCGCTACCGGGCGCAACTCGCCGGCCGGACCTGGCTCGACCGCCCTGGCCACCAGCTTGTAGACCAGCGCGGCGGTCGGCGCCCCTGACCCGGTGACCAGGGCGGTGCCCACCCCATAACCGTCCACCGGCATGGCGGCCAGCGCCGCGATCGAGTACTCGTCCAGGTCCCCGGTGAGCACGATCCTGGTCTGCCGCGCGCCCAGTTCATCGAGGAGCCCGCGGACCTGCCGCGCCACCACGGGCAGGTCGCCACTGTCGATCCGGACCGCGCCCAGGCCGGGGCCGGCCAGCTCGACCGCCGCGCGCACCGCCCGGGGCACGTCATAGGTGTCCACGAGCAGAGTGGTGCCGGCGCCGAGGGCCGCGAGCTGGCTGGTGAACGCGTGCCGCTCGCTGTCGTGCACGAGGGTGAAGGCGTGCGCGCTGGTCCCGCTGGTCGGCACGCCGTAGTCGCGGCCGGCCCGCAGGTTCGACGTGGTGGTGAAGCCGGCGATGTAGGCGGCCCGCGCGCTGGCCACCGCGGCGAGCTCGTGGGTGCGGCGCGAGCCCATCTCGATCAGCGGCCGGCCGTCGGCCGCCGTGACCATCCGGGACGCGGCGGAGGCGATCGCGCAGTCGTGGTTCAGGATCGACAGGGTGACCGTCTCCAGGATCACGGCCTCGGCGAACGTGCCCTCCACGACCAGGATCGGCGACCCGGGGAAGTAGCAGTCACCTTCGCCGTAGCCCCAGATGCTGCCGCTGAACCGGTAGGACTCCAGGTAGCTCAGCGTGGCGTCGTCCACGATCCCCGCGTCGCGCAGGAATCCGAGCTCGTCGGGGCCGAAGCTGAAGCGCTCCAGCGCGTCGAGCAGCCGGCCGGTGCCCGCGACCACGCCGTACCGGCGGCCGTGCGGCAGGTGCCGCGCGAACACCTCGAACACGGCACGCCGGCCCGCGGCGCCGCTGCGCAGCGCCGCGGTCAGCATGGTCAGCTCGTAGTGGTCGGTGAGCAGCCCGGTCCCGGGGCCGGCCGGTCCCGGGACCGGGCTGCTGGCGGGCTGCGGCTGCTCCTCGCCGGAGTCATTTGTCACGAGGGGAAGACTACGCAGCAGCTACCCGTCGATGGTCATCCGGTGCTGGCGAGCCCCCGCCCTTGCAGGCCTCAGTCGTCGGACGTGGCCCAATCCTGAGTTCGCCTGGTGTACTGGGAGGGTCGGCGCGCGCCGCCGCACTGAGAGACTGAGGGCACGACAGATGAGGAGGTGATGATCGATGAGCGTGGCACCCGCCGAGGTAGACCGGCCGGAGATCAAGCAGGATGCTGTCCCTGACACGCCATGGATCACCATCGTCTGGAATGACCCGGTCAACCTCATGTCCTATGTGACCTACGTGTTCCAGACCGTGTTCGGGTACCCCAAGCGCAAGGCCAACAAGCTCATGCTCGACGTGCATCACAAAGGCCGGGCGGTGGTCTCCTCGGGTACCCGGGAATCCATGGAGCGCGACGCCCAGGTTCTGCACGGGTACGGGCTGTGGGCCACGGTGAGCCACGACTCATGAGCGGCACCGGTCCGCAGGAAGCCGTGACCGGCTTCCGCTCGACGCGCCGTGGCGTGACCGCAACATTCGCCCCGACCCAGGCCGGAGTCATCCGCGCGCTGGTCAGCCAGGTAGCGGAATTGGTCGGCGGTGAGCAGATCGCCCCCGACGGCGCCGGCCAGCAGGTCAGCGCCGCGGCCAGCCCCATGGAGGGCTCCTGGGACAGCCCGGAGGAGTTCGCCGCGCTCCTCGGCCTGAGTGATTCGACCGTGCTGCCCGAGGATCCGGTGCTGGCCCGGCTGCTGCCGGACGCCTATCGTGACGACCCCGAGGCGGCCGGGGATTTCCGCCGGTACACCGAGCAGGATCTGCGATCCGGCAAGGTCGCGGCGGCCCACACGGTGCTCGCGACGCTGCCGGAGGACGGCGGTCAGGTCCTGCTGTCCGACGATGAGGCCCGGGTGTGGCTGCGGGCCCTCAATGATGTCCGGCTCGCGCTCGGCGTGCGCTTGTCAGTGACCGAGGACTTCGAGCAGCGAATGGCTTCGCTGGATCCGGACGACCCCCGTGCGGCTTATTTCTGGGTGTACGACTGGCTGACCTACCTCCAGGAGACCCTGGTGCGGGCGCTGTGGTAGCAGCCCGCCCGGCTACCCTCAGACGCATGCTGACGCTTCATCCCGCGCTGCACGCCAAGATCGTGGCCCATGCCCGCGCCGACCATCCGGACGAGGCATGCGGGGTGATCGCAGGCCCGGCAGGCAGCGATCACCCGGAGCGCTTCATCCCGATGCTGAACGCGGAGCGGTCGCCGACCTTCTACCGGTTTGACTCCATGGAGCAATTCCGGGTGTGGCGCGAGATGGACGAGCGCGACGAGGAGCCGGTCGTCATCTACCACTCGCACACCGCCACTGAGGCCTACCCGTCCCGCACGGACATCTCGTATGCCAGCGAGCCGGGCGCGCACTACGTGCTCGTGTCGACGCGGGACCCTGAGCAGGCGGAGTTCCGCGCGTTCCGGATCATCGACGGGGCGGTGACCGAGGAAGATGTCGTGATCGCCGAGGACCGGATGCTGGAATGATCCGGTCAGGCACCCGGTTGGCACGCAATGGAAGAGCCCGCCTCACCCTGGAGTGTTGTTCATGGCCATCGAGGTCCGTATCCCGACGATCCTGCGCACCTACACCGGCGGGGCCAAGTCGGTCGAGGGCTCCGGCGCGACCCTGGCCGACCTCCTCGGCGACCTGGACTCCCGGCACGGCGGCTTGCGCGAGCGGCTGGTGGACGACGGCGGGCTGCGCCGCTTCGTCAACGTCTACCTCAACGACGAGGACGTGCGGTTCCTCGGCGGCTTGCAGACCCCCGTGCACGACGGGGACACGGTGACGGTCCTGCCGGCCGTGGCCGGCGGCGCGTGCTGACCCTCCAGGACGCCTGATGCGCTACGACTCGCTGCTCGATTCGGTGGGCGGGACACCGCTGGTCGGGCTGCCCCGGCTGTCGCCGGCGCCGGACGTGCGGCTGTGGGCCAAACTCGAGGACCGCAACCCCACTGGCTCGGTCAAGGACCGCGCGGCCTTCTTCATGATCGAGCAGGCGGAGAAGGATGGCCTGCTGGAGGCCGGCACCACGATCCTCGAACCCACCTCGGGGAACACCGGCATATCCCTGGCCATGGTGGCGCGCCTGCGCGGCTACCGGATGATCTGTGTCATGCCCGAGAACACCTCGGCCGAGCGCCGGCAGGTTCTGGAGATGTACGGCGCGCAGATCATCTCCTCGCCGGCCGCGGGCGGCTCCAACGAGGCGGTCCGGGTGGCCCGGCGGCTGGCGCAGGATCACCCGGACTGGGTGATGCTCTATCAGTACGGCAACGAGGCGAACGCACGGGCGCACTACGAGACCACCGGCCCGGAACTCCTCGCCGACCTGCCCAGCATCACCCACTTCGTCGCCGGGCTCGGCACCACGGGGACGCTCATGGGCACCGGGCGTTACCTGCGCGAGCATGTGCCGGGGGTGTCCATCGTGGCCGCCGAGCCGCGGTACGGGGAGCTTGTCTACGGGCTGCGCAACGTGGACGAGGGCTTCGTGCCGGAACTGTACGACGAGTCCGTGCTGACCACGCGGTTCTCAGTCGCCTCGGCGGACGCCCTGCGGCGCACCAGGGAACTGCTTGACCTGGAAGGGATCTTCGCCGGCATCTCATCAGGAGCCGCGCTGCACGCCGCCCTGGCCATGGCCAGCAAGGCGCACGCGGCCGGGCAGCGGGCCGACATCGCGTTCGTGATCGCCGACGGGGGCTGGAAGTACCTGTCCACCGGGGCCTACTCCGGGACCCTGGAAGAGGCCGAGGCGCGGCTCGAAGGACAGCTGTGGGCCTAGGGCGCGCCCGAGCGGCGGGCCTGGGCCGATGACGGTGTTCGACGAGGCGACGGCGGTGCTGCCGGCTGGTGATGGCCGTTATGACGTCAAGCCCGATGAGCGGTTCGCGATCGTGTCCGGCGACGGCTCGGTGGTCGGCGCGGTGAACGGCGGCGTGCTGATGGCGACCGTCCTGCGGGCGGTGCTCGATTCCGCGCCGCACCCGCACCCGGTCGCGACCAGCGTGCACTTCCTCCGGGTGCCCCGGCCCGAGCCGGCCCAGGTCCAGGTGGTCTGGCTGAAGCAGGGCAGGACCGCCGCGACGGCCCGGGCCACCCTGATCCAGGACGATGTGCCCGTCATGGAGGCCACCGTCACCACCGGCACGCTCGGGCCCGCCGAGGGCGATGGCGCGCTGTCCTGGACCGGTGAACCGCCCTGGCTGCCGCCCATCGAGGAGTGCCTCGGGTTCGCCGCGGCCGCCAAGTCGACCCGGTTCCGCGGCTTCGCCGCCCAGGTCGATCTGCGGCTGGACCCCGCGACCTCAGGCTGGCTGCGCGGGACGCCCGCCGGGACTCCTGAGATGCGGGGCTACTTCCGGCTGCGCGAGGACCGGGATCCCGACGCCTACCTGCTCGCTCTCGCGGTGGACGCGCTGCCGCCGGTGGTATTCGGCCTCGGCGCGGTCGGCTGGGCGCCGACCGTGGAACTGACCTGGTACATGCGCGCGGTACCGGCCGCCGGGATGCTGCGGGTAGCGGCCCGCTGCCGGCATGTGAGCGGCGGATGGTTCGACGAGGAGGCCGAAGTGTGGGACGCCGCGGGCCGCCTGGTCGCGCAGAGCCGCCAGATCGCCCGCGTCGGACGCGGCGCGTAGCCTGGTCGACCGTGCGCCTGACCATCATCGGCTGCTCCGGATCCTTTCCCGGGCCAGACAGCCCGGCCTCCTGCTACCTGGTGGAGGCCGGCGGCTTCCGGCTGCTGCTTGACCTGGGCAACGGGGCGCTCGGCGCGTTGCAGCGGTACGCCGGGATGTACGACATCGACGCAGTCTGCCTGAGCCACCTGCACGCGGACCACTGCCTCGACCTGTGCGCCTACTGGGTGGCGCGCACATACGCGCCGGGCGGGCCGAAGCCGCGGATTCCCGTGTACGGCCCGGCTGGCACCGCGCTGCGGATGGCCCAGGCCTACGGCCTGGCCGAGCATCCCGGCATGATGGAGGCGTTCGACTTCGGCACGCTCACGCCGGGGACCCGGCAGATCGGGCCGCTGCGGGTGACGCTGGCGGCCATGAACCATCCGGTGGAAGCGTTCGGCTTCAGAATCGAGCACGCGGGCCAGGTGCTCACCTATTCCGCCGATACCGGACCGACACCGGCGCTGGCCGGCCTGGCCCGCGGCGCTGACCTGCTGCTGTGCGAGGCGTCCTTCCTGGATGAGCCCGGCCTGCCCGGGGACGTCCATCTCACCGCACGGCAGGCGGGGGAGTACGCCGCCGGCGGCGATGTCGGCCAGCTTGTGCTCACCCACCTGGTGCCCTGGAACGACCGCGAGCAGAGCCTGCGCGAGGCGGCCTCCAGCTA
>CAYPQM010000209.1:0-9784 GCA_964412845.1 uncultured Streptosporangiaceae bacterium
CGATGACCGAGGACACGCTGATGATCCGGCCGGTGCCGCGCTCGATCATGTGCTCCAGTGCCGCCTGGGCCATGAAGAAGGCGCCGGACAGGTTGACGGCGATGACCCGCTGCCAGTCCTCGTCGGTCATCTTCGCCACGGTCCTGTCGACCGTGATGCCCGCGTTGTTGATGAGGATGTCGAGGCGGCCATGCTGGTCGATGACCTCCTGCAGCACCCGGCGGCAGTCGTCGGCCGCGCCGATGTTGCCCTCGTGCAGGGTGATCCGGCGGCCCGGGTACTCCGCGGTCATGGTCTCGAGGAACTTCCTGGCTGGCTCCTCGTGCCGCCAGTACCCGGCGGCGACGCCGGCGCCGTCGCTGGCCAGGCGCTGGCCGATGGCGGCCCCGATGCCGCGGGCCCCCCCGGTCACCAGGGCTACCCGGTCCTGGAGCGGGCCTTCTGTTTTCTGCTGCATGTTGGCTGTGATGGTCATCGTGCGTCCTCCAGTGGGGTGGTGGTGGTCTAATGCGGGGTTGTGGTGGTGGTCTATTGCGGGGCGGCCGGCGCGGTCTGCTGCTGCAGGCGCGTCAGCACGGACGGGTCGGCCAGGGTGCTGGTATCGCCCGGCTCGCGGCCGTCGGCCACGTCCTTGAGCAGCCGTCGCATGATCTTGCCGGACCGGGTCTTGGGCAGGTCGTCGGCCCAGATGATGCGCTTGGGCCGGGCCAGCTTGCCGATGTGGACGGCCACATATTCCAGGAGTTCCGCCTTGAGCGCGGGCGCGGGGGTGGCCCCGGATGCCACGGTGACGTACGCCACCACCGACTGGCCGGTCAGGTCATCGCTGGCCGCGACGACGGCCGCTTCCACGACTGCCGGATGGGCGACCAGGACGGATTCGATCTCCGCGGTGGAAAGCCGGTGACCGGACACGTTGATGACATCGTCGATGCGGCCGGTGATCCAGAAGTAGCCGTCCTCGTCCAGGCGGGCGCCGTCGCCCGCCACATACGTGCGCGGCCCGAACCGTGAGAAGTAGGTCTGCACGTACCGCTCCGGGTCCTCATGCAGCGTGCGCAGCATGCTGGGCCACGGCTCGGTCAGCACGAGAAGGCCGTTGCCCTGCTCGACCCGGTTGCCTTCGTCGTCGACGAGGGCCGCCGACACACCGGGCAGGGGAAGGCCCGCTGAGCCGGGCTTGGTGGCGGTCAGGCCGGGCAGCGCGGAGATCATGATGGCGCCAGTCTCGGTCTGCCACCAGGTGTCCACGACCGGGCAGCGCTCACCGCCGATGACGGTGTGGTACCACAGCCAGGTCGTCGGGCTGATGGGCTCGCCCACGGTGCCGAGCAGCCGCAGCGAGGACAGGTCGTGCCCGGCCGGGTACTGCTCTCCCCACTTCATGAAGGCCCGGATAGCGGTGGGCGCGGTATACAAGACGGATACCCGGTACCGCTCAACTATGTCCCACCAAATGTCCTTGTCCGGGTAGTCCGGGGCGCCTTCGTACATCACCGATGTGCATCCGTTGGCCATGGGGCCGTACACGACATAGGAATGACCGGTGATCCAGCCCGCATCGGCGGTGCACCAGAAGACGTCGCGGTCCGGATCGAGATCGAATACCATCGCCGTGGTAGCCGCGACACCGGTGAGATATCCACCCGTGGTGTGCATGATTCCTTTTGGCTTGGCCGTCGATCCGGATGAATAGAGCAGGAACAGCGGCTGCTCGGCAGGCATCGGCTCGGCCGGGCATTCGGGTCCGGCATTCGCGACGAGATCGTGATACCAGACGTCGCGGTCCGGCCGCATCGGGCAGGGCGTGCCCGCCGCCCGGACCACGACGACCGTCTCCAGGTCGGCCAGGTCCTCGATAGCCGCATCCGCCGCCTGCTTGGTCGCGGCGGTCGTTCCCTTGCGGCGGGCGCCGTCCACCGTGATCAGCGCCTTGGCCCTGGACACGGCGAGCCGCTGCGCCATGGCCGAGGGAGCGAAGCCCCCGAAGATCACGGTGTGCGGGGCGCCGATGCGGGCGCAGGCGAGCATGGCGACTACCACCTCGGGGATCATCGGCAGGTAGATGCCGACCACGTCACCCCGGCTGACTCCCCGGGACTTGAGCCCGTTGGCCAGGCGCTGCACCTGATCCAGGATCTGCGCGTAGGTCAGGTCCCGTTGCTCGCCTTCCTCGCCGAGCCAGTGGAACGCGACCCGGGCGCCGTGGCCGGCCTCGACGTGCCGGTCCAGGCAGTTGTAGGACGCGTTGAGCGAGCCGTCAGCGAACCAGGTGTAGAACGGCGGATCGCGGTCATCAAGCACGCTGGTGAATGGGACATCCCAGTGCAGTCGCTGCCGCGCCTGGGTGGCCCACCAGGCCGGGCCATCTGCCGCCGCACGATAGACGGCCGGGTCGGTGATCTTGGCCCGCTGCGCGAAGGCGGCGGGCGGGTTAAACCGTCCGGCCTGCCCGAGCTGGCCGAGTCGCTCTTTTAGCGCCGTCGCCTGCTCGCCGGGTGTGAGCCATGTCTGCGGAGTCTTCATCGTCCCCCTTTTTAATCAATTATCAACTCATATCATCGGGGCACCATGAAAAGAACCGGATAGAACTTAAATCATGTGTCAGGCGAAAAGAAAGGGCTTAGGTCACTATTGTCGCTGACCTGCGGCCTGTTGACGCGGTTCCAACGCCTCTGGACATGCCGGGCGAAATATGCCTTGAGAGAAGGTCTTGTGATCATCCCGGGGGCGCTGGCCCATGTATTCCCTGTTTTATCATAATCGTGCTGCGGGCCTGGCGAGCACACATCTGCCTCACGGGCCACAGTGCGCGACTCAGGCCCGGGCCGCCATGGCCACGGAAATGCAGGAATTACTACAGGGTCCGGAGCATGCTCTGATAGACGGCGATCAGGGCGGCCTTCTGCTCGTCGCTCAGCCGCTGGTCGGCGCGGATGGCGGCCTCCGCGTCCGGGGGAGCAGGCGACTGGCCGGGGGCAGCGGGAGCGGCGGTGCCTGCCCCGCGGTCCGGATCCAGCAGGCCCGCTTCGGCGAGCAGCGTTTCCGCGGAAACGTTGAGCGCGTTGGACAGCAGCTTCAGGACGCGGACGGACGGCTGGTGCAGCCCGCGCTCTATCTGGCTCAGGTAGGGATTCGACAGGCTGGTCAGATCCGCGAGCTGGCGCAGCGACAGGTTGGCGAGCTTGCGCTGGCTGCGGATGAACGAGCCCAGCGCTTCCGTCTGCGCGGCCCACGGATCTGGCACCGTAACCCCCCCTGCATCTGGCACCGTAACCCCCCTGCTGGTGGATCGGGACAGTCTAGCTGGAACAACATGATCTGCTAAGTATAGTAGGCAGGCGGCACCGGGCCCAGGGATACGCAAGCGCGGCGAACCGGGAAACCCCTGGTCCGCCGCGCTTGGCTCAGTGGTCACTTGCCCTGAGGGCTGGTCTTCCTGGGGGAAGCGCCGTTCGTCTTCGGGGCGTGCGTGCCGGTCGCCTTGGCGGCGGTGCCGGCCTTGGGAGCGGTGTCCGCCTTGGGGCTGGTGTCGGCCTTGGCGGCGGTCGTGCCGGTCTTGCTGGCCTGCGCCGGGATGGCTGCGTGCAGCACATTCTCGGCGAACTTCCGCTGGCTGGCGAGCAGCTGCTCGGCGAAGTCGTAGGCGTTGGCCACGAACTCTTCCGGCTTGGGCAGCTTGTCGGTGTAAGGCAGGCTGGGAGTCGGGATGGAGATCGACGGCGTCATCGACTGAACCGCGTCGGCCCAGCGCTTGATGGCGTCAACGACAGCGTCCTGGCTCTTCCGGAGCGTGTTCAGGACTTCACCCTGAATCTCCCTCGCCGTGGTGCGGGTATCGGTCATTGTCTTCTCCTCGGGGTCGTTCCTGTGCTTGCTATACTATGCAGTTTTGATTGATTTGTCAAGCGGGGCCGGGCGGGCGGAGGGGCCGGCCACCAGCCCGGCCATGCCTAGACTTGGCCACCCGAGGCGGTGGCGGGAGGAAGCTCATGCTTGACGGACGACTGCTGGTCGATGCCCATGTCCACCCGCCGCGGCTGCCGACGATCAGGGGTTCCTGGGTGAGCTGGGCGGAGCAGTTCGGCCAGCCGGGATGGCAGTCGGTGTTCAACGCCGACGGGGCGGTCATCCCGGAGGCGTTCGACGAGCTCATGGACGCCGAGGGGGTCGACCGTGCCATCCTGCTGTGCGAGTACAGCCCCAAGGTCACCGGCACCCAGCCCGTCGAGGACCTGCTGCCGATCATCAAGCACAACCCCGAGCGTTTCACCTTCCTCGCGAACATCAACCCGCACCTGCATTACCCGGTCGCCGCCGAGCTCGCCCGGCAGGTCGCGATGGGCGCGGCGGGGCTCAAGGTTCATCCGGTGCACGGCGGATTCAGCGCGGCCGATCCGATGCTCTACCCCGCCTACCAGGCCTGCGAGGCCGACGGCCTGCCTGTCGTGGTGCATTGCGGCACGAGTTCTTTCCCTGGCTCGTCCAACGCCATGGCCGATCCCGGCCTGCTGACCCCGGTGCTCAGGGATTTTCCCGGGCTGACCATCGTCCTCGCGCACGGCGGGCGGGGCTGGTGGTACGAGGCGGCCGCGTCGCTGGCCCTGCTGCACGAGAACGTGTGGATCGAGCTGTCCGGCCTGCCGCCCAGGAAGCTGCCTGACTACTACGCACGCTTTGACCTGCGGCGGCTGGCCCGCAAGTTCATCTTCGGCACGGACTGGCCCGGGGTGCCAGGCATCGCGCGGAACGCCCGGGCGCTGGCCGCCCTGGACCTCGGTGATGAGACGCTCAGCGGGGTCCTGGCCGGCCACGCGCTGCGGGTCTACCCCGGGCTGGCTGGCCGCGGCTGACCGTCCCGGACCGTGCCTGGGCTGGCCGAATGGCATGATCAAGATAGGTTCATCTGGGTATAGCCGATGGGTGTGCAGGCCCGGCGCCGGTACTGGACGTCCCCGTCCATGACCGCGGCCGGGACGTTCCAGCGCGGCATGCCCCTCCCGATAGTGCCGCCGATCAGTTCAGGAAGTGATGCCGTGCCCGTCTACGCACTCGACTACCTGGTGCCCACGATCGACCCCGGCGCCTACGTGCACCCCGACGCCGTCGTGATCGGCTCTGTGGAACTCGGCGCGGGCGTGTCGGTATGGCCGGGCGCAGTGCTCCGCGGCGACCACGGCATGATCCGGATCGGTGAGCGCACCTCGGTCCAGGACGGCACCGTCGTGCACACGACGGAGGAGTGGCCCACCATCATCGGCGCCGATTGTGTCATCGGGCACAGCGCCCACCTCGAAGGCTGCGTGGTGGAGGACGGCTGCCTGATCGGCTCCGGCGCGCTGGTGCTGAACCGCGCGCACGTCGGCGCGGGTGCCGTCGTGGCGGCCGCCGCGCTGGTCCGCGAGGACGCCGTCGTCCCCGCCGGCGCGCTGGCCGTGGGTGTGCCCGCGACGATGAAAGAGGGGGCAGGCGCCAAGCAGCAGGACTGGATCCGCTCGGCGGTCAGCACGTACCTGGACCTGGCCGAGCGGCACCGGGCCGGGCTGCGCCGCCTGGACTAGGCCGTGCCGCGTGAGATGCGCTTTGCTGTCGTTCCAACGACAGTTGAAGCGCTTTACTGTCGTTGCCCCGCCGCCGCGGCCGGCTCCCCGCCGGGACGGGCCGGTCAGGCCGCCGGCACCAGGGTGATGGAGTCGAGTTCGGCGAAGTTCGTCCCGCCCGCGAAGTTGGGTGAGCCCTTCGCCAGCCGGATGACGTTGCTGCCCGCCTTGAGGGTCACGGTAGTGCTGACCGTCTTGCCGAACGAGCCCCAGCCGCCCGTGACAGGGTAGGAGACCGTGCTCCAGGCGCCGCCGTTGTAGGCCAGGCCCTGGGTGGATGTCGCGGTGCCGCCGTTGGCGTAGCGGATCGTCATGGTGTAGCTGCCGGCCGACGGCACATTGACCAGGAAGTCCACGAAGCTGTCGGCCCGCTCGTCGCCGGTGCCGTTGATCAGGCCGACGTAGTAGCCGTTGGACGCGGTCGGGGATGATTCAATCGCCGCGTTGACGACGGTCGCGTTCTCGGCCTCGTAGGTCTGCTGGTAGCTCGTGGCCGGCCCGGCCGCAGGCGTCACGAGAAGCTGGTAGGCGCTCTGCGCGTTCTGGTTGGCGATGGGCACCGTGACGCTTCCGTTCGTCACCGCCACGGTCGTCGTCGAGATCGTGGCCGGGGCGCTGACGTTGGCCAGCCGCCCGGAATCCGGCGTGGACGACAGCACCACCTTCACGCTGGAGCCGAACGATCCCAGGCCGGTGACCTGGACGCTGTTGTTCCCGCTGTCGCCGCCCACGACGATGTTCACGATCTTCCGGGTGGAGTCGTACGCCGCGATGCCGTCCTGGCTGCCCGACGGGGTCACCGTGACCATGTCCCCGGCCATGTCGCCGTACCACTTGTACAGCCAGTACGTGCCGGTCGGCTTGTTGCTGAAGAGCAGGCCGTTGACGGTCCCGGACTCGAACCAGTACGCGCGTTCCGCGTCGTGCACGCCGTAGCGCTCGAACGCGGCGAGGTAGTGCACGGCCGCGCCCGGCACGTCGACCTCGGCGGGGGCGGCGTACTCGTCGATCGAGATGGGAATCGGCGAGATGCCCAGCGAGGCCTCCAGGGCCTTGAAGTCGGCGACGTTGCCGCCGATGGTGCCGGCCGAGCCGGTGGAGAGCTGGTGCCAGGTGATCACGTTGGGCAGCGCGTTGTTCGCCTTGGCGTAAGCCAGCCACCCCGCCATCCAGGCGTGGTTGTAGATCGAGATGCTCGGGCCGACGATGGGGGTCACCGAGTCCAGGGCCCGCACAGCCTGGTACGTCCTGACCCATCCGGCGTCAAAGGAGCCCGCGGCCGCGGTGTTCCAGGTCCAGTCGGGCTCGTTCCACAGTTCCCACCCGTCGATGTTGGTCGTGGCCGTGGCGGCCAGCCGGGCCGACACCATGGTGTTGACCTTGGCCAGCCAGTCGCTCCAGCTGACCCACTGGTACGGGAAGTTGGGATAGATGTCGGGCATCCGGACGTATTCCTGCGCCCCGGCCCCGGTCGCCAGCGGGGCCACCTTGAGCGCGTCCCCGGTCGGGACGGTTGCCCCATTGCCAAGCTGCTGCACGCCCGGCGCGGGCTGGACCAGTTGGTTCAGGTGCAGCGCCGGAAGCTGCGCGGCGGCGGGCTGGGTGGGGGTGGCGAGCGCGTAGAGGCCCCCTGCGGCCACGTGGGTCACTGGCCGCAGCACGGAGGCGGCGTTGACCACGAGTGTGTTGCCGGCGGCCACGGCCGGGACTCCGGCGGGCAGCAGGATCCAGGCCGCGGCCAGTGCGGCGGCCGCGCAGGCTCCGATAGTGCGGAAGGGCTTCATGCGCTGCTCCAAGAGCGAGAGGGGGACAGGCTGCTGCGGGACCGGGCGCCGGGCTCCAGGTAGCGCTCACTGGCGGCCCGCCGCCGTCCTGGACTGGACGGGCACTGGCCGCTTGCTCGCTCTCCGACTCCGATGGGGAAGCGCTTCCTCACTCGGTATGCCGAGAATGTTCCGCGGCTGAAGTCGCGTCAAGACCCGGCCTCTGCTGTTACCCAACCGTTATCAACCACCCCCGATGCGGCCGGCCCGAATCGCCGCGCGGTGCCGTGTGGCGGCTGGGAGTGCAGGCACCGGCTGGTCCAGCCCCGGTGCCCGGATGGGACACTCACCGCATGATGAAACGACGTCCGGCCACCCTCATCCAGGTGGCCGAACGGGCCGGCGTCTCACTGACGACGGCCTCGAAGGCGATCAACGGGAAGAACCGGGTGTCGGCGGAGACTCGGGCCCGGGTGATCGCCGCCGCCCGGGAACTGGCGTTCACGCCCAGCCCCATCGCGCGCGGCCTGACCACCGGGCGGACCAGCACCGTCGGGCTCCTCATCGCCGACAGCATGTCGCACCGGTTCGCCGTGCCGGTCATGCTCGGCGCGGAGGCCGCGCTCGGTGAGATCGACCTGTCCATGATCACTTGCGATGCCCGCGGGGACCAGGCGCGCAGCCTGGAACTGGCCCGGATGCTGGCGGCCCGCAAAGTGGACGGCGTGCTGGTCGTCGGGGACAACAACGCGGCGACCGCTTCGGTGAGCCGCCACGTGGATGTCCCGGTCGTGTACGTCTACGGTGAGTCCGACGACCCGGACGACGTGGTGCACATGCCGGATGACCATAACGGGGCGGGCCTGATGGTCGATCACCTCGTCGGCACCGGCCGCCGGCGCATCGCCCATCTCACCGGGCCACGCCACGCCACGGCGGTCACCCAGCGCGTCACCGGCCTGGCGGCCCGGCTGGCTGAGCATGACCTGCGGCTGGCCACCCCGGTGCGGTACGGCACGTGGTCCCAGCGCTGGGCCCGCGCCGCGGCGACCGCCCTGCTGGCGGAGCGGCCGGACATCGACGCGGTGCTGTGCGGATCCGACCAGATCGCCTCCGGTGTCCTGGTGGCGCTGGATGAGATGGGCCGGCGGGTACCGGACGATATCGCGGTCACCGGGTATGACAACTGGCGGGTCTTCGCCCTGGAGACCGAGCCCCAGCTGACCACCATCGACATGAACCTCGAGGCCCTCGGCGCCGCGGCGGCCCGGGACCTGTTCGCCCTCATCGACGGCGGCCCCGGTCAGGGCAGCGTCCGGCGGCACGCCTGCGAACTCGTCGTGCGCGGCTCCAGCGTCCGCTGAGCCCGCGGACGGGCCGGTTCACGCGGCATACGGCCAGCCGTTCGACGCCCAGTCGAGGTAGTTGAGGCCGAGTTCCGGCGTGCCGTTGAGGTTGGCCGCGTAGTAGTGGTAGACGAGGAGGTCGCCGTCGGTGTCGTGCATGACGGTCTGGCCGCCGGGACCGATCACGTTGCCGTGCGTGGCGAGGATCTGGGTGCCCCCGCCGCTCATCATGGCGGTGCCGTTCTCGTCCACATAAGGCCCGGTCGGGCTGGTGGAACGGCCGACCATGATGTGGTAGGTGCTGTTCACGCCGCGGCAGCAGTAGTCGAACGAGACGAAGAGGTAGTAGTAACCGCCGTGCGGGTAGATGTAGCTGGCCTCCTCCGCGTCTGGGGATGGCCGCTCAGCAATGCTGTAGAGGGTGGTGTTGCTGGATAGCTGCTTGCCGGTGGCCGGGTTGATCTGGATCATCTTGATGCCGCTCCAGAACGAGCCCATCGACAGCCACCAGCGGCCGGATGTGTCCACGGTCAGCCCCGGGTCGATGGCGTTGAAGGTGCTGCTGGTCTGGGTGGCGTAGACCAGGCCGTGGTCCGTCCAGCTGCCCGGCTTCGCGGTGCTGCTGGTGGCCAGGCCGATGGCGGAATGGTTGGAGCCGAAGCTGGACACCGCGTAATAGAGCCAGTAGATGCCGTTGTGGTAGGAGACGTCGGGCGCCCAGATGTCGGTGTCGTTGCCGTAGGCGCTGGCCCAGGTGGCCCCGCCGGGCAGCACCGAGCCGTCCCTGGTGAAGCTGGTCCGGTTGGTGGAGGTGCGGATCTCGATGCCCTGGTGGGTGGAGAAGAGGTAGTAGGTGCCGTCGGGCGCCCGGACCATGGAGGGATCGTGCACGCTGGTGTCACCGGTCACGACGCCGGGTCCCGGGTAGCTGGCCGCCGCCGCTCCCGGGGCGGTCGTCACCGCCGAGGCCGGGGCGGCCAGCAGCACGCCGAGAAGCAGCGCCAGCAGGGCGGGGACCGAGCCCGCACGCAGTTTTCGCATCATTCCGTCGTCCCTCTCGCGTCGGCCCCGCATG
>CAYPQM010000210.1:0-9781 GCA_964412845.1 uncultured Streptosporangiaceae bacterium
CCGCGCCGCGAGCTCAAGCAGGCTGAACGGCTTTACCAGGTAGTCGTCGGCCCCGGCGTCCCGGCCGCGGACCCGGTCGCCGACCTCGTCGCGGGCGGTGAGCATCAGCACCGGCACCCGGATGCTTGCGTCCCGCAGCCGCCGGCACAGCTCGAAGCCGTCGAATCCCGGCAGCATGACATCCAGCACAATCGCGGCATAGGGGTTCTCGGTCGCCATCCACAGGCCCTCCGGGCCGTCTCCGGCGACGTCGACGGCGTGGCCTTCTTCCTCCAGCGCGCGCTTGAGCAGGCGCGCCATCCGCACCTCGTCCTCGATCACCAGCACCCGCATACCAGTGAGGCTACGCAGCGTCAGATGTGAGAACGATGTGAACTGCGGCACGATTCGCAGATGTGAAGCCTCACATGGTCCTCTCACGGTCGCTTCATCACCGCTCACGCACGATCAGGGAGCCGGGTAAGAGCCGGCGCCGTAGAGCGGAAAGGAACACGCGACCATGGACTCCGATCGTGAGTACCGCGGCCACCAAGACCCCCGGCCTGGGTTCGGCGAACCAGCCCCGGCCCGGGGGCAGCTGCCGCTGCCGGGCTTCGGCGGCCCGCCGCCCGGTGACGGGCGGGTGCCGCTCCCGGGTTTCGGCGGGCCGCCGCCCGGTGACGGGCGGGTGCCGCTGCCGGACTTCGGCGGGCCGGCTGACGGGCCTGCGCCCACCCGCCACGACGGCGTCCGCCGCGTCCGGCGGATGTCGAACTGGACCCTGGCCGCGCTGATCGTCGGCACCGGGGCCACCACCGTGGCGCTGGCCCATCACGCCTTCCCGGCGGCGGCGACGACGGCCGGAACGTCGTCGACGGCCGTGGGCACCGGCGCCGGGGCAGTGACGAACGGGGCGGTGACGAACGGGGCGGCCGGGCCGCAGGTGACGCATTCGGTCGCGACCACCAGCGGATCGGGGGTCACGGTGACAACCACCACCCACACCGTGAACGGCAAGACCGTCGTCAGCCACGTCCGGCACGTCAAGCCCTACCACGACAGCTGATGACGATGACGATGACCAGATCAGTGCCTGAACTGACCGCGGCTGCGCCGTGGCGGCGGATCGCCACCGGTGACCGCGTGGTCGCCGTGGCCGAACGCGCCGCGCTGGGCACGAGTGCCAGGCTCGCGGTGTGGCCGCCGGAGAATCTCGACCGGGCCCTGGCCGCGGTGGACGACGTCCTGGACATGCTGGACCGTCAGGCCAGCCGGTTCCGGCCGGATTCGGAGCTCTCCTGGCTGCACCGGGGCGGCGGCGGCCGCTACCTGCTCAGCAACGGATTCGCCGAGGCGGTCAGCGTCGCGCTGGCCGCGGCGCAGTGGACCGGCGGCCGGACGGATCCCACGGTCGGCGACGCCCTTATCGCACTGGGCTACGACCGCGACTTCGCCGCGATCGATCCGCAGCGGCGTGAGCCGCCCGGCCCGCCCGCGCCGGCGCCCGGATGGCAGCTGGTCCGGCTGGACGGCCCCATCCTGCACCTGCCGCCCGGTGTCCGGCTCGACCTGGGCGCCACGGCCAAGGGCCTGGGATCCGACCGCGCGGCCCGGGCCGCCCTCGCCGCGGGCGGGAACTGCGGAGGAGTGCTGGTCAGTCTCGGCGGCGACATCGCCACCGGCGGCACGCCACCGCGTGACGGCTGGCCGATCCTGGTGGCGGACGGGCCGGACCCGGCTGGGTCCGCACCGCCCCAGCGTGTCCGGCTGCCCAGCGGCGCAGTGGCCACCTCATCGATCACCTGCCGCCAGTGGCGGCGGGCCGGCCGCGTGCTGCATCACATCGTGGATCCCCGGACCGGGCGGCCCGCGGACGGGCCATGGCAGACGGTGAGCGTGGCCGCGGCCACGTGCGCCGACGCCAACGCCGCGGCCACCGCGGCGGTCGTGGCCGGCGATCGGGCCGAGGAATGGCTGGCCTCGGCGGGCCTGCCCGCTCGGCTCGTCTCCCGCGACGCAGCGGTGCGATACGTCGGCGGCTGGCCGGGCGAGGACGGCGGACGCATCGACGTCCCGTCCGGCACCCACGTGTACAGCGGAGCACGACCTGGCGGTACGCGATGAGCGCGGCGGGGCTTATGGCCGCATTGTCGGGCCATTGGACCCTGGCCGGTAACTCTGCGCCGGGTGAGTCTGGAGATGAAAGAGTGATCCGCCGTACGGATACCCGGCCGGACAGCCGCCTCCGTGCCGGAGCACGGCCGGGGGGTGTGCGATGAGCGTGGCTGCCGCGGCGGCAGGTTCCCAGGGCCTGTGGCTCGTTTCGCGGGCCAGCGGGCTGGCGCTCATGGTCTTGTTCAGTGCCGTCATGGTGCTGGGCGTGGCCGCGCGGCTGGGCTCGGCGCCGCGGCGCTGGCCGCGCTTCGTGACGGCCGAGCTGCACCGGACGCTCGCGCTGTTCGCGGTCGCGTTCCTGGCCCTGCACGTGCTGACGGCGATCCTGGACCCGTTCGTCTCGATCGGCTGGGCCGCCACGGTCCTGCCGTTCGCGTCCGGCTACCGGACCCTCGCGATCGGCCTGGGCACCCTGGCCGTCGATCTTGGCGGCGCGGTGCTGATCACCAGCCTGGTGCGCGGCCGGCTGGGTTACCGGGCCTGGCGGGCGGTGCACTGGCTGGCCTACCTGGCCTGGCCGGTAGCGTTCGTGCACGCCCTGACCGCGGGCAACGACCTGGGGATCTGGTGGGTGGCGCTGGTCGTCTGGGGATCCGCGGCCGCGGTAGCCACCGCCGTGGCGGCGCGCCTGCTGCAGAGCAGCAGGCACAGCACACCACCCAGCCAGCTCTCGGATGCCGCCCACCCCTTTGCCGCACGGGACCGGGCCGTCCGGTAATGCGCAGCCACGAAGGTCTCCGGCATCAGGCCGGGCCGCCAGCCACCCTGCCGCCCGGTCTGCTGCCCCGCTTGCTGCCACCAGGTTTCGCGGCCGGCCCGGCCAGCCTGGCCGAGCACTGTACCCGGTACGGCCCACTCCGGTCACCCGGCCGGGACCGGGGGCGCCGGCAGGCGCTCATCGAAGAGGTGGCACGGTCGGGGCTGACCGGCCGGGGCGGGGCGGCATTCCCCACCGCGACCAAGCTGGCCGCGGTCGCGGCGGGGCATTCCCCGGTCGTGGTGGCGAACGGCACAGAAGGCGAGCCGGCCAGCGCGAAGGACAAGGTCCTGCTCGCCCGGTCGCCGCACCTGGTGCTGGACGGGGCCGTGCTCGCCGCCGAGATGGTCGGCGCGAGCCAGGCCGTGATCGTCGTGCACCACTCGGTCCGGGAAATCGTCGACGACGCGGCCGCCGAGCGCAGGCGCGCCCGGTCCGGCCAGGTCCAGATCCGGGTCGTGACCGCCGCTGACCGGTTCGTGGCCGGTGAGGCCAGTGCTGTCCTGCACTGGATCGAGCGCGGTATCCCGACTCCCACGGCCCGCCCGCCGCGGCTCTCCGAACGCGGGCTGGGCGGCCAGCCGACGCTGGTGCAGAACGTCGAGACCCTGGCCCACCTCGCCCTGATCGCCCGATACGGCGCGTCGTGGTTCCGCGCGGTCGGCACGGCCCAGGAACCAGGGTCGATGCTGGTCACCATCCTCGGGGCGGTGCACGAGCCCTGCGTGCACGAGGTCGCGATCGGCACGCCGGTCGCCGAGCTGCTCGGCCTGGCCGGCGGCGCCTCCGCGCCGCTGCAGGCGCTGCTGCTCGGCGGTTACTTCGGCACCTGGGTCAGCGCGGCCGCGGCCGCCGTCCGGCCCTTCTCGGCCGCAGGCCTGGCCCCGCTCGGCGCGAACGTCGGGGCCGGCCTGATCGCGGCCCTGCCCCAGGACGCCTGCGGCCTCGCCGAAACCGCCCGGGTGGTGCGGTACCTCGCGGACGAGTCGGCGGGCCAGTGCGGCCCGTGCGTCTTCGGCCTGGACGCGATCGCCGGCGAATTCCTGCGGCTCGCCGACGGCGGCACGTCCGATCTGGTCACGCTGCGGCGCTGGCTCGGCCAGGTCGACGGCCGGGGTGCCTGCAGCCACCCCGACGGCACCGTGCGGCTGATCCGCAGCGCCATCGCCGCCTTCGGGCCCGAACTGGAACAGCACGCACAAGGCTGGTGCTGCGGCACCGCACCGGCCCGCGTGCTGCCGGTGCCGCCACGGAGACCGCGATGAGGACCGGCGCAACGCTCCGGGTCGACCCCATCGCCTGCGACGGCCGGGGATTGTGCGCTGAGGTCCTGCCCGAGCTGATCACCCTCGACGACTGGGGTTTCCCGATCATCCGCGACGGTGCGGTGCCTGGCCGACTGCGGGCCGAAGCCCGTGAGACGGTCCGGATCTGCCCCAAGCTCGCCCTGCGGCTCGACCGCCCGCAGTAGGCGTTCCCGGTGGTGCGCTTGAAGGCCCGGATCAGCCTACGTGCGCGCCGGGTCACAAAATGAAGGGGCACATGTCCCTCAGGTCAGGACCTTCATCCCTATCCTGCGCAGCCGCGGTCGGCGGAACGTAAAACAGGTCCCCCAGCAGCGGAGGCGGGAGACGAACAGGCCCGGATGGGCCGGTGTGAAACCGCTGCCCCGTGCTGCCCGGCGCGCATTCGATGATCGCACGGAGGCCAGGGAGGCCCGGCTGTGGATCTGCACTACAGCATCGGTGAAGCGCTGGGGACTGACTACTTCGGGCTGCGTGAGCCGTTCACCGCGCAGCAGGAAGGCTACCTGGTCAGGACCCGTGAGTTCGTCGACGCCGAGGTCCTCCCGGTGATCAACGGTTACTGGGGGCGGGCGGAATTCCCATGGGCACTCATCGAGAAAATGTCCCCCCTCGGCATCATCGGCGATGGAATCGAAGGCTATGGCTGCCCGCCCATGGATCCGCTGTCAGCTGGTCTGATCAATATGGAGATCAACCGGGGCGACGGCAGCCTGGGCACTTTCATGGCCGTGCAGGCTGGGCTGGCGATGAAGGCGATCGCGAAGTGCGGGTCGGAGGAGCAGAAGCAACGCTGGCTGGGACCGATGGCCCGGCTGGAGAAGATCGGCGCGTTCGCGCTGACCGAACCGGAGCACGGGTCCGACTCGGTCTCGCTGGGGACCACTGCCCGGCAGGCGGAGATCGAGCTCGACGGCGTGCGCGTCCCCGCTGAGAACCGGCTGCCAGGCGCGAATTCGTTCAAGGACTGCGCCGCGGTCCTGACCGGGACCCGCAGCGCCTGCGCGTGGATGGCCCTCGGGCACGCGGTCGCGGGTTTCGACGCCGCGCTGACCTACGCCAAGCGCCGCACGCAATTCGGCAAGTCGCTGGCCAGCTTCCAGATCATCCAGCAGCGGCTCGTGCGCATGCTCGCCGACGTCACCGCGATGCAGCTGTACTGCGTGCAGATCGCCAAGCTGGACGCCGCCGGCAAGCTCGCCCCGACGCTGGCCGGGCTGGCGAAGCTGCACAACACGAGCAAGGCCCGGGTGGTCCTGGCCGATGCCCGCGACATGCTCGGCGGCAACGGGATCCTGCTCGACTTCCACGTCATCCGGCACATGGTCGACATCGAGTCCATCCACACATTCGAGGGCACCGAAACGATCCAGACTCTCATCGTCGGCCGGGACATCACGGGTGTCAGCGCGTTCAGCTGACCGCCCCGGGCACGGCGGCCGCTCGGATTCGCTCCAGGAGGACATCATGTGCATCCCCGCGGAACCTTCGCCCGGCGGGCCAGTGAGGGACAAGGTCGTCACCGCCGCCGAGGCGGTGCGGCTTATCCGTGACGGCGACTCGGTCGTGGTCGAGGGGTTTGTGGGGCAGTGCTTCGCCGAGGAGCTGACGCTGGCGTTGGAGGAGCGTTTCCTGCTGACCGGCACCCCGCGTGACCTCGGGCTGGTGTTTACCGTCGCCCCGGGCAACCGGCAGGGCCGCGGGCTGGACCGGCTATGCCACGAGGGCCTGCTCAAGCGAGCTGTGGGGGGCTATTGGGGCTTGTCGCCCGAGCTGGGGAAGATGGCCGTGGGCAACAAGATCGAGGCGCACAATCTGCCGCAGGGGGTTATGTCCCAACTGTTCCGGGACACTGCGGCCGGCAAGCCCGGCCTGCTGACCCGGGTGGGACTGGGTACCTTCGTCGACCCGCGGCAGGGCGGCGGGAAGATCAACGAACGGACAACCGAGGACCGCGTCGAGCTGATCATCCTCGACGGCGCAGAGTACCTGTTCTACAAGGCGTTGCCGCTCGATGTGGCGTTCCTGCGCGGCACTACAGCGGATCCCGGAGGAAACATCACCATGGAGCGCGAGGCGCTGACCTTGGAGGCGCTCGCCGTGGCCACCGCGGCGCACAATGCTGGTGGCCTGGTGATCGTGCAGGTGGAAAGGGTTGCCGAGAGCGGGAGCCTGAGCCCGCGTGAGGTGAAGATCCCGGGAATTCTGGTCGACTGCGTCGTCGTGTCGGAGCCCGAGCACCACTGGCAGACCTTCGGCTCGCCGTACTCAGCGTCGCTGAGCGGAGAGCTGCGGCGGGTCCGCAACGCGGTCCCGCCGCTGGAACTGACCGGGCGGAAGGTCATCGCCCGCCGGGCGGCAATGGAACTTCGGCCCGACAGCGTGGTGAATCTCGGCATCGGCATACCGGAAGGCGTCGCCAATGTGGCGGCCGAGGAGCACATTCTGGACTACCTCACGCTGACCGCCGAACCCGGCGCGATAGGCGGCATGCCGGCCGGCGGGCTGGATTTCGGCGCGGCGGTGAATGCGCAGGCCATCCTGGACCAGCCGTCCCAGTTCGACTTCTATGACGGGGGCGGTCTCGATACCGCGTTCCTGGGCATGGCTCAGGCGGACCGTCTGGGCAATGTCAATGTCAGCCGGTTCGGTCCGAAGCTGGCGGGCTCGGGAGGGTTCATCAACATCAGCCAGAACGCCAAACGGCTGGTATTCACCGGGACCTTCGCCGTGCCGAACCGCTGCCGCGTGCAAGACGGCCGGCTGATCATCGGCGAGGGTGCCGTCACGCCCAAGTTCCTCGCCGATGTCGAGCAGCGCACCTTCAGCGGCGAGTACGCGGCCGCGGCCGGCCAGCCCGTTCTGTACGTGACCGAGCGGTGCGTTTTCCAGCTCACCCCACACGGCCTCGAGCTCATCGAGATCGCCCCGTGGGTGGATCTCGAGAAGGACGTCCTGGCCCATATCGGGTTCGAACCCATCATCCGCGGTGAGCCGAAGCTGATGGATGCGCGGATCTTCGCCGCCGGGCCCATGGGCCTGAAGAACGACCTGCTGGCCGTGCCGCTCGAAGCGCGGTTCGCCTACGACGCCGAACGGAACATGTTCTTCCTCAACATGGAGGGCATGTCGCTCGTCAGCGAGGACGAGGTCGAGGCGCTCGGGACCGAAGTCGACAAACGTCTGGCCGCGATCGGCAGGAAGGTTCAGATGGTCATCAACTATGACAATTTCTACCTGGCGCCGGGCCTGGCCGACAACTACAGGTCTTTGGTCCGCAGGCTGGCCGAGCGCTACTACTCCAGCGCGACAAGGTACACGACCAGTTCCTTCATGCGGCTCAAGCTCACCGAGCAGCTGTCCGACCGGGGACTGGCCCCGCACATCTATGAAAGCCGCCAAGAAGCCATCAGCTGGGTCGGGAAACAACTACGCAAGACAAGTGGGTGATCCCGCTCCAGGTCATGGATATCGAGCCCAGGCGCCGCGCCCCGGTTACCGGGCGTGCAGCGGCCTGTGCCAGGCCCGCCTGATCGCGACGGCACCGGCCAGCGTGAGCAGGCCGCCTCCGGCCACCGTTACCAGCCATGGCATCGCCGGCGGGGCCGGGCGCGGGGCGGTGCCGCCCAATCCGGTCTCTACGCCGCCCATCGGCATGTTCGTCTCCCCGGCCGCGTCGAGAAGGTCATCTATTTTCAGGTGGCCCGGGGCATCCACCACGACGATCGTATGGATGCAGTTGGGGGTCAGCTTGATCGTCTGGGCGGCGTGCTGGCTCTCGCCCACGGCGTGGAAGACCCAGGTTCCCGGATTCGCTACCCGGTACGTGGTCAGGCTGCCGAAGGTCAGCTTGCTGGCCAGCATTTCCTTCCCTGCGGTCACCGTCACCTGGTGCTGCGCCATCGAGGCCTGGATCACCCGGATAAGTATCTTGCCCTTGGGGGTCTCGAGCTGGTCCTTGAGGATCCGCAGCCGCAGGCCCGACGCCGGCCCCATCCCGGCGACCGTGTAGGCGCCGCCGGGCTTCACGCTGAGCGTGGTGGACAGAACCGGTTGCGAACTGGCGGCCGAGCCCGCCCCGCGCATCGCGGCGGTGTACTCGCCCGCGGCCACCCGCAGGTACGCGGACACGGTGCCGTACGCGACATGGTGCAGCGTCACCTGTGCGCGCGGGTCGCCGAACGAATACAGGTAAACGTCGACCGCGGGGGTATTGGGGGACAGGTGCGCGAGCCGTATCCAGCCGTTCCCGTCCGGCATCGAGTCGGTCACCGCCGCTGACGCCGCCGGAGCCGTCAGTCCGACCAGCCCGAAGGCCAGCATCAGCCCAGCCAGCAGCCGATTCAGGCGTGGGATTCTGACCAGACGGGCCATGACAGCCTCTTTTCCAGGTATCCGTTCTTGGCGGCCGGATCTGGAAGGTGCGGCACTGCAGCACGTTTTCCACTGCCCACATGGATGTCGCCCGCGGTTCCGCACATGCCCCCACACCCCCGAAGTCATGAGCAGAGCAGGGAATCGCGCCAGATTCAGCCACATTCAGAAGTTGTGGTCAAAACGCTATGGCGTGCTCCCGGCCAGGTGGCGCCATAACCGGGCGGCCGCGGCCGGGCGGGGAGAGTACCTGGGGACGGTTGTACTCAGGGGCGGTTGAGTACTTCTGCTCTGTTGGGCGGCGGGGGCCGGGAGCGAGGCTGGGCCGCATGACAACACTGCGGCTGGATACGCCGGAAGGTAAGAACCGCCCACCAGCGGCGCGGGGGGTGACGCCAGCCGCAGGGGCGCTGGCGCTCGCCACGCCGGTCGCGACCTGGTGGCTGGTCGGGGACCAGTCCACGGTACCGGCCAGGGCCGGCCTCGACTTCGCGGTCCGGCCCTGGGACATCAGCCCGGGAACCGGGCAGGCCGCCGGGATCGCGGCGCTGGCCGCAGCCGCGGCCGCGGCCCTGGTGATCGGCCGGGCCGCCCGCCGGCACCAGTTCGACGGCCGGTGGTGGTCGGTGCTGGTCCCCCTGCTCGCGGCCGGGACGATCGCCGGGGCCGCATGGCGGGTGGTCACGGCCGGGGTGATCGGGGCGAACATCGGGGCTGGGCTGGCCATCACGTTCGGCGGCCCGCTCGTCGTCGGGCTGCTCGCCTTCGCCGCCGCCCGCGGGTCCTACCTGCTGTCCCGTGCCCACCGCAGCAGGACCCGGGCCGCCAGCGCGAGACTCCGCTGACACCCAGCTCCCCCCACCGGCAGGCCCGCTGGCTCCGGCTCCGCCGAGATCACGCCCGGGAGCGGCGGCGGGGTGATCATCGCTCATCCGGGACGTCTCGCTGGATGGTCGCGCACCAGGCGGCGATCTCGGCCCGCCGGGTCACCGCCAGCTTGGCCAGGATGTGCGAGACATGCGCCGAGATCGTCTTGGGTGCGAGCACCAGGTGCTGCGCGATCTGCGGGTTGGTCAGGCCGGCCGCGACCAGCTGGGCGACCTCGAATTCGCGTGCGCTCAGCGGATCCCACGGGTCCAGCGGCCCGCCGCGGTCCAGCGACCCGGTGACCCGGTCGGCGGCATCGGCCAGG
>CAYPQM010000211.1:0-9703 GCA_964412845.1 uncultured Streptosporangiaceae bacterium
CCCTGGCAGGCCCGGCTGCTAAGCCGGCAGGTCGCCCAGGATTGCCTCCGGCACGGGCAGGAACCGGGCACCGTGCCCGCCGGGCTGCTCCGCTGGGCCCGCGACATCCTGGAACCCGTGGTCGACTGGCGGCGGGTGCTCGCGGCGGAACTGCGCCGGGCCGTCGCGGATACGGCCGGTGCGGTCGATTACTCCTACCGCCGGCCGTCCCGGCGGGCGTCCGTGGCGGGCCCGGTGGTGCTGCCAGCGCTGCGCCGGCCGGTACCTGAAGTGGCGGTGGTCTGCGACACCTCCGGCAGCATGACCGACGATCTGCTCGGCGCCGCCCTCGCCGAGGTCGAGGGCCTGCTGCGGTCACTGGGACTAGCCCGTCAGGTGCGGGTGCTGGCCTGTGACACGGCGGTCGGGGCGGCGCAACGCGTCACCTCGGCGCGGCAGGTGGAACTGGTCGGCGGCGGCGGGACCAACATGGGCGCCGGCATCGCCGCGGCGGCGGGCCTGCGGCCGCGGCCCGCGGTCACCGTGGTGCTCACCGACGGGTTCACGCCGTGGCCGGACAAGCCGCCCCGGGGCACCCGGATCGTGGTCGGCTTGCTCGGCGACGAGGCGCCGGACGCACCCGGCTGGGCCACGGCCGTCCGGGTTCCGTCCGGTCAGTCATGACCCGCACCGGCCGGCCGCAGCGGGGCCGGGAAATCACTGATTCCTGCCGACGTGGCCGGGACGCCCTGGCCCGACGTGGGCGGCCGGGACGGCCCCGGCCCCTGGCCGCCTGCCGTGGCGGACCAGGTCCCCCGCGGGACTGCCCGTGGCGGACCTGGCCGCCGCTGGCGTGACCGGAGTGGCTGGCGGCGTCAGCGCGGTGAGCAGGCCGGTCACCGCCAACGCGGCGGCGAGCACGCCGAACTCCAGCTTGGTCGCCCGGGCGGGCCCGGCCCCGGCGGCCGGCTGGTGCCGCAGCCAGACCCGCCCCGCGACGGCCAGCGCCGCCGCGACCGCGACGAGCACCGCCTTGACGACAAGGACAATTCCGTAGGCCGTCGTCAGCAGCGATCCCAGCGGGACAAGCACCAGGGCGGAGACCACGCCGGTGCTCACCACGAGGGCGAAGAGCCATGCCGCGGCGGTCCCGTACAGCCGGACCAAGCCCCGCATGGCGGCTGGGTCTGACCGCCAGGCGATCGCGGTACGCAGCACGTAGCCGAGCATCCCGGCCCAGAGGGCCGAAGGCAGCAGATGCGCGTAGGTGAGCAGCGCCCCGCCCACCAGGATGATGCCCTCCGGATGGGCACGGACCCCTTCCGCCGCGACCACCGCGAGCAGCGGGACCACGCTCAGGCCGGGCAGGCGCCAGCGCAGCAGCGCGGCAGCAGCCGCGAAAGCGCCGAACTCGACCATCGCGATCACGCCGGGAGAGGCAGATGTCAGGCGCGGCACGGACGGGTGCGCCAGGCCAGTGGCCAGGCTCCCGCCGCCCGCCGCCACGACGACGAGGCCGGCCGCCGCAGCGAGGCCGAGCAGCGACCACCGCAACGCCCACGGCGTCGGGAGCGGACCCGGAAAGTCTCCCTTGTACTGCCGGGACAGCCCGCGGCCGGCCAGTCCGCCGAGG
The DNA here is from genome assembly GCA_964412845.1 of uncultured Streptosporangiaceae bacterium. GTDB lineage: Bacteria > Actinomycetota > Actinomycetes > Streptosporangiales > Streptosporangiaceae > JAWWPY01. The sequence goes on from CAYPQM010000211.1 coordinate 1,613, forward strand.
GCCCCGGATAGCCCGGCGAACAGCAGCCACCGCAGGGTGGCCAGGACCCATACCGCGGGTGAGGACAGTACTGCCGGGCTGGCCGCGCCCGGCGCCGCCAGTCCATGGAGCAGCACGCGCCAATCATGGCAGCCACTGGCGATCCCGCCGTGTCAGGGGCCGCTGGGGCAGGGGGGACGGCAGTGTCAGGGGGACGGCAGGTCAGGGGGACGGCGGCGCGAACCACGCGTGGCCGGCTCCGAACAGGTACTGATCGGCGATGTGGTTGAGCACCCGGCGCGCTTGCCGGAACCGGTCGGCCACCTCGCTGACGACGTCGAGCCGTGCCGTGCGCAGCGGCGCCAGATGGCAGGCGGCTTTGTACCAGCGCGCGCCCATGTACTCCAGAAGCTCGATCGCGGGCGCTTCGGCCAGGCGCTCGTGCGCCACGGCAGGCACCTGGGCGGCGCGCAGCAGCGCGGCCGCGCCGACCGGCCCGAAGGCGTACGCCGCGGCGTAATCGGGAAAGACCCCGGCCAGGAACAGGGAGACGTCACCGAGCCTGCGGTAGACACCCGGACGGTCGGCGTCAGGAACGCCGTCGAGCAGCCCGGCCAGCCGGACCGGGTCGAGCTCGCTGAACCGCCGGGTCCGGGTGCGGCCGCCGCTCCTGACCCGGTACCGCCCGCTGGCCACGCGGGTGAAGGACGCGAGGAGTTCCGCGAGGAACAGGCGGCGGGCCGGTGAGCCGAGGAAGTCCCTGAGTTCGGGAGCATCGAAGAGCGGCACCCGCTGGCGCAGCCCGGCGCGCTCCGCGACGTGGTCCACGGACGCGAGTTCGGCCGCCGACCGGTGCACCGCCACGGCAAACGTCAGGAACGGGGACACCGGGACCGGCTGCCGGGCACGGCCCGGCGCCAGGTCATCCGGGGAGCCGAAGACCGCCTCGAACACGCGCGGATCGCCGAGCAGCCCAGCGAGCGCCGCGGGGTCGCCGCGCAGCCAGGAGGCATCCGGCCCGGCATGGGCCGCCGCGGCGAGCACCCTCAGGTCGGTGTCCGTGAGATGGCTCGCGTACCCGTCGCCAACAAGCGCACCATCCATCCCTTAACGTTACGCCGGTGCCGGCGGCCCGCCCAGACGGCGCAGCCCGCGGACGGTACCGGCGCACCGCTGCGTCGCACTGCCGTTCACCAGCAGGCACACGGTGCTGGTCACGGACCGGGCAGACAGGCTCAGGACCGCGCGAAGGTCAGCAGGAACTCAAGCTCACCGTGGTTCTCGGTGGTGACGAAGCTGCCGAAACTGGGGTTTGATATCCCCCATTTCGCAAACGTCACGGGAATTGACCCGGACACCTTGATCGCGGTCGAGGTGCGTTCCGCGGACAGCGTGAAGGTCACCGGCCGGGTCTGGCCATGCAGCGTGAGCTTCCCGGCGGCGGGGTATTTCTGTACCGTTCCGGCCGCCGGCACAGGTGCCAGGCTGATCGGGCTGACCAGGGTGAACGTGCTGGTCGGATAGGTGGCCACGGCCATGATCCGGCCATCGAACTGCGCGTCACGCTGGCTTTGATCGCTCTTGACCGTGGACATCTGGACGGTGAAGGTGCCCGCCGTCACGCTCGTGCCTTTGATCGTCAGATGACCGGTGACGGACTTGGTGCGGCCGACGGCGATGTTGTCCTGCCCGGCCAGGACTTCCTTGACCCGGTATCCCACCTCGGAACCGCTCGCGATCGTCCAGGTGCCGGCGACCGGCCCGGCCGGGGCCGGACTGGTGCCCTGGGCGGAGGCCGTCGGGCTGGAACTGCCTTTCAGGCTGAGCGGCGCTGGGGCCTTGCCTTCGATGAGGTGGATATAGATGAACGGGCCGCCCACGGCGACGACGGCAACGAATGCCACGCCGATGATGACCCAACGCAGCCAATGCCGCGATCCAGGCGACGACACGAGAGCCACCCTCCTGTTTCTGTATAGGCGGCCGCCCGTCCATCCGGCCCGCCATTGACGACAATGAGCATGTCAGAACCATGATCCTTGCGTGGCCTCGTTGTCCGCTGCAGGCTCCTTCTGCGCAGTCTCTGAATGACCTGCACCCGCGCTCCCGGCGGGGTACAACTGTGGATCATGGCCGACCTGGTGCCGCCCACGTCCCTTGTCCGTGTCTCGTTCATCGCCGCCATGGACGAGTTCCGGGCCGAAGGGCGCGGCCGCCCCGGTGACCCGAGCATGGTCGGGGCCGAGATCCGTGACTACAGCGCCACGTGGGCCGACCCGGATGGTTTCGAGCAGTACGTCCGCCAGGTGCGCGACGAGGCGCTGGACGACACCCCGCGGTCCGCGGGCTACGTTCCTTCGACGACCCTGTGGTGGGTGGACGGTACTGCGTACCTCGGCCGGATCGCCATCCGGCACCAGCTCACCCAGCACCTGCTGGACTACGGCGGGCACATCGGCTACGACATCAGGCCGTCCGCCCGGCGCCGCGGGCACGCCACCGCCATGCTCAACCGGACCCTTCCGGTCGCCGCCGGCCTGGGCATCAACCCGGCCCTGATCACCTGCGACGAGGACAACATCGGCTCGCGGAAGGTGATCGAGTCGAACGGCGGCCGCCTTGAGGACCAGCGGGGCATCAAGCTGCGCTACTGGGTCCCGACCTCCTGACCCGACGCCATCAGCGCGGTACATACTGCGCGGATACAAGGCGCAATGCACCGCGCCGATTTTGGGCCACAACAAGTTGGCGCATTGAGCACGCACACGGGGCATAATCCACCGCGCTGGTGCCGTAGCAGGTCATGTTGGCCCGGCTGGGGTGGCTTTCCTCGCCGGCGTTGATCGCTGAGACTGGGCGGGTGACGGATCGGCGGCGAGCGCGTGAGATCGATGATGACGAGGGCCAGCGCCTGCTGTACGGTCCGCCTCGCCGGCTGCCCGGCGGACCTGCCGTCACGGCCCGGCAGGGAGTGCTTGAGCCCGGGGCTCATCCGGCGGGGACGGGAGCACAGTACCGCCGCTGCGCCAGTACTGGCCATCGGAGCGGGACAGGAACTCCTCGTCAACGAGATAACGGCGCAGCGCCGCATAGTCGGCGTGCAGGGCACCGAGGAACAAGCTGACCCGGCGCTCTGAGTAGCGCACGCCCGGCTCGAAGGCCTGTGCGATCTTGTCCAGCAGCAGGTGCCGCCGCGCCTGCCGGGCCGGCAGGGTCGCTATCCGGCCGTGGCCGGTGAACGCCCGCAGCCGGGGGTCGCGAGTCACCGCCTCGATGACAGTTGCCGGGTCAAGCTCGGGCATGCCTGCATTGTGATCCGCCCGGCCGGCCGCCGTAAGTACCTTTCGCTGAATCAGCGACAAGCGGTCAGCGGACCTGGGGCAGGACCTCGGACGCGATCAGCTCCAGGTGGTCGAGGTCACGCAGGTCGAGGATCTGCAGGTACATCCGGCCGGCGCCCTCGTCGGCGAACCGCCCGATGGAGTCCACCACCTCGGCGGGCGTTCCGGCCAGCCCGCCGGCCCGCAGATCGGCCGGATCCTGGCCGATCGCCGCGGCACGCCGGGCCAGCTCGGCATCGTCCCGTCCGCAGCACACGACCTGCGCGGCCGAGTACACCAGTGAGCCCGGCTCCCGGCCGGCTGTCTCGCACTCTTCCCGGACCCGGCCGTACAGGACTCCGGACCGCGCCGCGTCCGTGAACCCGACGTTGTATTCGTCGGCGAACTTCGCGGCCAGCCGCGGGGTGCGGCGGGGCCCCTTGCCGCCGATCAGGATCGGCGGGCGCGGTCGCTGGGCCGGCTTGGGCAGGGCGGGTGAGTCCGTCACCGAGTAGTAGGTGCCCTCGAACGAGAACGTCTTGCCCTCGGGCGTCGCCCACAGCCCGGTGATGATGGCCAGCTGCTCCTCGAGCCGGTCGAACCGCTCACCGACACCGGGGAACGGGATGCCGTACGCGGCGTGCTCCTCGGCGAACCAGCCGGCTCCCAGGCCAAGCTCGACCCGGCCGCGGCTCATGTGATCAACCTGGGCCACCGAGATGGCCAGCGGCCCGGGCAGCCGGAAGGTGACCGGGCTCATCAGGGTGCCCAGCCTGATCCGGGACGTCTCGCGGGCCAGGCCGGCCAGCGTCACCCAGGCGTCGGTGGGCCCGGGCAGCCCGCTCAGCTCACCCATCTTCAGGTAGTGATCAGACCGGAAGAACGCGTCGAAACCGAGGTTCTCGGTGGCCCGCGCGACCGCGAGCAGCCTGCTGTAATCGGCACCCTGCTGGGGCTCGGTGAAGATCCTCAATTGCATGCGTCCATCCTGGCGCACCAAGGTTACGGGGCCGCTGCCGGGAGCAGTCAACTTCTCAGCGGGCTCTTTCGTACTTGGTAGTCGACCGGAGGAGGTTGACGGAATGGAGCCTGACCGGGCTATCGGGGACCTAGAGCTGTTCCTGGCCGAACGCGGCAAGCCGCTGCTGCGCACGGCGGTACTGCTGACCGGCAGCAAGGAGGCCGGTGAGGACCTGCTGCAGGCTGCGCTGGAGCGGCTGCTCCGGCACTGGCGGACGATCGAGGGCAGCCCGGAAGGCTACCTGCGGCTGACGCTGTACCACCTGGCCACCGACGGCTGGCGGCGCCAGCGGGCCTGGCGGGGGCGGCTCAGGCTGCTGCAGCCGGTCACCGGGCCGGCCGTCGCGGACGGCACCGGGCAGGTCGACCTGCGCGACACCCTGGTGCGGCTGCTGGTGCAGCTGCCACCACGGCAGCGCGCGGTCATCGTGGCGCGGTACTGGGAACAGCTGACCGAGGCCGAGGCGGCCGAGGTGCTGGGCTGCTCCGTCGGCACCGTCAAGTCAGCGGCATCACGCGGCCTGCGCAGGCTCCGCGAGCTCAGTGAGTCCAATCATGTCGCGGACAGCGGCACCCAGCATGAACGAGCGGAGGAGCGCACACCATGAGCACAGACCTTGAGCAGTCGCTGCGCAGCGGCATGGAACGGTTCACCGAGGACATCGGGACCCCCCATGGACTCGCCCGGAAGGCGTACCGGCACCGCCAGAAGCGGCGGATGACGGCGCGCGCCGCCACGGCCGCCACGGCCGCGACCGCACTGACCGCTGGGGCACTGGCCGTGGCCGGCGTTACCAGGGCGGCCGGCCCAGCCGGTGGGCACCACGGCCAGGCGACCCAGACCGCCGCGGACGCGTACGTGGTCACCCGCGTCGAGCACGCCCTGGCCCAGCCGGCCCTGGGCAACGATCTCGAGTACGCCCGGACCGTGTTCCAGCCCGGCACCACCCTGCAGGCCGTGGGACCCGCCGTGCTCCAGATATCCCACCGGCCCGGTCCCGGTTCGCCGTGGGCGGTCGGCTACGCGGTCCACTGGATGTACCACGGTGCCATGAGGATGTCCGCCCTCGCCCCCGGCGGGCAGCCCGTCTTCGACCTGAGCATCGCCGCCACGGGAACCGCGCCCGGCCGCAGCATCATGGTGATCTACCACAACAAGAGCTGGTGGCAGGCCCCGCTCCCGCGGGACCCGGGAGGCGGGCCGGGGCCGGTCGCGTGCCGCCCCGGCATAGAACTCGGGCCTGGCCCCGGGAATGGCTGGCCCGCCTTCATTCGCGGCGAGCTGAAGTGCGGTGGGCTCGCCGTGACCGGCCGCCAGGTGGTCGACGGGATTGACGCCATTAAGATAACCGGAGCCCGCAGCGGCATCACGCTTTGGGTGAGCCCGTCCACCTACCTGCCCGTTCGCCTCATCCTGGGCCGAGCAGTGCGGCAGACCGATTTCCAGTGGCTCGCCCCCACCCCGGCCAACCTGGCCCATATGAAGGTGCAGGTCCCGGCCGGTTTCCGGCAGGTCCCGGCACCGAAGTAAGGGCCGCCCGGCCCGGCGGATCCAGCCCGGTCCGCCGGGCCTGCCGCCGGGCCAAGGTTTATCGTCAGGGGAAAGACCGCCGGCACCCTGAGGAGTGACGATGACGTCCCAGACTGTCGAAATCCCCGGTTACGTCGCGGGGACGTGGAATCTCGATCCCATCCATTCGCACATTGGCTTCGTGGCCCGGCACATGATGGTGAGCAAGGTCCGCGGGCGCTTCACCACATTCCAGGCGCAGATCACCACGGCGGACGACCCACTCGACTCCTCCGCCACCGCGACCATCGACCTGGCCTCGGTGGACACCGGCAACGAGGCGCGCGATGACGACCTGCGGTCGTCGAATTTCTTCGACGCCGCCACGCACCCGGCGATGACCTACCGCTCCAGCGGCATCCGCCGGGACGGCGATGACTTCATTCTCGACGGCGAGCTGACCATCCGGGGGGTCACCCACTCCGTCCCGCTGACGTTCGAGATCAACGGGTTCAGCCCGGACCCCTACGGCGGCACCCGGGCCGGCTTCTCAGCCCACGGGGAGATCAACCGCAACGACTTCGGGATCACCTTCAACGCGCCCATCCCCGGTGGCGTCATGGTCAGTGAGAAGATCCAGATCGAGATCGAGGCCGAGGCGGTCCTGCAGGATAGCTAGCGGCCTGCTGCCTCACTCCGGCAGCAGGGTGGCCACGCACTCCACGTGGTGGGTCATCGGGAAGGCGTCGAACGCGCGCAGCGCGGCCAGCCGCCAGCCGAGCCGGCCGAACACCGCGAGGTCACGGGCGAGCGTCGCCGGGTCGCAGGACACGTAGGCGACCCGGCGCAGCCCGGTGCCCCCGCCCGGTGCGGCCAGCAGGTGCTCGATGACCGGCCGCGCGGCGCCCGTCCGGGGCGGGTCCAGCACGGCCAGGCCAGCCTCGGGCCACCCGCCGCGGGCGAGCACCTCAGCGGCGTCGCCGCGGTAGACCCGGGCCCATGGCGCGGCGCGCAGGTTGTGCTTGGCGTCCCGGACCGCCGCGGAATCAGATTCGACGGCCACCACCGTGCCGGCCGGGCCGACCGCGTCCGCGAGCACGCCGGCGAACAGCCCCGCCCCGCAGTACAGGTCGAGCGCCACGTCCCCTGGCTCCGGCTGCAGCGCGTCCAGCACCGCCGCGGTCAGCGCGTCCGCCGCGCCCGGGTGCACCTGCCAGAAGGCGCCCGCGCTCACCCGCCAGGACCGGCCCGCCGCCGTCTGCCGCAGCGAACCCTGGCCGCGCAGCGGCGTGAGCCTGCCGCCGCTACCGGCGGTCAGCACCGAGTCCGCGTCCCGCCCCACCCACGATGATGCATAACGCTTTGCCCCCCGTTCCTGCCGGTCCCCCGCTGGCACCTCGTCCGGGTGGCCCGCTGGGGAGCGGGCCGGCGGATGTGCCGGGGAGCCTGGCTGCGGCCGGCCCGCCCGGTTCGCCGGACGGCGGCTCGTCGAGGGCGACACGATCAGGGCCCGCTCGCCGGACCCGGGAGAGACGACCACCTCGACCGACTTGGCGCCTTCCCAGCGCTGGCCAGTAACGCCCGCCTCCGCTACCAGGGGGTGCGCGATAGGGCAATCGCCGACATCAACCACATGGTGCGAGCGGTGCTTGCGGAGCCCGGCGATGCCGTCGGGCCGCACCGCGAACCGGACCCGGGTCCGCCAGCCCAGGCCCGCGTCGTCGCCGGGCAGCGGCTCGACCGTGACCTCGCGCTCCAGGCCGGCGATGCGCCGCAACTGCTGGCTGATGACAGCCGCCTTGAGGCGGCGCTGGGCATCCAGGCTGGCGTGCTGCCAGTCGCAGCCACCGCAGCCATCAGGCCGCGCGTGCCGGCATCCAGGCTCGACCCGGTCCGGGGAGGCCTCCAGGATGCGCACCGCGTCGGCCCGGGCGAACCGGGCGGTGGCGTCGGTGACCCGGGCGAGCACCCGCTCGCCGGGCAGCGCGTGCCGGACGAACACCACCCGCCCGCCGCCGTCCGGAGTTTCGCCAGGCTCCCTGGCCACGCACCAGCCACCGTGCGCGACCTCCCCGACCACCAGGTCAAGAAGACCCTGCGCACTTCCGACTACAGCATTCACCAGTTCTCCTTTAGCGGGCAGCGCGGGCAGGCCGGGGTGCGCGGCCCGGAGCGGAAAGATCCGCAGGCGAAGCGAAGGGCCGCGCACCCGGGCCAGCCCCCCCCCCAAATAAACCCCCCCGCCGGCGCACCACCTGCCGG
>CAYPQM010000212.1:0-9626 GCA_964412845.1 uncultured Streptosporangiaceae bacterium
TGGCGGGCCCGGCCTTCACGTTCGCCCTCAGTGCATCGGTAGGCGGGAGCCGTGACCGCCAGCAGCGCTGGCGCCCCAAGCGCAGGCACACGGACGGCTCCGGCTACGCCGACGTCTACCTGCACGGCCCCTGTACGGGCAGGTAGATGTCGGCGTAGCCGGAGCCGCGTCGTGCTCGGTGACGCAAGCGGCTGCGGAGCATGCCCGAAGCCGGGTGGAGGACTCGCTAGATGCCGGAGCAGCCCCCTCCTGACTGCTCCGGCATCTGCTGGTACATGTACTGCGTGATTTTCCAGTGGCCCCCGTGCGTTCCAGAACGAGCAGCTGCCGGAGACGCGCTGGTTGCGTCTTGCCGGTAGCGCGGATCGTGATCGTCCCCTGGCTTGTTGCCCTGACTGCCGCGAGGTCGCCTTTGACGGTGATGTCGTCGAATCGGAACGTAAAAGTCCAGGCGCATGTTGTCGAAAGTGGCGTCGTATGTGGTCGTCAGCTGCTGACTCCCTACGACGGTTTGGAGCTCGGGCTGCATGACGGCTGCGTTGCCGGTGTACTGGCTGACGTCGCCGGCCGCATCGGCCGCCGCCAGCCGGTCGCCATAGGCCTCGATCACCGCGCGCGGCAGCTGCGTCGTCACTGATAGCACTGGCGGCGCAGCTCGCCACCCGGCTTTCCAGATCGGCGCCCTCCAGGTCGGAGCCGATCATGCCATCACCTCGGCGAGCACCTGCTGGGTGGTGAGCTCGTGCCCGTGGGAGCTGCGCGCGTGCTCGCGGATGGCGGCGACAAGCTGGCCGAACTGGTCGTCGCTAGCGACCCGGAACTCAACCCCGCAGGTGCAGCGGCCGACGTGCCCGGCTAGTGCACGTCCGGTGAAAGCGAGGTCAAGCGCGACGCACGGCTCGTCGCCCTCCACCCAGGCGTCGTGACCGGCCGACACCACGTGCGCGTCACCCGGGCCGAAGTCGTATTCGCGGCCGTCGTCCATGCGGGCGTGGAGCCGGCCGGAGATGATGTAGCCGGTGTGGGCCGCCTGGCAGGCTTCCGTGCCGACGACCGGCTTGACGTCGGTCGACCACTTCCAACCAGGCTGATACACAGTGCGGGCGATTGTGACGCCGGGCAGGTTGACCACGTTGAGCGAGGCGTGTTCGAACACGTGCCGCTCATCGGGCGTCTCGATGTTCTTGACTGCCACGATTAGTTTCGTAGCTTCGAACATCCGGTGTTGCCTTCCCTTGGCATGGCTTGCCCGGCCAGCATGCAAGCCGGCCGCCTGCCGTCACATCGGGAACAACACGTAGATGCCAGCCGGGACTACGTAGTGGCCGAGGGAGGAAACGCCCGCTGAGAGTCGCCGGCTGCGGCCTGTGATGCGGCCGCCAGCAGGCCGGTTCGGGAGCGGGCGCCGGTCTTGCGCAGCAGGCTCTCGACGTGCTTCTCCACGGTCCGTGGCGACAGATGCAGCCGCGCTGCGATCTGCTTGTTGGCCAGCCCGTCGGCGACGAGGCGCAGCACGTCCGCCTCCCTGGCGGTGATTCCCGCCGCCACCCAGGGATTGGGCTGCGACTCCTTGAGCAGTTCGCGGCAGCGCTCGGCCAGGCGGGGCAGGTCCCGGCGATCAAATCCTGCCTCGGCCTCGGCCAGCCAGCGAAGCGGGTCGCCCCATCCGTCGGCGAGAGCAGCGGGGGCGGCGCAGAACCTCGCCAGCTCACCCCAGGTCTCGCAGTTCGTGAAGCCAACGTCGCAGCCCGCTGCCAGTTCGTTGGCCCGCTGCCGCTGCCCGGCTCGCCCGGCCAGAACCGCCTCGGCATAGCTGATAAGGCTCCGGTTGTGGCGGATGGCGCCGACGCCCAGCCGGCGGGCCTCCTCGATCGCCCGTGCCGCCCGGTGATCACCAAGCGAGGCCAGGAGCAGCGGCCATAGCGCCCGAAGCCCCGCGGGTTCGGCATGCGGGAGGCGGGCCAGGATCGCCATCCCCCGGGCGTAGGGTTCCACGGCCGCCGCGGCCTCGCCACCGAGCAGAACCACTGCTCCCCGGCTGGCCCAGCAGATGCCCTCGACCATCTGGTCGTCTGGAGCGGCCGCGATGGCGCGGGCGGCGTAGCGCTCTGTCTGCCCGGCGTCAGCGCGCATGCTGGCGCTGCCTGTAAGTACCGCCAGCGCCTTGGCCCGGACCTGGTCCAGGCCGAGCCGCTCGGCGAGGCCGACGGCGGCCTGCGCGTGGGCATCACACGTGTCCAGTTCCCAGCGGCAGGTGAAGCCCGCGGCGAGCTGGAGATCCAGAATCGCCACGGTACTCAGCGCACCCATCTGCTCGGCAGCGCGCCGCGCCTCGGACAACCGCTCCACTCCGGCATGATCCAGTAGGTCGATGGTGCCCAGCTCGTGCAGGGCGCGCAGCCGCCACAACGGCAGGCCGACTGCCTCCGCGGTGACCAGCGCGCTCTCGAACGCCGCGCGGGCGGCGCTGAGATCACGCAGCCGGTGGCTCCGGCCGATGAGCTCCAGCGCATGACAGCGGACATCCGGAGCACTGCCCTCGGCGGCGAGGACGTCCTCGGCGAAAAGCCGGGCCTCATCGAGGTCATCGGCGGCGAAGGCCACCTCGGCGTCGATGACGCCCATGCGGGCGCGCACGCCAGCCGGTGGGGCGGTTCCGGCCAGGCGCCGGGCGGCGCCGAGGTGGTGACGGGCCATCTTCCACCGCGAGGCGCCCACCGCCGCCTGGCTGAGGCGAAGGTGAACCTCCGTCCGGAGTTCCGCCGCCTCGGTCCCGAGCCGGGTGATGAGATGGCCGCCGGCCGCCGCTGCCTCCTCAACCCGCCCGGCCAGGGCCAGCGCTTCGACCAGCAGAAGTTCTGCCTGTTCCCGTTCGGGAGTGCCTTCGAGGAGGTCAGCGGCACGCCGTAGGGTACCGATCGCAGTGGCCAGCGCCCCCCAGGTCAGCGCTTGGCCGCCGGACTCGCTCAGCAGCGTTCCGGCCCGGCGGCGGTCCCCGGCGCGGCTCGCCAGCTCAACGGCCAGCTCGCGCAGGCCGCCTTCCAGGCGCGGGTGTGCGGCGTCCAGAGCGGCCAGCGCCGCCGAGGCCAGGTCCCGCTGGCGGGGTGGCAGCATGGTATCGAGCACCGCTTCGCGGGTCAGCGCGTGCCGAAAGCGGAAGGCCGTGCCGTCGGCGCTCACCAGCAGTTGCTCGACAGCGAGCCCGAGCGTCTCCGCCACCAGGGCAGCAGTCTGGCCGCTCCCGGCCGGGAGCAGTTCCCAGTCGAAGTGGCGGCCGAGGATGGCAGCGGCCTCGATCACCGATCGCTGCGGTTCGCTGAACCCGGCCAGGCGCTCGCGGACCGTCTCGGTGAACGACTCCGGCAGCCCGGGCGACGCCAGCAGATCTTCCACCAGCAGCGGTACTCCTTCGGCGGAGGCCTGCACCCGGCGCAGGAGTTCCGCCTCTGCTCCCGGGAGGCAGGCATGGACCATGCGCGCCATGTCCTCATCGCTGAGCCGGTCAAGACCGAGGTGAAGTACGCCGGGCCGGCCCCGCTGTCGGCGGGCCACTTCCAGTGCGGCCGACGGCCGGTTGGCGCGCAGGGTAAGTACGCACAGCAACGACTCGCCATCAAGGTGCTCGCCAAGGTACTCCATCAGGGCCACGGTGTCCGGGTCCGCCCAGTGCAGGTCCTCTAGCACTATGACCAGGCCCTCCGGCGCGAGGCGCCGAAGAAGCTGGATCAGCGCCTCACCGCGGATCCCAGGTGAGATCTCTCCACTCGCCGGAGCGCGGCCAGCCATCCCCGGCAGCAGCGCGCTCAACGCGGGCAGCCAGGGCTCCATCGTCGCGTCATCGGGAACGGCCCGGTCCCGGAGGAGCTGCACAAGCGCGTCCGTTAGCGGCCGGTAGGCAGCGGTTGCTGACTGCGGCACCGCCCGGCTGGTAACGACCCGGATGCCACGGCTGGCCGCCCGGCTGGCCGTCTCCAGGGCCAGCCGCGACTTGCCGATCCCCGGCTCCCCGGTGATCACTACACACCCGCCGTGCCCGGCCATAGCGGCTGTCAGCGCCGCGTCGACCGCCTCCAGCGCAGCGTCCCTGCCGATCACGACCGGGCACAATACCTGCGCCATCAGCCTAGTCTGACAGCAATTCCTCGATATCGGAGAAGGGTTATCTGTTTCCGGAACGGGCAGCGCCAGAGCCCCCGGTTGATCAGGAGTGCTCCTCGCCGGGGCGGTCTCAGACCGCCACCAGCAGCATCCGGCTTGCCAGTTCTGTCGAGGCGGCCAGGCTGTCCAGGAAGAGCCCGCGCGCGAGGGGGTCACCGCGCACTGCCCACAGCAGCCGGGCGTGGTTCGCGGCCCGATTAGGTGCGTAGCCAGCGGCCCGGTGAGCTTTGTGGGAACTTGTCGTCCTGAAGCAGGGAGAAGGCGGGGGGTCAAATTCGCCTGGCGATTGAGGAACACCTGTTCAGCGGTGCGTTCCAAGTCTCAGCTGCACCCGCGGCAAGATCATATGACCGTTATCTGACCGCATCCGTGCGGCAACACCTTCCCCGGTGAGGTCCTCCTCCAGGTCGCCGCCGACGCGCTGGAGTGGTGCGGGGCCAGCCGCGCCGGCCCGCTGGCCCTGGAAATGCTGCCGGAGCGGTTCCTGCCGGAGTGCGCCTTCCGCGGCCGGGAAAACAAGAAGCTTCAGTTCGCTGTCCCGGCGGCGGCGGCGGCGGCGCTGCGCGGCGGAGCAGAGCCTGACCTGCTTGACGAGGTCGCCTGGTGGCAAACCGATGACTTCTGGCAGTACGCCCTGTACGCGGCGGTCGCTTATATCCGCGCCGCCGCCAGCCGAGCCGGCGTGCCGGTGCGCCAGGTATGCCAGGAACTGGCCCAGCGCGCCGGACCGCAGCCCGGATAAACCCTCACTCGATGTCCGCGGGTCGAGTCGGGCTCGCAAGCGCCTAAGCTAACCGGCGTGCCGGGCCGGCAGCAGCTGACCGCACTGGAGGTGCACCTTGGGACGGACCTGGTTGTCGATCCGGGTGGACCTGGTCGAGGGCCACGGTGAGCGGTACTGGCCGCGGCCCGGGCGGATTTTCGCGGCGGCGCGCAGCCACACTTTCAGGCAGCTCGCCGACGCTATCGACGACGCATTCGCCCGGTGGGACCGGTCCCACCTGCAGGAGTTCACCCTTGCCGGCCAGATCAGGCTGTGCCGGCCGGACCGGGACCAGGAGATCGAGGGCGAAATCACCGAGGACTACCAGCGCGTCAAGCTGTCGCGGCTGCGGCCGGGCGAACAGTTCGTGTAGGTGTTCGACCTGGGCGACGACTGGGCCAGCCAACGCCCGGGGCCCAGGGTCACGGCACTGTAGCCGGGCACCTGCCCACCCCGGCCAGTACCAGCCTGCACCTCCAGGCCGTGCCGCCACCGCGGGTGCCCGTGCAGACCACCCAGATCGGTATCACTTGAGAACGATACGGTCAGGTCCATACCGACCTCCATAACGGCGGCGATGCGCCAGCCTGATCACGGAAGTGACCGGCGTGCGGACCACGCGGTCCTTGAGCCAGGTGCAGTCGGGCCGCTGGTGTGTTGTCCGTCACGGTGAGCGAGCCCGTTGGGTGGCGGCCGGCACCCGATGCAGGGTGCCAGCGGCGCGATCGGCTACGAGGATCCTTCGAACAACGATCGTTCGGTGGCGGCAAGGCCCTCGAGCTGGGCGTCGAGGAACTCATAGGCTGAGCCAAATGTGTTGAGGAACGACCGCCAGTCCTGCTCGTCCTGCCAGCGGTCGATCGTCAAGAACCGGTCGGCCCGGGCAGCGTCGCGGTACAACTCAGTGCCCAAGAACCCCGCCGCCCGGCCAAACAGTTCACCCCAGGCGCCGTCGAGATGTCCTGCGTGACCCGCTTGAGGGCATCGGCGAACTCGACCCGCTCCGCCGCGCCCCTGACCGGGAGACGGGTCCAGGCCCGGTCAAGGACGACAGCGGCAGCACCAGGGCCTCATTTGACGGGCACGGTGTAGGCCACCACTTGCGGATTACCGCTGCCGCTCGCCTTGCTGGTCATCGGGCCGCCCGCGGGGACGATCACCGTATTGCCCGCGATGGCGATCGGCGCGTTTGCTGACGTGGGCAGCTGGCGGCGGAAGACGATCGCGCCGGTGCTGCGGTTGAGGGCGACCAGGACACCGTGGTAGAGCGTGGTGAAGACAAGATCATTCGAGACCGTCGCGGCACCGACCGGCAAGTCTGGCACCTTCGTGTCCCATTCGACCTTGCCGGTAGCGAGGTTGAGTGCTTCCACCTCTCCGGTGGCCGGGCCGGCGGCCTTAACCGCGACGGGCAGCTTCAAACTTGTGTAGGTGAGCGGCAGGTCGATGGTGACCACATAGATGCTGGTGCCGGCGACGGCCATATCGGTCAGGATGCCGCCCGCCGATCCGGGAAGAATCGTGAAGGGCACCTTGAGCGTGATCTTATGTTCTAGCGCCAGGAGCGAGTCATTGTCGTGGCCGTTGTGCTCGCCGACGGGCGTCTTCCAGATCAGCTTGCCGGTCTGGGCGTTCATCTCATAGACGTAACCCATCTTTCCGCCGCCGAGGACGGCGGAGACCCCGTTGACGCTGGCCGAGATCGGCGAGGCCTGCATGTCGTAGTCCTTGAAGTCGTTGGGCACGCCCTGGTAGTACCAGCGCAGTTTCCCGGTCGCCGCGTCGAGGTTCACGTCACTGTCGGTGTAGAGCTGCGCGGAGGGGTGCGCGATCGCCGAGGCGACCGATTGATAGGGGTTGCCGGTGCCGTAGGTCACCGATCCGTCGCGGCTGACCAGCGGCGTCTCCCAGGCGCCGCCCGAGCCGAGGCCAACAGCCTCAACGCCAGAGTCAGGGCCAAGAAGGGTATTGAATTTCCACAGCAGTTCGCCGCTTGCTGCGCTGAGCGCCATGAGCACGCCGCCGCCGGTCCCCGAGCCGTACGCGCTCGCCAGGTACACCCGCCCGTCTGCCACTTGCGGCTGGATTTCGAACGTCCCCTGGCCCTTGCTGAGCAGATGGCTGTTGACCCAGATTTTCTTGCCGGTGCGAGCATTCAGCGCGAACACCGTTGTCGGCGAGACTCCGTACACCGTTCCGCCGGCGACCGCGACGCCGTCCGGTCCCGGTCCGGTCTTCATCGGCGTATTGACCTGGTACTCCCACTTCAGTCTGCCCGTCGCGAGCGCCAGCGCGTACACGTTCGCGTCGAGATCCTGGATATAAACGACGCCGTTCACCACGATCGGATTTGCGGCCAGGGCACCGTCCGGGCCGACGCCTGCTGCCGCGGGTCCCGTGATGTGGAACGTCCAGGCCTGCTTGAGCCCGGACACGTTTGCTGACGTGATCGTCGAGCCCGCAGCGTTCCGGGTGTTCGAGAGGTCGCCGTTTGAATACGGCCAGGATCCAGACGCTAACGGCTTGGGAGCAGCCGCATTGGTGACGGTGACCGGTGTGCTGCTGCATGCTGCCGTCACCAGGCTGGCCGTGACCAGCACGGCCGCCACGCTGAGGTGGCGTCCAGTCAAGTTCGTTTTCATCTGACTTCCCTTTGATCTCTCTTCCGGGGGCCTTGAGCTGCCACTAACCGGGCCCTTCAGGGGCGCTTCGTGCGCGGCATGTGCGGGGGGCTACCGCTCCGTTGTTGTTGCCGCGGGCGCTTCTGCCGCCATCCTGTCCATCTCGGCGTCCTCGCCGACCAGGATCCGCCAGGAACCGGAGCGCATCCCGCCCAGGAGGATGGTCACCGCCTGCGCCGCGCTGAGCGGCGCCTTGTCCCGCCCGGCAGCCGCGCTTCCCGGCACACCCATGACAGCGTCATGTCCGCCGGCCGCGCGTCCGGGTGCGGTGTGTGCTTCGCGCCGCGCCGGACGTCGTTGCTTCCTGGAACTGATTTATGTCCGGGCGACCATCTACCGGAAGATCCGTGAGTACGGGCATCGTCGCCCGGCCGGCGTCTGACCAGGCTCAGGTTCGGGGAGATGCGGAGCCAGCGATATTGAGGTACCAGGAGCCACCCGCGAGATTCAGCGCCGCAAGAACCAGGAAGAAGGCTGCCCATCCGTAGACGCCGTACGAGAGGCACACGACGCCCGCGGCGGCCGCGACACTGCCACCGGCAATACGCCCGACCCCAAAGACGCGGAGGTGGCGGTACTCGTATGGCACGATCAGGCGTTGCATGCCGGGTCGCGGGGGAGATGCCCACCACCCGCGCAGGCCTTTCGCAGCGGTGTTGTCGTTGGGTGCGTTCATCGGGATGCCTCCTGTGGGTTGTTGTTGTTGGCCACCCGATCACCTATCAATATGATATCACTTTGATAGTGGTTGTCAATGGTGGCAGTCCTAACGGGCCGACTGGGGGCGGTGCATCGGTGAGGGTGGCCTACCCGGCGGCGATGCGCTTGTCCGCGCGGAACAGGTGCACGCACGCGTTGATGCGCGCCAGGTGCGAGAAGGCCTGGGGGAAGTTGGGCGCGGCAGGCTAACTCACCTGAACGGCACCGCTGGGGCGGCACCAGGCTGCAGCGGGCGCAGAACGGGGAAGGTGCGCCTCTCTCAAGCAGAGACCGGTCACATGCCGTCGGCCGTGCGCGACCGGCCCGCAGCGGCGAGTCAGGCCACGCGCTCAGGAGGTCACTGTCACGGTCACGGAGGCGCCGAATCCGCGCCCGGTCGACGGCTGCGTGGTCCAGCCCTGGAGGATGTAGGTGCCGGGCGCCTGAGGGCGCAGCGTCAGCGTGTAGGTCTGCGTCTCATGCCCGGCCAGTGAGAGGAAACTGCACGTCGCCGAGCCTGCGATGCGGCAGATCCCGGTACGCGGCGGCGCGGAACTGGCCACGGCGAAACCCAGCCGGCGGATGCCCACGGTGATCCCGGACACCTGGGTGCTGCCGAGGTTGACCGCGCTCTCCGTCACGGTGAAAGTCGACCCCATCTTCACGGTGGAGGCCGATGCCGCCAGCGCACCGGTGAAGTCCCCGTCGGCCGCCTGGGCCGATGGCGTGGCGCCCAGCAGCCCGGCCCCAGCGAGCGCGGCCACGGCCGCTAGCCGAGCGACGCGCATTCCCAGCCGGGTGCCACGCGATCCGGTCCTGCATGCGGTCTCGCCCATCGTTCTCCCCTTCCGATCATGCTGTGTGACCGGGGACCCACGCACCCAGGGGGCCCGCGCCTGCGCCGGGCACAATCCCAACCGCGGGCCTGACGATGCGCAATCTTCCACCTGAAATAGTTATAGACCGCCCGGGTTCCATCCGGAAGAGCGTGATTTCCGCCGGCCCGGCCGCCCGGAACGCCGAGAGCCGCCGAACGGTCACATGGCCGACTGCAGAACACGATCATCCGGGGCCGGCTCGACGGCCTTGGGTCCCTTAGGGCGCAGCCAACGATGACCCGGGCATGCGATGCCGTTGCGCGTGAGGCGCACAGGAAAACACGCGCAAGATGCGCAACAGAGTGTTCCGCATGCGCGTGAGCTGGTCTGGACGCGGGACACCCTACGGGCCTATTGAACGGCGGCTCGGAGTGCGCTAGGCGCCGAAGGTTGTTAACGGAGCGTGATATCGCATTTGGCGTGCGTGGGCGCGAGTGCGCGGCACCG
>CAYPQM010000213.1:0-9528 GCA_964412845.1 uncultured Streptosporangiaceae bacterium
CTCGCGCTCTGCACGGCCCCGCCCTCGACCTGGTTGACCACCCCGTCGGGATTGATCACGCGGCCCACGTCCACCGCCAGCCACAGCTTGCGCAGCCGGACGCTGGTGTCCGCGTCCACCTGGGCGACCGCCGCACAGTATCCCGAGGTGCCTTTGTAACGGGCGAAGCCCACCCCGAAGCCCGTGCCCTCGCCGCGCGGCCGGGCCGCCCAGCCCGAGAAGCTGGCCACCTCCTCGATCACCCGCCGGGCCCGCGGGTCACTCAGGTGGGCCAGCCGGAAGCTGACCGGGTCAGCGCCGGCCACGGCGGCCAGTTCGTCCATGAACGACTCGATGGCGAACACGTTGAGGAACGCGCCGAGGGACCGCAGTGACGAGGTCCGGATCGGCATGGTGAGCAGCCGGTGCCGGGTCACTTCCAGATCGGGGATGTCATAGCCGGGCACCGCATTGCGGGTCGAGCCGATCGTGCCGTTCGGCGGCCCGTCAGCTGCGGGCGTCATCGGCTCACCCCCCGCCACGTGGCAGAACGCGAGCAGACGCGGCTCGCCCCCGGTACCTGGCCGGCCGAGGAAGCCGTTGCTCCACACATCCTGCCGCCAGCTCTGGATCCGGCCGTGGCCGTCCAGCCCCGCGGACAGCCGGGCGAGCATCGCTGAGCCGAGCGGCGCCCAGGCCAGCTCATCGCCGCGGGACCACATCACCCGCACCGGCCGTCCTGGTACCGCCCGGGCCAGCAGCACCGCGTCGGCGGCCGCATCGTCGGCGCCATTGTGCCCGTAGGCGCCCGCGCCTTCCGCGTGGTGCACGGTGATCTGCCCGGCGGGCACGCCCAGCGCTGCGGCCAGCGCCCCGCGCAGGGCGAAGATGCCCTGGCTGTGCGTCCAGACGGTGACCGCCGCGCCGTCCCATCGGGCGATCGCGCAGCTCGGGGCCATCGAGGCGTGGGCGAGGAAGGGCCGGGTGTACTCCGCCGACAGGTACCTGCTGGCGGACGCGGCGGCCGCGTCGTCCCGGCGCGCGGCCACGGTCAGCACCTGTGCGGGCTGGGCCGTCAGGAAGCCCGTCAGGTCGTCCTCATCGGGCAGTGTCTCGCGGGTGCGCCAGCTGGCGGCCTCCGCCAGCGCGGCCGCCGCTGCGCCAGCGGCCGGGTCGGATTCGGCGATGACGCCGAGGAACGACCCGTCGTGCACCTGGGCCAGCACGCCGGAGGGCAGCTCAGCGGCGGCCAGCCGGTCGAGCGTGGCGCCCGGGCCGGGGGGCCGGACCACCCGGCCGAACAGCATGCCGGGCAGGACCAGGTCGTGCAGGAACCGGGGCCGCCCGGTGACCTTGTCGGGGATGTCCAGCCGCTGGGCGCTGTGCCCGGCGACCGACCAGCGGCCGGGCGGCTTGGCCGGGACGGGCGCCCCGGCCGGCCGGTCCAGCAGGCCAGGCCCGTTCAGCGACCAGTAGGTCAGGCCGGTCGCGCCCGAGGCGGTGCAGATCTGCCCGTCGTCCACGTGCAGCGCGGCCCGGCGGGCCCCCAGCTTCTCGGCGGCGGCGGCCAGGAAGGTCGCACGGACCTGCGCACAGGCCTGGCGGAGCGCGCCGCCGGACTCCTCGATCGACCGGCTCCCCGACGTGACCCCCTCATCGGGGCTGCTGCTGGTGCTGACCGGCGCGACCCGGATACGGCCCAGGGCGACGTCGAGTTCTTCGGCCGCGACCTGGGCCAGCGCCGTCCATACGCCCTGGCCGTACTCGACTTTCCCGGACCGGACGGTGACCGTGCCGTCGTCGGTGAAGTCGACCCAGTCCCGGAGGATGGGGTTGGCGGCGAGGCTCGCCGGGAGCGATGGCCCGGCGCCGGCGCCGGGCCGGGCGGACGCGCTCACCTGGCGGCCTGTCCGGACCCGGCGCCGGCCGCGGCCGCGCGGCCGGCAGCCGGCTCGCGGGCGGCCGCGGCCGCGCTGAGCACGGCGTTGACGATGCGGCGGTGGGCCCCGCACCGGCACAGGTTGCCGTCAAGCGCCTCGCGTACCTGGCGGTCGTCCGGCGCGGGATTGCCGCGCAGCAGGGCGACCGCACTGATGATCATGCCGGATGTGCAGTACCCGCACTGGGCCGCCTGCTCGTCGATGAACGCCTGCTGGACCGGATGCAGCGCGGCGCCGTCCGCGAGCCCTTCGACCGTGGTGATCTCGCTGCCTTCCGCGGCCCAGGCGGGCAGATCGCAGGAGGACCGGGGCTGGCCGTCCACCAGCACCCGGCATGCGCCGCACAGGCCTGCCCCGCAGCCGAACCGCGGGCCGGCCAGCCCCAGGTCATGGCGGAGCACGTCCAGCAGGGGAGAGGCCGGCTCACAGCTGATCGTCCGCGGCGACCCGTTCACCGTCATGTGAAGTTCCTGCTGCATGGTCGCGTCCCTCCGGGCTGGCGGTTGACGGGTCCCTCCCCGACAGAGTATGCATTCGATTGCACGGATAGCCAGGACAACCGAGGAGACTGGGTGGACGAGCGGGTAGCGATGGCGATCTCACACTGGGCGCCGAGGTTCACGGCCAACGGGGTGACGGCCGGGGATTTTGAGCGGATCACCAGCGGCCTGGAACACTGGGCGGACTGGTGCGGCGCCTGGAGCGCGGTGGGAGCCGAGCACGAGGCGCTCGGGCGCACCGCCCTGGACGCGGGCCGGACGATGTCGGCCGGCGCGCACCTGTCGCAGGCCGCGGTCTATTACCACTTCGCCAAGTTCCTCTTCGTCGACGACCTCGAGCAGATGCGGGCCGCGCACATGGCGGCGGTGCGGTGCCTCGATGACGCGCTGCCCTACCTGGACCCGCCGGGCCGCAGGATCGAGATCCCCTTCGACGGCTCGCGCATGGTGGGCGTGCTGCGGACGCCCAGCGGCGCCGGGCCGCACCCGGTGATGATCATGATACCGGGGCTCGACTCGACCAAGGAAGAGCTGCGCAGCACCGAGGAGCTGTTCCTGGAACGGGGCATCGCCACGTTCAGCGTGGACGGGCCCGGCCAGGGCGAAGCCGAGTATGACCTGGCCATCCGGGGGGACTGGGAGGTGCCCGGCGCCGCCATCATCGACCAGCTCGCCGCGGAGCCGGCCCTGGACGCCGCCAGGATCGGGGTCTGGGGGGTGAGCCTGGGCGGGTACTACGCACCCCGGGTCGCCAGCGGCGACCAGCGGATCCGGGTCTGCGTGGCGCTGGCGGGCCCCTTTGAGTTCGCGGAGAACTGGGACGACCGGCCCGTCCTCACCCGCGAGGCGTTCCGGGTCCGATCGAAATCAGCGGACATGGACACGGCGCGGGAGGCGGCCCGGCAGCTCAGCATGGTGGGCCGGGCCGGGCTGATCCGGTGCCCGCTGCTGGCCGTCATAGGCAAGCGTGACCGGCTCATCGGCTGGCAGCAGGCGGCCCGGCTGGTTGATGAGGCAGGCGGCCCGGCCGAGCTGCTGCTGCTTGAGAAGGGCAACCACGGCTGCGCGAACCTGGCGCCGTTCCACCGGTACCAGACAGCCGACTGGGTGGCCGAGCGGCTCGGCGCGCGCACCGGGACGCTGGCCGGAACGCCGCGGTGACCGCGGCGTCCGGCACCGGGACCGCCGCGGGCCTGCGCCTGCTCGCCCGGCACGGCCTGGGCGGCCACGGTGACGGCATGCAGGTCCTCCGCGAAGGCGACACCCTGTATGTCGGGCACACCGGCAGCACCGGGATGGGCACGTCCATCCTGGACGTCGCTGACCCGGCCCGGCCCGTGCTGGTCGCCCAGTGGCCGGCCCCGCCGGGCACGCACAGCCACAAGGTCCAGGTCGCTGACGGGCTGCTGCTCGTCAACCACGAGAAGTTCCCGTACCGCGGCGGCACCGCCGGGCCGTTCTCGGCCGGCCTGGCCGTGTACCGGCTGGATGACCCGGTCACGCCGGAACAGGTCGCGTTCTGGCCCAGCGGCGGCCGCGGGGTGCACCGCGTCGTGTGGACGGGGGGCCGGTACGCGCACATGTCCGCGATCCCCGATCACTTCCGCGACCGCATCTGGGTCGTGCTCGACCTGGCCGACCCGGCGCGGCCCGCCGAGGCGGCCCGCTGGTGGTGGCCGGGCCAGCGCGACGACGAGCAGCCCGGCTGGCCGGAATCACAGCGTCATGCCGCGCACCACGCCCTGCTTGACGGCGACCTGGCCTACCTCGGCTACGACGACGCCGGGATGGTCGTGCTGGACGTGTCGGACATGACCCGCCCCGTCCAGGCCGGCCACCTGCGGTGGCCCGGCGGTTCCACCCACACCTGCCTCCCGCTGCCCGGCCGGAAGCTGGTGGTGGTCACCGATGAGCAGGTCACCGACGGGCCGCACGCCGCGCAGCGGGCCATCCGGGTGGTGGACGTCTCCGGCGGCAACCCGCGGGTGGTGGCGGTGTGCCCGCACCCGGCTGGCTTCGATGACCTGCCGCTGCGCTTCGGGGCGCACAACCTGCACGAGAACCGGCCTGGGTCCTACCGCAGCGAGCGGCTCGTGTTCGCGACCTACTTCAGCGCGGGCGTGCGGGTGTACGACCTCGCCGACGCCGAGCATCCGGTGCAGGTCGCGCACTGGGTGCCCGATGCGCCCCCGGGGCAGCCGGTCGCCCAGATCAACGACCTGTTCGTCGACGACAGCGGGCTGATCTGGGCCACCGACCGGATCGGCGGCGGCCTCTACGTCCTGGAGCCGGAGCCCGGCCTGGCCACGCTGATGGCGGAGGCACGCGGATGAGTGCGTAGCCGGGTAGCCCCGTGGCCCGCCGGAGCATCGTCGCCGGCGGACCACGGGCCCTTGGCTGGCCGCGGCGCCGGGAATGCCTGCACCCCCCAGGCCAGCGGACGGTGGGTAGGCTGCGCAGATGAGCTTCGCAGGATGGCCGGACACGGCATTGGAGTTCTACGAAGGCCTGGAGGCGGATAACTCGAAGGCCTACTGGACGGCGCACAAGGCGCGCTATGAGCAGGCGGTCCGCGCGCCCATGGATGACCTGCTGGCCGACCTGGAACCGGAGTTTGGCGAGGGGAAGATCTTCCGGCCGAACCGTGACATCCGGTTCAGTGCCGACAAGTCGCCCTACAAGACGCATATCGGCGCCGTCCTGCGGGGCGGCGGTTACGTGCAGCTGTCGGCTGATGGCCTCGCCGTGGCCAGCGGCATCTACGGGATGGACCCGGACCAGCTGGAACGTTACCGCCGGGCGGTCGCCGAGGATCTGCCCGGCGAGCGTCTCGTGCGCGTCATCGCCGGGGTCGAGGGGGACGGCATCCCGGTCCGGGGGGTGCAGAGCCTGAAGACCGCGCCCCGGGGGTTCCCCAAGGACCACCCGCGGATCGGCCTGCTGCGGCACAAGGGCCTGATCGCGTGGAAAGAGTGGCCCCCCGCGGCCTGGCTGGGCACCGCGGAGGCGAAGGACCGGGTCGCCGGGGTGCTGCGGGCGGCCCGCGGGCTGCAGGACTGGCTGCAGGCCCACGTTGGCCCGAGCACGGCCCCCCGGGAACGCGCCGGGGGATAACCCCCGGCGGAACACGGGCGATAGCCGGATTCCGCCGCTGGCCGCGCTTTCCTAGCGTGATCTTCCGTGGGCACGCGCCTGCGTGCCGGACGGAGGATCGATGATCGAGGTTAGCGGCCTCACCAAGAGGTACGGCTCCCTGGAGGCCGTGCACGACCTTAGCTTCGAGGTGCTGCCAGGCAGCGTCACCGGGTTCCTGGGCGCGAACGGGTCGGGGAAGTCCACCACGATGAGGATGATCATGGGGCTGGATTTCCCCAGCGCCGGGCAGGCCAGGATCGGCGGCCGGGCGTACCGGGACCTGCGGTGGCCGCTGCGTGAGGTCGGCGCGCTGCTGGAAACCCGGGCGTTCCACCCGGGACGCCGGGCCGAGCAGCACCTCCTGGCGCTGGCGGCGAGCAACGGGATCCCGCGGCGGCGGGTCAGCGAGGTGCTCGGCATGGTCGGCCTGGCGGACGCCGCCCGCAGGCGCGCGGGGAAGTTCTCGCTCGGCATGGCCCAGCGGCTCGGCATCGCATCGGCGCTCCTCGGCGACCCCGGCGTCCTGATCCTCGACGAGCCGGTCAACGGGCTGGACCCGGAGGGCATCCGGTGGATCAGGACCCTGCTGAGATCCCTGGCCGCCGAGGGCCGCACGATCTTCGTGTCCAGCCACCTGATCAGCGAGATGGCCCTGACCGCCGACCGCCTGATCGTGATCGGCCAGGGCAGGCTGCTGGCGCAGACCACGGTCGCGGAACTGTCCGCCCGTGCCCCCTCACTGGAGGAGGCGTTCTTCTTCCTGACCGCTGGGAGTGCCGAATACATCACGGGGGAGGCCAGGACCTCATGACGCAGATCCAGCTGACCGCGGCCAGCACACCGCGCGGGCATTACGGTTTCTCCCAGGTCGCCCGGATGGAGTGGGCGAAGCTGCGCAGCCTCCGGTCGACCACCTGGATCCTGCTGATCCTGGCCGCCGGGATGATCGGCCTCGCCATCCTGCTGCTGAGCCAGTACCCGTCGAACTGGGCGCACATGACCGCCGCGGAACGGGCTTCTTTCGACCCGACCGAGACGGGATTCGTCGGGCTGGCGCTGGGCCAGCTCGCGGTGGGCGTGCTCGGCGTGCTGACGATCACCAGCGAGTACTCCTCCGGGATGATCAGAGCGACGCTGAGTGCGGTCCCCCGGCGGGGGATGCTGCTCACGGCCAAGGCCGTGGTGACCGGCGCGCTGATGCTGGCCGCGGGGGAAGTCCTCGCGTTCGGCGCCTTCCTGGCCGGCCAGGCGGTGCTGGCCGCCCCGGCGCCGCACGCCACCCTCGGCCAGCCTGGGGTGCTGCGGGCCGTGCTGCTGGCCGGCGCCTACCTGTGGCTGATCGGGCTGATCGGCCTCGGCCTCGGCACCGTGATCCGGCACACGGCGGGCGCGATCGGCACTCTCGTCGGTGTCGTGTTCGTGCTCCCGCTGATCACGCTGGCCATGCCGGACTCGATCCAGCACACCGCCACGCAATTCTTTCCCGAGGCGATTGCCGAGAATTCGCTGACCGCCGTCAAGCCCGTCGCCTATTCGCTTACTCCGTGGGCCGGGCTCGGGATGCTCGGCCTGTACGCAGCCGCGCTGCTGGTCATCGGCGGATGGCTGCTGGCCCGGAGGGACGCATGAGCACCCAGGCCAGCGCGCCCGGCCCGGTGCACAATGACGGGGTGAGCGGGACAAGATACCCAGCCGCCGCCCGGCTGTGGGCGCAGTCCACGGCCGGCCCCCTGGCGCGCCGGACCGCCATGGTCCCGCTGGACGGCCGGACCTGGCGCGAGGTGCTGTACTGCGTGGCCTCAGTGGCACTCAGCGTTCCCGGCTTCATGCTGACCGTATTCCTGCTGGCGGCCGGCGGCCTGCTCACGGTCTCGCTGGTCGGGACGGTCCCCGGGCTGCTGATCCTCGTCGCGGCGCTCCGGCTGGCCCGCTGGCTCGGGTCGGTGCACTGCCGGCTGGCCGGCCGGCTTCTCAGCGCGCACATCCCCGCCACGCCGCAGGCCCGCCCGGGGCACGGCATCCTGGGCCGGATCGACGCGGCGCTGCGCGATCCGGCGGGCTGGCGGGGCGTCAGCTATGTCCTGCTGAAATTGCCGGTCGCCGTGGCCAGCTGCTATGTACTCGTCGCGTTCTGGTTCACCGGGCTGGTCAACCTGATCTTCCCGATCGCGTGGGCATGGTCGCACCAGGACGCGCCGCTACAGGTCACAACGGCACTGCAGACCTTCGGCTTTCATCCGTTCTTCTCCGTGTCCAACTGGCCGGAGACCCTTCTCGTCGTGCCCATCGGCGTGGTCACGCTGCTGGCTGCCCCCTGGCCGACCCGCGCGCTGGTCGCGGCCGACCGGTGGCTGATCAGGAACGTGCTCCAGGCGGGAAGCTTGTCGGAGCGGGTACGCGACCTTGAGCAGACCCGGGCCCGGGCGGTCGATGACTCCGCCGCGACGCTCCGCCAGGTGGAGCGCGACCTGCACGACGGCGCGCAGGCCCGGCTGGTCGCGCTGGCCATGAGCCTCGGCATGGCCAAGGAGAAACTCGGCGAGGGCGCGTCGGAGGCCGACATGGTCCGGGCCCGGATGCTGGTCGACACGGCGCACCGGGGCGCCAAAGAGGCCATCGTCGAGCTTCGCGATCTGGCCCGCGGCATCCACCCGCCCGCCCTGGACAACGGCCTGGCGGACGCCCTGTCGACGCTCGCGGCGCGCAGCGCCATCCCCGTCACGCTGACTGCGGCCATCCCGCGGCGGCCTACGCCCGCCATCGAGGCCATCGCCTACTTCTGCGCCGCGGAACTGCTGGCAAACGCCGCCAAGCACAGTGCCGCGGCTGAGGTCACCATCGACGCCAGGGAGCGGGGCGGCGTGCTCCAGTTGCGTGTCCTGGATGACGGCCGAGGTGGCGCCGACCCAGGCCGGGGCAGCGGGCTGGCCGGCTTGCAGCAGCGGGTGAGCACCGTGGACGGGCAGCTGTCGGTCAGCAGCCCGGCAGGCGGGCCGACGCTGGTGACCGTCGAGCTCCCGATGCACGCATGAGCACGGCAGGCCTGCGCGTCGTGATCGCCGAGGATTCAGCCGTGCTGCGGGAGGGGCTTGTCGCGCTGCTGGCGGACCGCGGGCTTGAGGTGTGCGCCGCGGTGGCCGACGCGGGCGCGCTGCTCGCCGCGGTCGCCGCCCATCGGCCGGACGTGACCGTGGTGGACGTCCGGATGCCGCCCACGTTCACCGATGAGGGGCTGCGGGCCGCCATCGAGCTGCGCCGCGACTACCCGGGCACCGGGGTCCTGGTGTTCTCGCAGTACGTGGAGACCAGGTACGCGACCAGGCTGCTGGCGGCGGGCTCGGCAGGCGTGGGCTACCTGCTCAAGGACCGGGTCGCGGATGTCGCCGAATTCGCGGACGCGCTCGCCCGGGTGGCGGCGGGCGGGACGGCGCTGGACCCCGAGGTAGTCAGTCAGCTGCTGGGTGCCAGCCGGCGGGCGCAAGGGCTGGCCACCCTGACCGGCCGGGAGCGGGAAGTGCTGGCCCTGATGGCCGAGGGCCGGTCAAACTCAGCGATCGCGTCCGCCCTCGTCGTCTCGCCGGGAGCGGTGGAGAAGCATGTGGCGAGCATCTTCGCGAAGCTCGGGCTGCCGTCCTCGCAGAGCGACAACCGCCGTGTCCTCGCGGTCCTCCAGTCGCTCGGGGCGTAGGGACACGCCTAACGCCTGCGCCGGGCCGCACGCCGTGGGATTCTGTCAGATGACGTCGTTACCGTGGCCGGCATGGCTACCACCGAGGATCGCGTGGGGATCTTAGAAATGCGCGTGAAAACGCTGGAAACATGGGCCGGCCCCGGCCAGGCCGAGGCCCTGGCTGAGGGCCATCGCCAGATCAGGGCCGACCTGACGACGGTCAAGGCGGATGTGGCCAAAGTCAGCACCGACCTGACCACGGTCAAGGCGGACGTGACGGAGCTGCGCTCGGACCTGACCACGG
>CAYPQM010000214.1:0-9494 GCA_964412845.1 uncultured Streptosporangiaceae bacterium
AGCTTCGAGGACACGGTGATCGCCACCGAGTACCGCGTGCTGATCAAGGGCGCGGCGTTCTACGAGGACCGCTACCAGCGCGGCGAGGACGGCCGGTGGCGGATCGCGCACACTGGCTACGTCCGCACCTACGAGATGATGATGTCGCTGGACGACGTGCCGAGCTACCGGATCACATCGAATCGCTGGGCGGCGCAACCGGCCTCCTGACGTCGCGGCGTTGACCTATTTCTAGAACTCGTTCTACTCTGATCCGGTCAATCCGCAGCTGCCTGGCCGACGCGTGGGCAGGCGATCGAGAGGTGTGTCCGGTGCTCACCCAGTCGTTCGCGGACGCCGTGGTCGAAGCCGAGAAGATCATCACCGGCGCGCCGCACATCCAGGGCGATCAAGACCTCGCGGAGGGATACGACTACCTCGCGGGCAACATCAAGGCATCGCTGCACCTGGCGTGGGCCTACCAGCGCGACTTCCCCTACTTCGTCCAGTCGACCGGCCCGTACACGAAGATGGGGCTGGACAATCCGGACACCTTGTACTTCCACTCCTACCTGCGTGATGACGCCGAGTATGTGGTGACGGGCGGCCGCGGTACGACGGTCGACCTGAGCTTCCAGGTGCTGAACGGTGACTACTCCCCGGTGGAGGTGCCGGACAGCCTGACCGCGTTCGACGACCGGGCGATCGAGATAGCCGGCGACGGCACGTTCGAGGTGCGGTTCGGCCCGGCCCGGGACAACCCCGGTCCGGGGTACGTCACGCTCGGCCCCGGATCGGCCATGCTCCTGGTCCGTGAGGTGTACAGCGACTGGAACACCGAGCGACGCGGCACGATCAGTATCCGCCGCGCCGACCAGGCCGGCTCCGCGCCACCCGCGCTGGACACCGGCACGCTGGCCAAGCGGTACGGGGTGGCAGGCAAGATCCTGCTGTCCCGGCTCAGGACGTTTCTCGCCTTTCCCGAATGGTTCTACCTGCAACTGCCGGTCAACACGATGACCGAGCCGCGGCCGACGCCCGGTGGCCTGGCCACCCAGTTCTCCTCGGTCGGCCACTACGACCTCGACGACGGCCAGGCCATGGTGGTAACGGTGCCCGCCGCCGACAAGGGCACCGCGCCGTATCAGGGAATCCAGCTCGGCAGCATGTGGTACATCTCGCTGGACTACATCAATCACCAGACCAGCCTCACCGCCGATCAGGCCCGCGCCGACCCGGACGGCAAGCTGCGCTTCGTGATCAGCGAGCGTGACCCCGGCGTCGCCAACTGGCTGGAACGCACCGGGCACCGCCGCGGCTACGTGCAGATCCGCTGGCAGCGGCTGACCCGGGACCTGAAGCCTGACGACGGGCCGACGGTCGACGTAGTGCCAGTCGGCGATCTCCCCGGCCGGCTGCCGTTCTACGAGCAGGCACGGGTAACTCCCGCGGAGCACGCGGCGCGGATCACCGCCCGCCAGGCCGCCGTCGCAGTAAGGATGCTGGGCTGATGCTGCTACAGGACAAGGTGGTCGTGGTCGCCGGCGTGGGCCCCGGCCTGGGCCGTGCCATCGCGCTGCAGAGCGCGCGGGCCGGCGCGGACGTCGTGCTCGCCGCCCGGACGGCGTCCCGCCTGGACGAGGTGGCCAAGGAGGTCACCGACCTCGGCCGCCGCGCGGTGGCCATCCCGACCGACATCACCGACGACGGCGCGACCGCGCGGCTGGCCGAGGCCGCGCTGGATGCGTTCGGCCGGGTGGACGCGCTGGTGTTCAACGCGCTCGCGATGCCCCCCATCGCCGATCTGACCGAGGTCGACCTGGACGCGATCCGGGCCGCCCTCGACGCGAACGTCGTGGCCGCGCTGCAACTGACCAGGCTGTTCATCCCCGCACTGGCCACCACCAGGGGATCCGTAGTGATGATCAATTCCATGGTGGTGCGTTATTCGCAGCGCACGATGGGCCCGTACAAGCTGGCCAAGGCGGCCCTGCTCGCGCTGGCGCAGAGCCTGGCCACCGAACTCGGCCCCCGTGGTATCCGGGTCAACTCGGTCGCGCCCGGCCATATCTGGGCCGACTCGCTGAAGTGGTACTTCGGCTACCTGGGCAAGAAACGCGGCGTGGACGCCCAGCAGATCTACGACGAGACCGCGGCCGCGATCGACCTGGGCCGGCTGCCGGAGCCGGACGAGATCGCTGACGCCGTGGTGTTCCTGGCGTCCGGGATGGCCCGCGCGATCACCGGCCAGTGCCTCGACGTCAACTGCGGCGAATACCACCATTGAACCGGCAGCGGTAAGGCCATGAGCGGCGAGCGTGCCAGCGGCGGCCGGGACAGCACCAGGCGGGACAGCACCGGCCGGGACAATGTCGGCCGGGACAATGTCGGCACGGTGGCGGACCTGCACGCGTCGGCCACCAGGATCACCGGCCTGGACGATTTCGGCACCGACGAGTACCGGGACGGGCTCGCCGTGCTGCTGGAGTCCTACGGCAGGGAGGCGGGGCTGACCCCGCTGGGCCGGAAGCTGAAGCGGGTCTTCCTGCGCGGCGCGCTGGTCGCCAGGCTGCTCAGCGAGGCCGCCTGGCAGGCGTACCCCGGATACGCGGATGTCCGCATCGAGCGGCCGGTCTTCGTCACCGGGCTGCCGCGCACCGGCACCACGGCGCTGCACCGGCTGCTCACGGCCGACCCCGCGCACCAGGGCCTGGAGATGTGGCTCACCGAGGCGCCGCAACCCCGCCCGCCCCGGGAAACGTGGGCCGGCAACCCGGTCTTCACCCATATCCAGGCCGCCTTCGAGCAGCACCACATCGAGCACCCCGAGTTCATGGGAGTGCATTACATAGCGGCCGACGAGGTGGAGGAATGCTGGCAGCTACTGCGGCAGTCCATGCGGTCCATCTCCTACGAATGCCTGGCGCATGTGCCGGCCTACGCGTCGTGGCTGCGCGGCCAGGACTGGACGGATACCTACCGCAGGCACCGGCGGCAGCTACAGCTGATCGGCCTGCATGACGCCGGCCGCCGCTGGGTGCTCAAGAATCCCAGTCACCTGTTCGCGCTGGACGCGCTGTTGCACGTCTACCCGGACGCCCTCGTCATCCAGACGCACCGGCCGCCCCGGACCGCGATCGCGTCCGTGTGCAGCCTCGCCGCGCACGCCACCGCGGGCTGGTCCAGCACGTTCCAGGGCGACGTGATCGGCCATGACCAGCTTGAGACGTGGGCCAGCGGGCTGGAACGCTTCATGGCCGTGCGGGCCCGGCATGACCCGGCCCAGTTCTACGACGTGGACTACGACGTTTTCGTCGCCGACCCGATAGGCACCGTCGAATCAAGCTACGCCTATTTCGGGCTGCCACTCAGCGGGGCCGCCATCGACGCCATGCGGGCCCTGCACGCGCAGAGCACCGCGGGCCAGGCCAGGTCCGTGCACCGGTACACGCTGGCCGACTTCGGGCTGACCGGCGAGGAAGTCGACGAGCGCTTCGGCAGCGTCGGCGCGGTGGTCCCCCGCCCGGGCTGACGTTTCCGCTCGCACCGCCGCGGTGGGCCCAGCACTGACGGGGACCTCGATCCCGGTCCCGGTCAGCGCGCGGCGGGGCGTTCAGGCGGTGGGGTTGTCGGCGATGTAGCTGGCGGCCACGTAGCCGAACGTCATGGCCGGCCCGATGGTGGAGCCGGCGCCCGCGTAGCTGTGCCCCATGACGGCCGCGCTGGCGTTGCCGGCCGCGTACAGCCCGGGGATGACCGAGCCGTCCGTCCTGAGCACCCGCGCGCTAGCGTCCGTGACCATGCCGCCCTTCGTGCCCAGGTCGCCAGGAACGATCTTGAACGCGTAGAAGGGCGGCAGCCACAGGGCCGCCAGGCAGGAGTTGGGGGTGACGGCCGGGTCGGTGTAATAGTGGTCGTAGGCGCTGTTGCCGCGGCCGAAGTCGAGGTCCTTACCGGTGAGCGCGAAGCCGTTGAACCGGGCGACCGTGGCCGCCAGCGCCGCCGACGGGACTCCGATCTGGGTCGCCAGCCCGGCCAGCGTGGAAGACTTGAAGACGGCTCCGCTGGAGTACCACGACGCGGGGAACGGCAAGGTGGGCAGCACGTCCCGGAACAGGTACCGGTCGCGGTAGTTCTGGTCCACGATCAGCCAGGCGGGGATGTCCGGCGCGGCGGCGTTGAGCCGGTACATGGCGTGCACGACGTCGCTGTACGGCGCGGCCTCGTTAACGAACCGGGCACCGGCGGCGTTGACCATCAGGCCACCCGGCAGGGTGCGCTCGGCCAGGCAGAAGTACGGCTCGTCGGGCAGCGGGATGGTGGGCCCCCACCACGCGTCGTCCATCAGGTCCAGGGCAGCGCCGATGCTCAGGCCGGCCTCGATCCCGTCCCCGGTGTTCGACGCGGCGGCGACCGTCCAGTCGATCCCGATGGGCTGCTGCTGGTACTCGTCCCGCATGGCCAGGTTGTGCTCGAAGCCCCCCGAGCCGGCGATGACCCCGCGGGTGGCATTGATCTGCAACTGCGCGCCGCTCTGCGTGGCCAGCACGCCAGTGACCCGGCCCGCGGCATTCTGCAGCAGGCTGACCAGCGGGGTGTTCAGCCATACCGGCACGTTGGCGGAGAGCAGCCCGGCCCGCAGCCCGCCCGCCAGGGCCTGGCCCATGGTGAGCGGCTTGATGCCGGCCAGGACCGCGGCCAGGTACCGGGTGACGGTCTCGGCGGCGACCGCGGCGCCTTGCGCGTTGACCGCGGCGATGTTGATCCACTTGTAGTCGGCGCTGTAGACGACCTCGCCGGCCGGGACCGGGATGTAGGCCGGGTTGAGGTTGGCGAGCTGGCTGCCGAGGAGGTTCCCGTTGAACATGGCCGGCTCGATGGACCGTCCGTTCGGCATCCCGCCGGGCAGTTCCGGATAGTAGTCGGAGTAGCCCTGCATCCACCGGAACCCCAGCGGGCTGTTACCCATCAAGAAAGAGATCATGGCTGGACCGTTGCTGAGGAAGGCCGCCTGCCGGGCGGCTGAGACCGTGCTGCCGACCACGGCCGCCAGGTACTCAGCGGCCTTGGCCGGGGTATCGGGCACCCCGGCCGCCAGGATCACTGAATTGTTCGGTATCCAGATTCCCGCTCCGGACCGGGCCACCGAGCCGCCGAACACGGCTGCCTTCTCGATGACCAGCACGGACAGTCCCCGTTTGGCCGCGCGCAGCGCCGCCGCCATGCCCGAGGCTCCCGCGCCCACCACGACAACGTCGTAGGTCAGCGTGGCGGCTGAGGCCGAGACGCTGTTCAGCACGCCGGACCCGATCACGGCCCCGGCTCCGGCGGCGATAGCGCCCAGCAGCACCTGCCGCCGGCTGTAGCCACCCGACTGGGGCTCCGGGGCGCCAGCGGAACCATCCTGACGTGCGGTCATGGCAAATCCCTTCGATGCGATCCGGCCGTGTTGGTACTCGCGCCAGGTACCCGAGGCGGAGCCAGCCGGGCGATGTCCATTGCTGGAACCAAGCGCTTGTTTGGTGCGCACCAAGCATGCGCTTGGTTGGGCATGCGTGTCAATGGCATCAATTGCCACGCCTATTGCCACGCTGGCCATTAGCGGCCGCCAGGAGTTACCAATTCATGGCAATTTCGCCCTGCTCGCAGCACCCGGCTTCATCCGGCTCCGGGCACCCGGCTTGATCCGGCTCAGCCAGCCGGACTCTTGTCCCGCTCAGGGCACCTCGACCCCGGCCAGTTCGCGCTCACGGCGAAGCTGCAGGGCGATGTCGATGATCATGTCTTCCTGGCCGCCGACATAGCCCGCCGCGCCGACCCGCGTCAAGATCGCGTGGGCCGGCACGCCATAGCGCTCGGCGGCCCGCTCGGCATGCAGCAGGAACGACGAGTACACACCGGCGTAGCCCTGCACGATCGAGGACCGGTCCAGCGTCGGCAGCCGCGGGATGAAGGGGCGCACCACCTCCTCGGCCGCGGCCAGCGCCGCCTGCACGTC
Source organism: uncultured Streptosporangiaceae bacterium (assembly GCA_964412845.1). Lineage (GTDB taxonomy): Bacteria > Actinomycetota > Actinomycetes > Streptosporangiales > Streptosporangiaceae > JAWWPY01. The sequence goes on from CAYPQM010000214.1 coordinate 5,978, forward strand.
CACCCCGGTGGAGATGCCGAGCCGGTCGAACGTCGCGGCGAGCACCTCGGTGGGCGAGTTCCCGGCCCCTGCACCGAGCGCGCACAGCGCACCGTCGATCTGCCTGGCACCGGCCTGGTAGGCCAGCACCGAGTTGGCGATGCCCAGCGAGAGGTTCTGGTGCCCGTGGAACCCCACCTGCGCCTCGGCGCCGATCTCGTCGATCAGTGCCTTGACCCGGGCCTGCGCGTCAGACAGCACCAGCGCGCCGGCCGAATCCACCACGTACACGCACTGCGCGCCGGCGTCGACCATGATCCGCGCCTGCGCGGCCAGCGCGTCCGGGCTGATCCGGTGGGCCAGCATCAGGAAGCCGACCGTCTCCATGCCCAGCTCGCGGGCCGCGCCGAAATGCTGGATCGACACGTCCGCCTCGGTGCAGTGCGTGGCGATCCGGGCCACCGATGCCCCCGCGTCGTGCGCGGTCCTGAGGCTGTCGACCGTGCCCACCCCGGGCAGCAGCAGCACGGCGATCTTGGCCCGGGCCGCCTCCTGGACGGCCGCCCGGATGAGCTGGATCTCGTCCACCTTGGAGAACCCGTAATTGAACGACGAGCCGCCCAGCCCGTCGCCGTGGGACACCTCGATGACCTCGACGCCGGCCGCATCCAGCGCGTGCACGACACTACGCACCTGTTCCTCGGTGAACTGGTGCGCCATCGCGTGCGATCCGTCCCGCAGCGTCGAATCCGTGATCCGCAGGTCGTGTGTCATGCCCGGACCGCCGCTTGCTTCGCGATCGCGAGCAGCTCACCGACCCGGGCCGCGGCGGCGGTCATGATGTCCAGGTTGCCCGCCCACGGCGGCAGGTAGTCACCGTTGCCGAGGACATCCAGGAACACCGCGACCCGGCCGTGGCCGTCCCACTCCGGCCGTGGGTCATCGAATTGCGGTTCCGTGCGCATCGTGTACCCCGGCACGTATTTCGCCACCTGGCCGACCATCGCCACGATCGAGTCGGTGATAGCCGCCGGATCCGCACCGGCCGGAATCGCGCAGAACACGGTATCCCGCATGATGACCGGCGGGTCGGCGGGGTTGAGCACGATGATCGCCTTACCGCGCCCGGCTCCGCCGACCCGCTCGATGGCCCGGGCGGTCGTGTCGGTGAACTCGTCGATGTTCGCCCGCGTGCCCGGGCCGGCCGAGCGCGAGGCGATCGACGCGACAATCTCCGCGTATGGCACCGGCACGACTCTGGAGACCGCGTGCACGATCGGGATCGTGGCCTGGCCACCACAGGTGATCATGCTGAGGTTCGGTTCCGTGACGTGTTCGGCGAGGTTGACGGGCGGGCATACCAGCGGGCCGATCGCGGCGGGCGTGAGGTCCACGGCCTGGATGCCAGCGTCGGCGTAGCGCCGCGCGTTCGCCAGGTGCGCCCTGGCCGACGTCGATTCGAAGACGATGTCCGGCAGCTCGCTGCGGGTGAGCAGCCAGTCGACGCCGCCGGCCGAGGCCTCGACGCCCCGGCTGCGGGCCCGCTGCAGGCCGTCGGACGCCGGGTCCACGCCCACCATGTAACGCACCTGGAGATGCGGGCTGCGCTGCAGCTTGGCCAGCAGGTCGGTGCCGATATTGCCCGGGCCGACGATCGCCGCCGTCGTAGTCGTCATCGTCATTCCTCCGTGCCGCCGGCGATCGCGGGTGACTTGTCGCGGGGTCGACGTTGCGCGGCAAGTAGGTCAACATGCAAGGCATGTGTTCCGCTGAGCGGGACGCCCGGCCGGCGAGTGTGCTGGGCCGGGCCGTCCTCATCCTCGACAGCCTCGCTCAGGAGGGCGTCCTCGGTGTCTCCGAGATGGCCCGCCGGACCGGCCTGCCGAAGACCACCGTGCACCGGCTGGTCGGCGAGCTGGCCCGCCACGACCTGCTGGAGGTCACGGACGAGGGGATCCGGCTGGGCATGCGGCTGTTCGAGTTCGGCCAGAACGTGCCCCGGCAGCGCAGCCTGAAGGAAGCGGCGCTGCCGTACATGCGGGATCTTCAGGAAGCGACCCGGGAGACGGTCCACCTCGCGGTGCTGGACGGGACCGAGGTGGTCTACCTGGAGATCCTGCACGCCGCGCACGCGCCGCGGCTGCCCTCCCGGGTCGGCGGCCGGATGCCAGCCCAGGCCACCGGGGTAGGCAAGGCGATCCTGGCGTTCTCGCCGCCGGCCGTGGTGGACGCGCTCATCTCCCGCGGCCTGGCGCGCCGCACCCCGCACACCATCGCGATGCCGGGCGCACTGCGCCAGGAACTGGGCCGCATCGCCGAGTCCTCCGTCTCGTTCGACCGTGAGGAATCCGTTCTCGGCATCGTGTGCACGGCCAGCCCGGTCTTCGGCAAGGACGGCGAGGTGGTCGCCGCCATCTCGCTGACCGGGTGGAGTTCCCGGCTCGACGCCGCGCGGGTGGCGCCCGCCGTGCGGACCGCAGCGCTCGCGCTGTCCCGCCAGCTCGGCGCGCCGCCGCGGTGACCAGGCCAGCGGCGTAATCCGTGGGCGGTGACCGCGGCGGCGGGCGGCCGCCACGGTCACCATCGTCGCTGTTACCAGCCGACCGCGACCACCATGTACTGCGGGTTGCTGACCGAGATGTCCGAGGACTGCCCGGCGTCATCGTCGTACGGGAAGCCGTACGCCTTGGCGTTGATGGCGTTGTCATGCCAGAACTTGGCGTAGTAGTTGGCCGGGGCAGTCAGGTAGAACTGGCTGGGATCCGACTGCTGCGCTGTGGTCAGCTGCGCGACATGCCGGTTGAGGCCGGCGCACAGCGGGGGATTGGCGGACAGGGTGCCGCCGCAGCCGAAGATCTGCGCGGTGGAATCGGTGCTGTCCCCCTCCGCGGCCGCGTAGCTGGTGAAGTAGTTCGCGTAGGCGCCGCCGGGCTGGAACGCGGCATCGTTACCCGGCGAGGGGATGCCGTACGGGGCCTGGTCGGTGCCCAGCTCCTTGAACTCGGCAGGCATCACGCTGACGAACCGCTGGAATGTCGCCGTGCGGCTTTCGGTGAAGGTGGCGTAGTTCTCGCCGACCTCCTGGTTGGACCCGTCGTGCCCGTGCAGCAGCAGGGCCAGCTTGAGGCCGAACCGGTCGACCCGCGTGGTGTCCACGTTGATCGACGACGCGCCCACCGTGAACTCGATGAAGTCGTAGTACTGGCTGTTCGGGGAGCCGAGGTAGAAATACATCCGGCCGGCCGAGTTGGCCGGCATGTCGATGTAAGGCTGCTGCGCGATCGACTCCTCCTGCCCGTTGAAGCTCCAGTAGACCTGGCTGTCGGGGTACTGGCCGTTCGTCTGGTTCACGATGGCGACTTCGAGGACATGCGTGGCGGCCGGGATGGCGCCAGTGTTTCCCCAGAACGACGCGGGCGGCTCGCCCGTCCCGGTGGGGCTGGTGGAGGTCGGCGTCGGAGTGGGTGTCGGGCTGGCCCCCGCGCCCGTGGTGTAGACGCCGAACTCCCACAGGCTGTAGCCGTACGGGGTGGCCCGG
>CAYPQM010000215.1:0-9259 GCA_964412845.1 uncultured Streptosporangiaceae bacterium
GGGTTGCGCTCAACCTCCGCGGCGCGGACCGGGCAGCCGCCTCGCGGGGCATGGCCCTGGTCACCGCGGGCCAGTGGACGCTGACCTCCGTGCTGGACGTCCGGCTGGCGGCTCAGCCGGACACGTCCGGTCCGCGGCCGCCCCGGGAGCTGGCCGTGCACGTCGGCTCCGCGCGCAGCACCGCGCAGGTGCGCCTGCTCGGCGGCCTGATCGCGAGGCTCACCCTGCGGGACGCCCTCCCGCTGCATGTCGGTGACCGCCTGCTGCTGCGCGTTCCCGGGGACGCCGCCGGAGCGGCCCAGCCAGCAAAGGCCCAGTCAGCAAAGGCCCAGTCAGCTAGCGTCCCGCCAGCCCGGGCCGCGTGGCCCGCGGTGACCGGCGCTACCGTGCTGGACGTGGCACCGCCCGCGCTGAGCCGCCGTGGCGCCGCCGCCGCGGCCGCCGGTGAGCTGGCGGCCTGGCCGGACCTGCCGACGGCCGCCGATCTGCTGGGCCGGCACGGCCTGCTGCGGGCCAGCCTGCTGCGGGCGATGGGAGTCACCGGTCATCCAGAACCCGTGACCGGGGACTGGATCGCCGATCCTGGGTACTGGGCCGCGCTGCGCGGCCGGCTGGCCGAAGCGGTCGCGGCGCACGCCCGGCGTGAGCCGCTCGCGCCTGGCCTTCCGGTGGAGGCGGCCAGGGCAGCGCTCGGTGTCCCGGACCGCCGGCTCGTCGAGGCGCTGGCCCAGCCGCCGCTCACGATCCTGGACGGTTCCATCCGGCTGGCCGCCCCTGGGGGCGGGCAGGCCGGCCGGGCGCTGCCGGACCAGGTACTGGCCGCAGTCCGGACGCTCCGGCGTGATCTCGCGGCCGAGCCGTTCCTCGCTCCCGACGCGGCGCGCCTGCGGGAGCTCGGGCTGGACGCCAGGGCCGTCGCGGCAGCAGGACGGGCCGGCCTGCTGCTGCGGATCAGCGAGCAGATCGTGCTGGCGCCCGGCGCGGACGCCGAGGCCGCCCGCCTGCTCGCCGGGCTGCCCGCGCCCTTTACCGCGGCGCAGGCCCGGCAGGTGCTGGGAACCACCAGGCGGGTGGCCATCCCACTGCTTGAGTACCTGGATCGGGCCGGGATTACCGAGCGGCTGACCGACGACCGGCGCAGGCTCAGCGACCGCTGAACCGGCGGGCGGCGAACCTGCCGCCGCTCCACGCGACCGCCTCGGTCGGCGGCTCGTCCGTGCCAATCCACCGGGCGATCGCCTGGGCGGTGACCGGGGCCAGCAGGATGCCGGTGCGGTAGTGCCCGGAGGTGAGCCAGGCATTGCCGAGGCCGGGGATCCGGTCGATGATCGGGTGCCCGTCGGGGTGGCGCGGCCGGAAGCAGCACCACTGATAGGCGGCGCGGAGACCGCGCAGCGCCGGCAGGGTCGTGTACAGGCCTTCCAGGATGCTGTCGATCACCTCCGGCCGGACCTGGGGGCTCTCGTCGCCGACATCGAAGGTGCCGCCGACCAGCAGCCGGCCATCCTCCAGCTGGGTGGCCACCGGTGCCACCGTGCCCGGCAGCCGCAGCTCGGTCGGCTCGGTAACCAGCAGGTGGCCCTTGACCCGTTCCGCGGGCACGTCCAGTTCCAGCCCGTCCAGCAGCGGCGGCAGGCCGGTGGCGAAGACAACGGCGCCCGGATGCACCTCACCGGCGGTCGTGGCCACCGAGACCACGCGGCCGCCGTGCACGGTGACCCCGGTGGCGGCCACCCCGGTCGCGACCGATGGCAGCACCGCGGACATCCGGGCCAGCGCCCGCAGCGGGTTCACCCGGGCCTGGTGCCGGACCAGGGCTCCGGCCATGGGCATCGCCAGGCCCGGGATGAGCTCCGCCACCTGGCTGGTGTCGAGCCACTCGATGGCCGGCGGCTGGTGGGGTGCGAAGCCGCCCGGATCCGGCGAAAGGCCGATCCAGTCGAGCTGGACCAGGCCGACCCCGCCGGGCCAGGTGTCCTGGAGTTCACCCCACCTGGCCAGGCTGGCCCGGGCCAGGTCCACGAACAGCGCCGGATCGCTCCACTCATGAATCTCCGGGGTGAGCAGGCCAGCCGCCCCGCCGGTAGCACCCGCGCCCAGGTGGCCCGCCTCGATGAGCAGCACCGAGCCGAGCCCGGCCTCGTGGCAGGCCGCAGCGGTGGCGACGCCCACGATGCCCCCGCCCACGATGAGCACATCCGGGCGGGGATCTGGCAGCTCCCCGCCACCGCTGGCGAGTTCGGCACGCTCTTCGGCGGTGAGCTGGTGGAGCCAGATAGCTGTGTCAACGGCCATGACCCTATTGTCTGGCACGGCGGTGGCCTCCCATGCAGCAACGGGTCAGGCGGTGGTCCCGGCCAGGGCAACGGCGCCGGCCGATATATCTATTTACCGATAATCTGGCTCACCGGATGGCGCCTTCCCGCGGCCCCGGCGGACGTCATCAGCGGCCCCGCCGACCCGCCTCAAATTGGACAAACTGCCCGGAGACGTAAGCTGGGTGAGATCGTGGGCCCGATAGGCCTGTCACATCGGGGAGGGTGATGTCCGTGCTCGCTGACTCTTACGGTCGCGTCGCAACGGACCTCCGGGTGTCCCTGACCGACCGGTGCAACCTGCGCTGCAGCTACTGCATGCCGCCGGAAGGCCTGGAATGGCTGCCCAGGGACACGCTGCTCACCGATGACGAGGTGGCGCGGCTGGCGCGGATCGGCGTGCAGCGCCTCGGCATCACCGAGATCCGGTTCACCGGCGGGGAGCCGCTGCTCCGCCGCGGCCTGCCGGACATCGTCGCACGCTGCGGCGTCCTGCAGCCTCGCCCCGAGATCTCGCTGACCACCAACGGGATCGGGCTGGCCAGGGTGGCGGGCGCGCTGCACAGCGCGGGACTGAACCGGATCAACGTGTCGCTGGACACCCTGCGGCCGGAGACATTTCGCAAGCTGGCCAGGCGGGACAGGCTGGCCGACGTGCTGGACGGGATGGCGGCCGCCGCCTCCGCCGGGCTGCTTCCGGTCAAGGTGAACGCGGTCCTCATGCGCGGCATCAACGACGACGAGGCGGTCCCGCTGCTGCGGTTCTGCCTGGAGCACGGCTATCAGCTGCGGTTCATCGAGCAGATGCCGCTCGACGCTCAGCACGGCTGGCGCCGCGCCGACATGGTGACCGCCGAGGAGATCCTGGACGCGCTGTCCGCTGAGTTCTCGCTGACGCCGGATGATCCCGCGGCCCGGGGCTCGGCCCCGGCCGAGGCCTTCCTGGTGGACGGCGGCCCAGCCCGGGTTGGCGTGATCGGATCGGTGACGCGCCCGTTCTGCGGCACCTGCGACCGGGTCCGGCTTACCGCGGACGGGCAGGTGCGCAACTGCCTCTTCGCCCGGGACGAGAGCAACCTGCGTGATCCGATGCGGTCCGGGGCCGACGACGGCGAGCTCGCGGAGATCTGGTGCCGGGCGATGGCGGCCAAGCTGCCGGGGCACGGCATCAACGACCCTGGATTCCTGCAGCCGGTCAGGCCCATGTCCGCCATCGGCGGCTGAACGGGAGGCGCTGTCTTCGACGCTGTCGTGCTGGCCGGCGGCCGAGGCTCCCGGCTCGGCGGTGCGGACAAGCCCGGGCTGTCTGTGGGTGGTCGCACCCTGCTCTCCTCGGTGGTGTCGGCGGCCAGTTCGGCCGGAGCCCGGCGCATCATCGTGGTCGGACCTGATCGGGCTCAACTCCCGGACCGGCTCATGTTCGTCCGCGAGGAGCCGCCCGGAGCAGGCCCCGTCCCGGCGCTGCGGCGCGGCCTGGCCGAGGTGTCCGCGCCGGCCGTCGTGCTGCTCGCCGCGGATCTGCCGTTCCTGCGCGCCCGCCATCTGCGCTGCCTTCTCACGTCACTGCCTGCAGGATCTGCCCAGCGGGCCGGGCTGAGCGGAGCCAGGTCCGGGGTGGTCATGGTCGATGACACCGGGCGCCCGCAATGGCTGGCAGGCTGCTGGCGGACCGCCGTGCTCCGGCCCGCGACCGAGGCGTATCGGGGCGCATCGCTGGGCGGACTGCTGGGCCCGCTGAAACCGGCGCTACCCGACCCGGGCCTGCTCGGCTACGACCTGGCCGCTGCTGAACCACCGCCCTGGCTTGACTGCGACACGGCTGACGACCTGGCTCTCGCCCGCCACCTGGCAGAACTCAATGGCGCAGCGGACCAGGCCGGTGATATCTAGCAGGCCGGCACCCGGTACATGATCCTGGATCAGGGACACGGCAGCAACGGGAGGTGCACTGGTGGGCACGCTCGACCGCTGGACCGAGGCCGTCTGTGGCGAACTCGGAATCGACCCGGCACTGGCCGACACCGGGGCGGTGCTCGACCTGGCCCGTGTCGTAGCCCATGGCGTGACCAGGCCCGCGGCACCGTTGACCGCCTACCTGCTGGGGGTGGCGGTGGGCCGGGGCCAGCCGATGGCCGAGTCGGCGGCCCGGCTGCGCGAACTTACCGGCACGTGGGCAGATCCGGCTGACGACGACCCGGCGGATCAAGCGGGCTGAATTCCGGCGAGCCAGCCTGGGATAATCCGGAAGCGTGACCGGATGCGTGCCGTACTTCTCGCAGTGGGAGTCGCCGGAACTAGTCGCCGAATTCATCGACGGCTCACGGCGCAGCGCCGACGATCCGCGGTGGGCGGACTCGGGCGCCAGCACGCCCGAAGAGTACGAATTCTGGGCGCGCAAGGTCTGCGGCCTGGCCTGCCTGAAGATGATCATGGCATGGCGGGGCCTGCCGGTGCCGCCCACCATGCGCCTGGTCGAGCGGGCCCTCGACGTCGGTGCTTTCCGGCCCGATGGCGACCGGGTGCACGGCCTGATCTACCGGCCTTTCGTGGACTGGGTGGGTGCGGAGTACGACATCCGTGCTGAGGTGGCGGCGGACCTGCCGCTGGCGGCGCTGATCGCGCATGCTGCCGCGGGCCGGCTGGTGATGGCCTCCGTGCACCCATGGATCCGCTGGCCCGAGCGCACGCCGCCGGAGCGCGGCGGGCACCTGGTGCTGGTGACTGGTGTCACCGGGGGCGCCCTGCGGCTGCACAATCCCTCCGGCCTGCCCGGGGTCAGCCAGCGCAACGTCCTGGTCCGGCCGGACGAGTTCGCCAAGTTCGCGGCCGGCCGCGGCATCCTGATCACTTCCTAGATCGGTGGATTCGCCGTTCCCGCAGAATGACTCACGAAAGGCAACCCCATGAGTGCTGAAGCCCGCGGCGGCGCATGACCGTCATCCCACCAGGCCGGCATGTGGTCTACCAGGGGATTCGTGATCTTGTCCGTGGTAGCGTCAACTAGCTGCTCCGGACCCCGGCGGCGGATCGCGTTCGCTGACCGTGAATGCCACCCAAGATGTCTGGAGCAGTTGATGCTGGGATTCGGCCGGGATGCCCTCGGTCCATTTTCGGCCACGGCAAGCACATCCTGTGACCGGGACGCGGACGTCCGTGACTCCTGCCCCACGGCCGGATCGTGAGGCAAGGCCCATGTTCAACGTGGATCTCAGCATCCGCGATGCCGGCGGCCAGGCCGTGGTCGCCCTGCGCGGGGAGCTTGACCTGGCCAGCACACCTGATGTCGCGTCTCACCTGATCGCGGCCGTGGCTGCCTGCGGGCCCACGGTCATCGTGGACCTAGGCGGTCTGGAGTCCGTCAGCTACAGCGGCCTGGCGGTTCTGGTGCGCATGCTGAAATGGACTCGGGGAAGCGGTGGTGACCTGACCCTGGCCGCCCCGCAGCAGCAGGTGCGCCGGCTCCTGGAAGTCACTGGCCTGATCGATGTCTTCCCCGTGTATGACAGCGTGGAAGAAGCCGCCAGCAGCCCCACGCCGACCCAGCCCTCGTCGCCAGCGACGTTGCCAGGGCCCTGTCCCGCCAGCGCTACCTGCTGCCGCCGCGTGTCGCCAGAGCGCACAGCGTGTCGTCCGCCAGCCTGGCCGGGACGCGGAACATGCCGGCCGCGGCACCTGGTGCTTGATAGTTGCTCAGCGGCCATCCCCGAGCATCGGCACCGGCGGGGGTGACGGGCAGGTCCCGGCTCGGCTGAGTACACGCTCTGAGCTGTGCACTACGACCGTCGGCCGGCACCCGCGCACGCCAGTCGTGCTGATGCTCAGGAGCAACGCGGACGCTATGGCCGCGAGCGCGACCGGGATCAGCGCGATCGCACAAAGCTTCCTGGCCGGTCGGCTGGCTCCGCGCTGGCCCCGGGACGCCGACCGCCGCCGCCGAGCGCTCCACGGCGGCCGGCCGGCGGCCCGCAGCACCACCAGCAAGCTCCGCAGCCCGCGAGACTGGGCCCCGACGTCTTCCATCCAGGGTTTTCCTTCATCCGTCGCCAGGCGCGCGAAGATCGCGAACATCGACGTCAGGTGGGTTTCGCCGGCCTGCAAAGCGGTTTCCATCGCATCGAGGACCCGTAGCTCGCGGGCGGGCAAAGTCATCACTTACTCCCTTGGAGGTGATGACCGGCAGGGGCAGCGGCGGGGGACGGGAGATCGCGTCTCGGCTGACTGCCGCTCCCTGATTTCCGTCGCCGTTCTGGGCGTGATCGATGCGCTGAACCGTCACCGGGAGCCGCTTCAGCAGCGACCAGCGCATACAGGCCCTTACCTGTACGGCGGCGTCTCCGGCCGTCCGTCGTTCTCGTCTCTGCCACGGCGCTTCCGCGCATGAAAAGCTCCTGACCCTGGCATGCAGCCGTGCCGGTCACGGCGCACCAGTCACCGAGGTCTGGAGCAACATAACGACGTTACCCCGCGATGATTGCCACGCATAGGGCTGGGATGACCCGTCAAAGATCGGTAGCCGGATCACGCGTGCAAATAGTGTGCCGACGCGTCAAGAAAGCCGCCATCTCACGGCCTGGATCCAGGGCCCTGCATGGCCGACCCGCGGGCGCAGCCACGACGGCTCGCGGGGTCGGCCATGCCCAGCCTCACGCGCAACGTGACGACCGGGATCGTCGCGTTCGCGGGTACTAGATCACGACGCCGACGAGGGCACCTTCCTGCGATATCAGGAAGGCAGGGTCTCGGCTAGCGACTAGAAGTAGTGTCTCCGTCCGCGGACCGCGTGACCGGTACTCCCGAGCAACGCCAGGATCGCACCGACCACAACCAGGATGATGCCGATCGTCCAGATAATAGCGACTTTGGCTACGAACCCGATAATGAGGAGAATGACGCCAAGAATGATCAAGGGGGGCTCCGAATCAGCTAGTACCCGCCGCCTTGGCGGGACAAGAGAACACGTTGACGTTTAAGTAGGGGAAAACCGCATTGTTTGCGTGGCTGCCCGTGGGCTGGGTCTGCCGCCGGGCCGTTACTGGCGGGCTCCTGCACTTTCCGGTCCTTCGGTGACTGCCATCGCACGGCCTTGACACGGCGGACGGCCGAGATCAGGTCACGACGACAGGGAGGGGACGCACCGTCAGTGGCGCGACTGCCCGCGCCGGGCGTCCGGCGATCCCGGCTGCCTCGTCCACGCTGGCATGGACGGGAAAGACATCGATGAGGCGGGTGATGGTAAGAACCCGCAGCACCTGATGCTGCGGTGCGGCCAGGTGCAGATCACCCCCGGCGTGCCGGGCGTGCTTCCGCCCGTGCGCCAGCGCTGCCACGCCGCTGGAGTCGATGAACTCCAAGCCGGCCAGGTCAACGATGATCTCCGGGTTGGCCGCCGCCAGGACGGCGAGCGCGGCCGCGACGCTCACTGCGTCTGCTACGTCCAGCTCCCCGCGCAATACGACGACCACATGACCGTCGCATTCGCGGGTACTCAAATCCACGCTGACCATTGCGAACGCCTTCCTGCGTGTGCAGCAAGGCGGGGTCTCGACCCAGCGGCTAGTTCACCGGTTCCGTCATCCACTCTACGCCGAATACACCTAATTGTCTGTCTGGGCAACGCCTGTCATCCTGATGCCAGAGCCTCTCCTGATTCGCTTCGCACCGGAGCTGCCGGTGGCGGCGGCCGGACTCAGGCTGGGGTAAATCGGAGTTTCAGCCCGAGCCCGCGCAGGACCGAGAGGAACCACAGCGTGGACACGCCAGTTCCGGCGACGACGAGCGCGACGGTGGCGGCGGTGGACAGCATCAGGAACATCTTGGTCGGCTCGGTCACCATCAGCACCGCCAGGCCGGCCGTGAGAAGCAGGAAGATGCCAGCCCACAGCCAGGTCGCGCCCTGGAAGAAGCGGTGCAGGCCCGGGTGACGGATGGCCGGCTGCCGTAGCGCGACCACCTCGGCGGCCAGCCGGGCGATGAGCGGGTTCGGACCGCTTGCGGTCCGGGCGAACAGGACGCACATGCAGAGGTTCGCGAGCGGGAACTGCAGCAGGAAGAGCCAGAGTTCGCCGGTGGCGAGCACCACCGCGGTCTGCAGCGTGAGCACGACCGCGGAGATGGTCAGCAGGCTGGGCACAGATCCGGTCGCGACCTTGCGGATGACCGCGGTAAGCCAGATGGCCGCGAGCCCCGCGGCTAGGCCGGTGTCCCGGCCGCCGAGCCAGGCGGCGACCACGTAGGCCGCTATGGGCAGCCCGACGGACTCGGTCAGGTTCCAGCCCGCTGTGAGTACCAGCCGCAGGGGCCTGGGGACTTCCAGGTACCCGGCCATGCAGGCGTTGGCCGCCGGGAACGACCCAGCGCCGTCCTGACTTGCTCTCACTATGGCTGCGGTCATCAGTCCGCCTCGCGGAGCTAGGAAATGCAGCGAGGCGATCTCGAGACTGGCGTATGGTCTAGACCCGATCGGGAACTCGTTCAGGCTGCCTGAGCAAGTGCTCTCATGAGCATACGCCGGCACCCAAAGCCCGCCAGAGCCCACGGACCCATCCATCGTCTTGATGCGTGGCCAAGGTCATTGGCATTGGCGCTGCGGGGCATGTGCTCCCTACCGTGGAAGAGTCCGGAGCGACTCGAAGGGGTGAGCACATGGCACTGGCCAGCGCGCCATCGATCGCCACGCCGACTCAGGGCCGTGGCTGTCCGGCCGGCCTGGTCACGGCGATCCGCCGGGTCGTCCGCGAGCGGGCCGACTGGCCGCAGTCGGCGCGGCGGGTCGCCGCCGAGTTGCGGCGGCGCCTGCCGGATCCGGGCATCCTGACGCCGCACGAGCGCCAGGGCGATCCGGCTGGCTACCAGTGCCACCTGCTGCACGCCGAGCCCGACGGGTCGTTCTCGATCGTGGCGATGGTCTGGCTGCCCGGGCAGGTCACGCCCATCCACGACCACGT
>CAYPQM010000216.1:0-9155 GCA_964412845.1 uncultured Streptosporangiaceae bacterium
AGGTCACCGGCGCGGCCACGCCGGCGACCGAGGCGGAGATCAGGTAGGCGCCCGGGGCGAAGACCAGCCGGTACCGGGCCAGGTCGGCTTCGGGATGGACGAAATCACAGACCACCCCGGCCCGCCACAGCGCCGCGTGGTCGGCGCGAAGAAGGTCAAGGTAGCGGACGTCGGTCAGCGGGATGCCCCGGTCCTCCATCGCCCACCAGGAGTCGCTGTCCCACAGCAGCGCCACGTCCGCGGACACCGTGGAGCCCGCGATCTCGCCGAGCTGCGAGACCACCCGGCCCAGCTCGCAGACCTCGCGGAAGACCCTGGTGTCCGGGCCCGCGTGCGGCAGCATCGCCGGGTGAAACAGCTCAGCGCCGGCCTGCGACGCCCGCCACTGGAAGAACATGACGCTGTCCGAGCCACGGGCCAGGTACCCGACACTGTCCCGCAGCATCCGGCCTGGCTCCTTGATCAGGATCCGGTCGCGCTGGTAGATGAGGCTGGTTGACTGCTCCATCAGGATCCAGGGGCGGCCGCCGTTCCAGGACCGGGCCCGGTCCGCGCCGAACGCGATGTCCGGGTGACTGTCCGGGCCCGCCGAGCCGAGGTAGTGGTCGATCGCGACCACGTCCACCGCCCGGCTCCACGCCCAGAAGTCGACCACCTGGAAGTCGGCCAGGATGAAGTTCGTGGTCACCGGGATATCGGGGGTGTGCCGCCGGATCGCGTCCCGCTGCTCACAGAAGGATGCGAGCAGCTCGTCAGACCAGAAGCGGCGGTAATCCAGGCTGTGCGACGGATTCGCCCGCCACTGCGTCGCCCGGGGTGGCAGCACCTGTTCCCAGGAGGAGTAGCGCTGGCTCCAGAAGGTGGTCCCCCACGCCTCGTTCAGCGCCGCCAGGCCCTCCCGGCCCGTCCCGTGACGGCGCTGCAGCCAGGCGCGGAAGGCCGCCGCCGCGTGATCACACCAGCACACGGTGCCGTACTCGTTGTGCACGTGCCACATGGCCAGGGCGGGATGCCCCCGGTAGCGGTCCGCGAGGGCGGCGGCGATCCGCTGCGCCGCCGCCCGGTACGCCGGCGCCGCCGCGCAGTAGGTGTCCCGGCTGCCATGCCAGAGCTGGGTTCCGTCCCTGGTCACCGGCATCGCGTCCGGATGGGCCAGGGTGAACCACGGCGGCGGCGAGGCCGTGGGGGTGGCGAGCACCACGCGGACCCCGTTGCTGTGCAGCCGGTCCAGCAGGTCGTCCAGCCAGCCGAACTCGTACCGTCCTTCTTCCGGTTCCAGGACCGACCAGGAGAACACGCCGACCGTCGCGCTGTTGACCCCGGCCTCGCGCATCAGCGTGTCGTCCTGCACCCCGGCCTTCTCATCCCACTGCTCAGGGTTGTAGTCACCGCCGAACCACAGGCCCGCCGGGCCCGGCGTCACGACGCGGGACTTTCCGCGGTGGTGTGCACGGACACCGACGCCAGCCGCTGACTGCCGCGCAGCACGAGGTAGAGGTCGTGGATGCCCGCGGCTGGTGCGGCCAGGCTGGTGCTGACTTCCGCCCACACGTAGCAGCCTCCGGTGCCGGGCACCGGCACCGCACCCAGGAACTGGCCGCCGGCCGGGTGACCGCACCACAGTTCCAGGCTCGCCGGGCCGGCCTGCTCTGCCCTGGCCACCCGCGCGGTGAGGGTCAGCGCGCCGCCCGCCTCGCCATCGGCGGCCGGGAACTCGACCCCCCGGAGCAGGATCCAGCCTGGGCCGTCGCCCGCTGGGCTGACCGCGTCACCGTCCTCGGGGGTGGCGTCCACCAAGGTGACGTGGTCGTAGTCGTCGAAGTCCGCGGCGGCCACTGGGCCGCCGGTGATCCGCCGCGGGGCAGGCCGCCAGCCGCGGATGCTCAGCAGCGTGGACTGCCGTATCGCGGTGCTGGACGAGCCGGCCATCACCTCGTAGTTACCGGGATCCACGGTCATCCGGTGCGTGACCACATCCCAGAACGCCAGCGACGAGATCGGCAGCGAGATCCGGGCGGTGGCGCTCTCCCCCGGGCGCAGCGTGACGCGGGCGAACCCGGCCAGCGCCCGCCGTGGCCGCGGGCACCGGGGGGCCAGCGCGCGGGTGTAGAACTGGACGACCTCAGTGCCGTCGCGGGTCCCGGTGTTCGTGATGTCGACCGCGGCCGTGACCGTGTCCCCATCCCGCGCCTCGGCGGCATCAAGGCGCAGGCCTGCGTAGCCGAAGGTCGTATACGACAATCCATGGCCAAACGGAAACAGCGGCGTGCCCTCGAAGTACAGGTACGTCCGCCGGGCCTTGATGATGTCGTACTCCAGCATTCCGGGCAGGTCATCGATGGACGAGTACCAGGTCTGCGGCAGCCGGCCGCCGGGGTCCTGGTCACCGAGCAGGACCCCGGCGACCGCGCGGCCGGTCTCCTGCCCGCCGTGACAGATCCACGCGATGGCCGGGATGTTGTCCCGGGCCCAGGCCAGCTCGTAGGGGTAGCTGCTCATCACCAGCAGCACCACCTGCCGGGCGGCCGCGCTGGCCGCCCGGACCAGCCGGTCCTGGGCCGGCGGGAGCGCCAGCGTGGTCCGGTCCTGGGTCTCCCGGCCATTGATCAGCGGGTCGTTGCCGACGACCAGCACGACGTAGTCCGCGCCCTGCGTCGCGCGCACCGCGCGGGCGATCCCGTCCCTGGTGACCTGCCAGGTGAAGGGCTGCGCCCCGGCCGCATCGGGCGCGGTGGCGGCGGCCCGGCCCGATGGCTCGTGCACGGTTACGTACTTCCCGGTGGCGGCGCTGCGCAGCAGCACGGTGCGGTCAGGCTTTGTTTCGCGGACGAACGCCTCCCTGACCACCCAGCCGTTCGGCCGGTCCTGGTCGGCCACGAGCAGTCCGTCCTCCTTGACCGTGAGGTATCGCCCGTTGGCCGCGCTGCGCAGCGTGATGACGTCGTCCCCCCAGTCGAAGACGTCGAACTCGCCGATCTCACGCCCCTGGCCGGTGTCACGGCCCTGGCCGGTCGCACTGGCCAGGGCGGCGGTCGCCCGCAGGGCCACCCGGTCCACGCCCTCGGCGCAGGCGACATCGCCGCGCAGCGGGTGCAGTGCTTCCCGCAGGCCGTCGGCCACAGTGCTCTGGTAGGGCATCGTGCCGCTGTACCAGTCTTCGCACAGCCGGTCGGCGAAGGGCCCCACGACCGCGACCCGAAGGCCTGGCCGCGGCGTGATCGGCAGCACGCCCGCGCCGTTCTTCAGCAGGACGATGGCCTGCCCGGCCGCCCGGCGGGCCAGCGTCCGGTGGGCCACGCAGCCGATCGACTCCGCGCCGATGCCGGCATAGGGGTCAAGGCCAGGATCGAACTCGCCGAGCCGCAGCCGGAGCAGCAGCAGCCTGCGCACGGCGCGGTCCACGTCGGCGAGGGTGATCAGCCCGCGGTCCAGCGCCTCGGTGATCCGGCCGATGGTGACCGAGGAATCCTCGCCGTGATCGGTGAAGCTGTCCACGCCGGCCCGCAGCGCCGCGGCATGACCGGCCGGATGGTCCGCGAAGTAGTGCTCGTCGTTGACGAGGTTGGACGGGGCTTCCGCGTCGCTGCACACGACAAGCTCGTCGTCGGTCCAGCGGCGCAACTCGCCGTTCAGGTACGGGCTGACGTGATTCGGCCGCCCGTTGACCAGGTTGTAGGACGGCATCACGCCGACGGCCACCCCGGCCGCGATCGGTGCCTGAAACGGCGGCAGGTCGTACTCGTGCAGCACGCGCGGCCGCAGCACCGACGAGGTGGTCGACCGGTCCGCCTCGTTGTTGTAGGCCAGGAAGTGCTTGAGCAGCGGGGCGGTGCGCAGGTACCCGGGATGGTCGCCGCCCAGGCCGCGACAGTAGGCGACCGCTGTCCGCGCGGTCAGCAGCGGGTCTTCTGAGTAGCCTTCCTCGTTCCGCCCCCACCGCGGGTCCCGGAGCAGGTTCACCACCGGCGCCCACACATTGAGGCTCACCGCCGGGTCCTGGCGGTGCATCGCCCGCACCTCCTCGCCCACCGCGGCGCCCACCGCGCTGACCAGATCCGGGTCCCACGCCGCACCCAGGCCGACGGCCTGCGGGAAGACCGTGGCGACGCCGAGCCATGCCACCCCGTGCAGCGCCTCGGTGCCGGTCCGGAACGGCGCGATCCCCAGCCGTGGCACACCGGGTGATCGCTGGTGCAGCATCGCGATCTTCTCGGTGCTGGTCAGCCGGTGCAGCAGATCGTCGGCGCGGGCAGGCAGCGGCAGATCCGGATCCAGGAAGGCGGGCAGCTCGGCCCGGGCGCCCACAGGCATCCGCGACTCTCCGGTTTCTGGGATCGGAGTGTTCTGGGATCGGAGTGTTCTGGGATCGAAGCGCTTCGACGGTGCCACCGGCTCCGGCCCTCTGTCAAGGGCCCCCGGGGGGCGGGCCAGGCCCGGTCAGGACGCGCTGAAGCCTGGCTCCCGCCGTTTCGGCACCCCGCGTTACCGAATGGCGGCACATTGCATGAATTTCCCGTTACCTCTTGCCCGCCCTCCTGAGCTGACGTAACCTCGGCGCAAAATCGAAGCGCTTCGACGGCAGCGTCCATCCACCCCTGGCCCAGGTGGTGATCGCGGCGGCAGCAGAGCGCTGGCACACCAGGCCGGCCCACGGGCCGACCGACCGTCCACCGAAGAAAAGCCGGACGAAAGGTCGAACCAGACAATGAGCGTCGACGGGACGGGAAACCCCCTCAATCGCAGATCCTTCCTCGGCGTAGCGGCCGCCGCCGCGGGCGCTGCTGCGGCCTCCCCGCTGCTGGCCGCCTGTGGCACGACAGCGAGCCATACCGGTACCACGAGCACATCAGAGCTGGCCAAGATCCTGCCGGCCTACGTGCCGAGCACCTTTGTCAAGCCGGATATCCCGAGCGTGAATGGCTCAGACCCGGCATATCTTTCGTATCCCACCAATCTGGTGCGCACAATCAGCGAGGCGCCGGGCGCCGGCGGCAACTACACGACAATCACGCCGCTGTGGGGCTCGATCCCGGCGGCCAACAACGCGTACTACCAGGCTGTGAACAAGGCGCTGGGCGCGAACCTTGACATCCAGCCCGCTAACGGCAACACCTACGGCAATGCCCTGCCGCCGCTATTTTCTGGAAATAAGCTGCCGGACTGGATCAACATCCCGTCCTGGAACACGGCGCCGCTGAACTTCGGCCAGGCGGTCGCCGCCAAGTTCGCGGACCTGACGCCCTACCTGAGCGGCGACAAGGTCAAGAAGTACCCGAACCTGGCCAACATCGCCCCGGCCGCCTGGCAGGCAGGCATCTGGAACAACAAGATCTACGGCCTGCCGGTGTTCCCGTCCAACGTGGTGTTCGCCGGCACGATCTTCTACCGCCAGGACGTCCTGAGCAAGCTCGGCATCACCCCCGGCGTGAAGTCCGCCGCCGACCTGTTCGCCCTGGGCAAGGAGGTCAACGACCCGAAGGGCAAGCGGTGGGCGTTCGACGACCCGTGGGCCTACCTGAGCCAGCCCTTCAACATCCCGAACAACCCACCCGCCTGGACCACGAACGCCAAGGGCGACCTGGTGGCCTCGGTCGAGACCGAGCAGATCATCGAGGCGCTGAACTGGAACGCCAGCATCGTCAAGGCCGGCATGATGCACCCGAGCGCGATCGCCCTGGACACCAGCAACGCCAAGCAGCGGTTCTGGAGCGGCCAGGTGATCATCACCGGCGACGGAACGGGCGCCTGGAACGGCTCGGACGCGCTGTCCGGCAAAGCCTCGAACCCCAGCTACGTCCGGCAGGCGTTCCCGCTGTTCACCGCCAGCGGCACCGGCACCCCGAGGATCGCGCTCGGCAGCGGCGCGGGACTGTTCAGCTACCTCAGCAAGAACCTCACGAAGGCCCAGATCGAGGAGTGCCTGCGGATCGCGAACTACCTCGCGGCGCCGTACGGCTCCTACGAGTACACCCTGATCAACTTCGGCGTGCAGGGGGTGGACTGGACTCCATCCGCCAAGGGCCCGATCTACACGACCCAGGGCACCAAGGAGTCCAACGAGGACACCTACCAGTTCCTCGCCACCGGCCCCTCGGTGACCAGCGCGCAGAACGGGTTCACCAACGTGGCCCGCGACTACGCGCTCTGGCAGCAGAGCACGGCCAAGTACAAGTACAAGCCACTCTTCTACGACATGAACATCGCGATTCCGGCCAACCTGAACAGCGCGAACGCGTCATTCACCGCGGGGCCGATCTACGACATGATCAACAACGTCACCCGCGGCCGCAACACGATCGCTGACTTCAAGTCGACGGTCAAGGACTGGCAGCGCAACGGCGGCAACGCCCTGCGCAAGTACTTCGAGGGCATCCGCGCCAAGTACGGCGACGCGTAGCAGGCGGAAACAATGGCAGCGGTGGCCACTGACGGCAGCACGCCAGTGGGGGGTGACCAGGACGGCCCAGCCCTGGCCACCCCCGGGGGCCCGGCGGCACGGCGGAGATTCCGTCGCGCGCGGCCTGCGGCGAGCACGATGTCCTGGCGGGTGCGGCTCCGGCGCGACAAGGCACTCGTCCTGATGACGCTGCCCGCGATCCTGCTGCTGGCCGTCTTCGGCTACGCGCCGATGGTCGGCCTGGTGATGGCCTTCGAGAACTACGACCTCTACGACGGTTTCCTGCACAGCCCGTGGGTGGGCCTGGCCAACTTCCAGCAACTGCTCGGCGATCCCGGCTTCTGGCACGCGTTCTGGAACACCCTGGGGCTCTTCTCGGTCCAGCTCGTGCTGTTCTTCCCGGTGCCGATCGCGTTCGCCATCCTGCTCGACAGCCTGCTGAGCAGGAAGCTCAGGTCCTTCATCCAGAGCGTGGTGACGCTGCCGCACTTCTTCTCCTGGGTGCTGGTCGTCACGATCTTCGAGCAGATGGTCGGCGGCGCGGGGCTGATCCCGGCGTTCCTGCGCCAGCACGGCGTCAGCAACCCGTTCGACATCATGACCACCCCGGGCACCTTCAAGCTGCTCATCGCCTCCCAGCTGATCTGGAAGGAGGCGGGCTGGGGAACCATCGTCTACCTGGCCGCGCTCGCCGCCATCAGCCCGTCGCTGTATGAGGCGGCCGCGGTGGACGGCGCGGGGTGGTGGCGGCGGATCCGGCACATCACGCTGCCCGGCCTCAAGGGCATCACGATCCTGCTGCTGATCCTGAACCTGGGCTACGCGCTGACCTTCGGCTTCGAGCAGATCCTCATCCAGCGCCAGGCCGTAGGGCCAGGCGCGGCCGAGGTGCTCACCACGTTCTCCTACTACTACGGCATCGTGCAGGGCAATTTCAGCTACGGCGCGGCAGCCGGCCTGTTCCTGGGCCTTGTCTCGCTGGTGCTGATCCTGGCCGCCAACCAGGTGGCCCATCTTTTCGGCGAGGACGGGCTGTACCGCAAATGACCGCGACCATCCAGAAAATCCCCGCCCCCCCGGCCAGCCGGGCGGCCCGGCGCAGGCGCGGTGGCCCCCAGCGGCCCGTGTGGCAGGAGCCCCCGACGCCGCTGGGCCAGACGGCCAAGGGCGGCGCGCTGGTGGTGATCCTGGCCGTCGTGCTCGTGCCGCTCTACACCGTGGTGCTGACCAGCTTCTCCACCCAGGGCTCGATCAACCTGGCCGGCGGCCTGGTCCTGGTCCCGCACGGGCTGACGCTCAGCGCGTTCAGGCTGATCATCGGGGGCGGGGTGGTCACCCGCGCGCTGATCATCAGCCTGGTGATCACCGCGGTGGGCACGGCGTTTTCCATGGTGGTCACGATCCTGGCCGCCTACGGGCTGTCCCGCGCCCACTCGTTCGGCCACCGGACGATGCTGATGATCCTGCTGATCACGATGTTCTTCAACGGCGGCATCATCCCGCTGTTCCTCGTGGTCTCCGCGCTGGGCGGCTACGACCAGTACTGGGCGCTGATCGCGCCGAGCGCGGTGTCCGTGTTCAACATCATCGTGATGCGCTCATTCTTCAGCAACGTGGCCGCTGACCTCATCGAGAGCGCCCGGATAGACGGCGCGAGCGACTGGCGGATCCTGCGGTCCATCGTGCTGCCGGTATCCAAGGCGGTGACCGCGGTGGTCGCGCTGTTCTACGCGGTCGGCTACTGGAACTCGTGGTTCAACATCCTGCTCTTCATGCCAGCCGACAGCCAGAAGTGGCCGCTGCAGATGGTCATGTACAACTACGTGACCCAGGGCATGACCATGGCGGGCAGCGGCAGCACCATCGTCGGCCAGAACCTCGGTCATCAGCAGACCGCCGCGCTCTCGCTGCAGATGGCGGTGGTCGTGCTGACGCTCGTGCCGATCCTGATCGTCTATCCCTTCGTCCAGAAGCACTTCACCAAGGGAGTGCTGCTCGGCGCCATCAAAGGCTAGCCCGACCCCACCGTCCCGAGAGGACATGTGCCATGCCAGGACTCATGCGCCGCCGTCAGGTGCGGCACCGGCCGCTGCGGCTCGCGCTGCCGCTGACCGCGAGCGCGGCCCTGCTGACCGGCATGGCGGCGCCATCGGCCACGGCCGCCGCGTCACCGGCCAGCGCAGCTTCGGCTGCTGCGGCCGGGCCGGCCAGCGCGGCGTATTCATGGAAGAACGTCCAGATCGTCGGCGGTGGCTTCGTCGACGGGTTCGTGTTCAGCCCGGCCCAGCGCGGACTGGCCTACGCGCGCACCGACATCGGCGGCGCGTACCGCTGGGACGCCGCCACACGGCGCTGGATCCCGCTGATGGACTTCACCGGTTTCAACGACTGGAACACCCTGGGTGTGCAGAGCATCGCCGCCGACCCGGTCAACCCGCAGAAAGTCTGGGCCGCGGCGGGCGAGTACAGCCAGTCATGGTCGGGTAACGGGCAGCTCCTGCGCTCCGATAACCAGGGCCGCACCTGGCAGGTCACCGACCTGCCCATTCAGCTCGCGTCCAACCAGGACGGCCGGGACATGGGCGAGCGGCTCGCCGTGGACCCGCGGGATGACAAGATCCTGTACCTGGGCACTCCGGTCAACGGGCTGTGGCGCAGCACCGACGGCGGGGTCACCTGGTCTCAGGTGACGAGTTTCCCGGTGACCAGCTCCGCCGAGGACATCGGGCTGTCCGTCGTCACCTTCGATCCGGCCGGC
>CAYPQM010000217.1:0-8940 GCA_964412845.1 uncultured Streptosporangiaceae bacterium
GCCGGAGCTGGCCGGCGCCGGTCACCGGGGATGAGATGAAAACTGCACGCGGCCAGGCCTGACGGCGAGCGTCAGATGACCTCGCGGGCCATCAGGTCCGCGTACGTCTCGCGCCTGACCCCGAGCCGGGCTGTCCCGTTGGCACACAGGATGACCGGCGGCCGCAGGGCGGCGTTGTAGTTGTTCGCCATGGTGAAGCAGTACGCGCCGGTCACCGGGACCGCGATGAGGTCCCCGAGGTGCGGGTCGGCCAGCCTGACGTCAGGCGTGATGACGTCACCTGATTCGCAGTGCCGCCCGACCAGGTCGGCGAGCACGGTCCGGTCCTCCCACCGGCCCACCACGACCGGGGCGAAACGCTGGCCGTACAGCGAGGGTTCCAGGTTGTCACCCATCCCGCCGTCGACCGCGACGTGCACCCGGCGCGCCCGCTTGATGGTGACCACGCGGTAGAGCGTCAGGCCGATGGGGGCGACCAGCGACCGGCCCGGCTCGATCAGCAGGTCGATGTCCGGCCCGAGATGGCGGTGGGCCGCCGCGACCAGCCGCTCGGCGTACGCGTCGATGCTCGGCGCCACGTCCCCCGGCAGGTAGCGCACGCCCAGCCCGCCGCCGAAGTCGTAGACGCCGAACCGCTCCAGGCTGGCCAGGGCGGCGACCTCGGCCTCGAACTGGTCCAGGGTGAGAATCTGCGAGCCGATGTGCGCGTGCAGTCCCCGCAGGTCGATCGCGGGCACGGCGCGCATCCGGGCGATCGCGTCCGGTACCTGCTCGACAGGTATCCCGAATTTGGACTCCGCGCCGCCGGTGGCCAGCGCCGCGTGCGTCGCTGAGTCGATCCCGGGGCTGACCCGCAGCAGCACCGGCGTGCGGTCGCGGGCGAGCTTGCCGATCCGGTCGATGTCATCGAACCCGTCCACCACGATGTACCTGATGCGCGCGTCGAGGGCGGCCTGGATGTCGTCGTCACTCTTGGCGTTGCCATGCATGACGATCCCGGCCGGATCAACCCCCGCGGCCAGGGCGATGCGCAATTCACCTGCGCCGACAACGTCGCATCCCACGCCCTTCTGGCCGAGGACCCTGATGACCGACGCCGAGGGATAGGCCTTCGCCGCGAAGCAGACCTGGGTCCGGGCATGCCTGCTGGTGAACGCGCGGAGATACTCCTGGGCCCGCGCCCGCAGTGCCTGCTCGTCGAGCACGAAGGCTGGGGTCCCGAACCGGCTGGCCAGCTCGCCGAGCAGGCAGCCGCCGACCCGGAGGTCCGGGCCGTCAATGCTGGCTGACGGCGGGAACAACGAGAGATCGGGCATCACCGGCGTGCCTCTCCGGGGTGTGTCTCGCGGATCTTCCGCCTGCCGCGGGCGGCCAAGATCCACGAGACACACCCTAATCGCCCCCGGCGGGCAGGCCGCCGCCCTCCGTTTCAGCGGGGTCTCACTGGAGACGGGACGGCTAGCCGCCGTTGCTGGCCGACGCGCAGGCCGGCCGTGCCGCCGGACCTGGGCTGGACCGGTGGCGAAGGGCACGCACCGGCCTGGCGAGCGAACGGCACAACTGGGCGACCGCGGCGGCACGCCGGCCGAGCTGAGCGTCAGCCGCCCGCTGCTCGGCCCGGGTCTTGGCGCGCTCCACGTAGTAGATCGTGTAGCCGTTCGTGGACATCGCCGACTCCTTCGATTGCCTGTTTCCTTCAAAGTACTTTTTGATGGTAACACGAAGGCCAAACCCTCAGTCCGCGTCGGCATCACGGAGGAGGGGGAGTCCGGTATAATCAAGATTGATGGAAACAACTGGGGCGCAGCCATCTCTCGCCGACCTGCGGGTGGTCGGCGGCAGCCTGGCGCTGGACTTCGTCAACACCCGCAGCGGGCCCAGGCACGGGGCGGCCGGCACCGAGTGGCTGACCAGCTACGAGGACTTCGCGGCATGGAGCCATCACATCGGCCTGACGACTGCTGGCGCGACGCTCATCGATCCGGCGCAGCGCACGGCCGCAGCCGGGGCATTCGCCCGGGTGCAGGCGTGCCGCGACGACATGTATGAGACTTTCCTCGCCGTCGCCGATGGCACAGCACCCCCGGACCCGGTCCTGCGGCGGATGCAGCTCGCCTACCTCGAGGCGCTCGCCCACGGGCAACTCGTCAGCGGCACGGACGGCTGCGCCTGGCGGTGGGATCCCGGCAGTGGCCTGCTCGCCCCGCTATGGCCCATCGTCGCGGCGGCGATCGAGCTGCTGACCAGCGGGCCGGCCGAGCACATCAAGCCCTGTCACGCGTGCCGGTTCTTGTTCATCGATCACAGCAAGAACGGCAGCCGGCGGTGGTGCAGCATGGATGACTGCGGTAAGGCAGCGAAAATCGCTCGCTACCTCCAGCGCCGGTCCGATGCGCGGGCGCGATGAACCGGGCTGCGAGTTCGCCGGCGGACAAGCGGCATACCCGCGCCGCCCTCGGCCGGGGCCGGCCTGGGTGACGTTCGGCCCTACTGGCGCTGGGGTCGGCGTAGCACCGTGGAGGTGAAAAGCGAGCGAAAGACTAGAGGTGACAACCATGCGGGCAGTGGTCGTCTACGAGTCGATGTACGGCAACACGCACCAGGTGGCCGAGGCCATTGGAGCCGGGCTCGGGCCTGCCTTCGATGTCAGCGTGGTTCCCGTGTCAGAGGCCAGCCCGGCGGTTCTCGCCGATGTCGGCCTGGTGGTCGTCGGCGGGCCGACGCACGTGCACGGCATGAGCCGGGCCGCTACCCGCAAGGCGGCGGTCGAGGCCGCGAATGAGCCGGCCAGCCCCCTGAAGGTCGAGCCAGACGCGCTCGGTCCAGGGCTGCGCGAGTGGTTCGACTCGCTCGGCCACTACCCGGCCAAGGCGGCCGCCTTCGATACCAGGCTGCACGCGCCTGCCGCGCTGACCGGCCGGGCATCCAAGGGAGTGGCCCGTGCGCTCCGCGCGCACGGCTTCGACGTCATCGCCGAGCCGGAGAGCTTCCTGGTGACGAAGCAGGACCGGCTGGATCCGCAGGAGACCACCCGGGCGCGCGACTGGGCCGCCAAGCTGGCCGCCGAGGTCGTGCCGAGTGGGGCCCGCGGCACCCGGAGCTGAGCGCGGGGCCGCGGCGGGCGGCCGATGCCGGCTTACCCGCGGGCGTGGCCGTCCCGTGCTGATCCGCCGGGGGCGGAGTGGCGGGACACCGCCACTCCGCCCCGGCGTGTTCTGTGCTCGTTCCCGCCTGGCCGGTCGCGGTCAGTTGACGCAGCCCGGGACGGTGTTCAGCGGGTTGCAGTTATCTGGGCTGTTGTTCGTGACGGTCGATCTGCGCAGGGTGAGGTTGGCGTTCCCGGTGGCGATTCCGCCGCCGCTGGATCCCGTGTTCAGTTGCACCCGGGTGTCCTGGAGGGTTGTGGTGCCGAGGTTGGATATCCCGCCCCCGAGACCTCCGGACACGTTGCGGAGGAAGTTGCTCAGGCGTATTTGGGATATGCCAGACGACTGGGTGTTAAGACCACCACCATTGATCGGCGCGTGGTTCCCGGAGAGAGTGCTTCCGGCCATTGTCAGCGTGCCCGAGTTGATGATGCCGCCGCCGCCGACGCCGGTTGTCGTGTTTCCGTCGAACACGGTATTGAAGATATTCGCGGTTGCGGCTGCGGCATTCGCCAGCCCGCCACCGTTACCCGCCGTGTTCCCGGAAAGAGTGACTTGGCTGAGCTGGAGGGTGCCCGCGTTCTGAATGCCGCCGCCAAGACCAGTGGTACTGCCATTCTGAACGGAGATGTTAGTCAGGCTGAGCGACCCGCCGACGGCCACATCCAGGATGCGGAATGCTGCGATCGTGAGCGGGGTGCGCCTGATCACCGTGTTCGCGCCCATCAGGTTGATATGCCCGGTGATCACCGGCAGGCCGTCGCTGACGGTCGCGGGGGTCGTGATGTTGTAGGTGCAGTTCCAGGGGAGGACCAGCGTGGTGGTGGTGAGGCTGAGATTGGCCGTGGTGATCGCTGCGGCCAGGGCGTTTGGGGCGCACGGCACCATGATGGTCCCTGGCGGGCTGGTCGTCGCCTGGGCCGCGGGCGCCGCCATAAGTGCCGTGCCCGCGAGCGCGCCGGCCACCGCCATAATGCCCGATAGTCTGATAAAAGAGCCCATGGATCCCCCTCGAAATATCCATTTGTTACTGGACGTCCAGTAATCCCATCGCTGCATCGCTGATCATAGACTCGGCAGCGGCCCCGCCCGGACGGCAGGGCGATATCTGCGGGAATTGGCAGTAATTAGTCAGGACACGCAGAAGAGGGGCCGGAACGACCGGATATGCCCCGGTGGACGAGCGGGTTGCCGGGTCAGGCGGCGGCGAGCCGGAATGACGAGCCGCTGCTGCCCGCGACCCAGGCATCCGGCATGGCCGCCGCCAGGGCATGCTGGGCGCGCCAGCCGGTGCAGTGCCCGGGCACGACGAGCCCGGGAGTCATCTGGGTGAGCGCGTCCACCGTGCGATCGATGATGGGCTCGAACGCGGGGCCGCTGAGGTGCAGGCCGCCGAGCAGGGCGTGCAGGGCCGGGACGGCGGTGAGCCGCTGCGCGTGCCGCACGATGTTGACGGCACCGGCGTGCCCGCAGCCGGTCAGCACCACGAGGCCGCGGCCCCGTACGTGGGCGACGAGGGCCTGATCGTCGAGGACCAGCGGGTCGTGCTGCCACGCTGAGCCGGTCCACTGCTGATGGGCAGCCGGCATACCGTGCTCGAATTCAGTGGTTCGATCGACCTCTCCGGTGATCAGGACGCAGTCGTCCACAAGCAGCGAGGGTTCCCGGCGCTCGATCACCGCGAAGCCCTCGCCCTCCAGGGCCCGCTTGCTCAGGGTAGGCAGCTCGTCGGGCTCGCGGCCGGGCACCGCCAGGCGCCGGCGGGTCCAGATCATCGGGTGGACCACCATCGGCAGCGACCGGGCCCCCTGCTTTCCGGCCAGCCCGGCGAGGCCGCCGGCGTGGTCGAAGTGGCCGTGGCTGAGGACCACCGCCTGGATCTGGGACAGGTCGGCGCCGAGCCGGCCGGCGTTGGTGACCATCGCGTCGGGGGACAGGCCGGTATCGAAAAGCAGCGTGGTCGTGGTGCGGCCGCGGCGCACGCTGACCAGCGCGGAGAACCCGTGCTCGGCCATCAGCCCGACCGTCGTGGACCCGGTCTCGAACTGCGGGGCCGGGGCGAGGCCGGCGCTGAAAGGTGCTCGCGTGGTGCGTCCGTCGCCGGTCAGCAGAGCGTCGTACACGTTGTCGACGAGGGTCGTGATCACGATCTCGTCGACCGGCTCCAGCGCGATCGGATCGACCGCGGATCCGGGGGCGGGGCGCGGAACGGCCGGGCCGGCCTGGCCCGGATCTGCTGGCGGGTCACACATCAGGAGTGCTCTGGCGCCGGTGCCAGCGGGGTACTCACGAAGTGCTTGTTGCGTTCCAGGAGCGGATCGATGTGGGCCATGCCGCGATCCTCTCAGGTCTAGGCGGCGAGGCCGGCGTAGCGGCCGTGGCCGGCGATGAGGCTGGAGTGGGTGCCTGCTTCGACGATGCGGCCATGATCGAGGACCGCGATCTGGTCGGCGTCACGCACGGTGGACAGCCGGTGCGCGATGGTGATGGTGGTGCGGCCCCGGGCGAGGACATCGAATGCCTGCTGGACGGCGCGCTCGGTCTCGGTGTCCAGGGCGCTGGTGGCCTCGTCCAGCACCAGCACGCGCGGGTCACGCAGCAGGGTCCGGGCGATGGCGATGCGCTGCTTCTCACCGCCGGAGAAGCGGTGGCCGCGGGAGCCGACCATGGTGTCGTAACCGTCGGGCAGCCCGGCGATCAGGTCATGGATCTGAGCGGCGCGGGCCGCGTCCTCGATCTGGGCGTCGGCGGCACCGGGTTTGGCGTAGCGCAGGTTCTCCCGCACCGTCGTGTGCAGCAGGTAGGTCTCCTGGCTGACCACGCCCACGATCGCGGCCAGGTCAGCGAGCCGCATGTCGCGCAGGTCGGTGCCGTCGATCCGGACGCTGCCGCTGGTCGGGTCATACAGGCGGGCGATCAGTGCGGCGAGGGTGGTCTTGCCTGATCCGGTCTCGCCGACCAGGGCCAGCGTGCTGCCGGCCGGCACGTCCAGGTCGACGCCGGTAACGGCGGCCCGGTCGGCGCCGGGATACGTGAAGCTGACCCCGGTGAGGCGGACGTGCCCGGTGACCCGGGCTGGATCGACCGCGACCGGGCGGGCGGGGTCATTGATGTCGACGGGCAGGTCGAGGTACTCGAAGATCCGCGCGAACAGCGCCAGCGAGCTGATCACCGAGACGCTCGTGTTGAGCAGGCCGGTCAGCGGCCGGAAGAGGCCGTTCTGCAGGGTGGTGAAGGCGATCAGGGTGCCGATGGTCATCGCGCCGGCGGTGACCGGCAGGCCAGCAGCCAGGTAGATGATCGCGGGGATCGCGGCGAAGATGACGCTCAGCGAGGCCATCCGCCACCGTCCGGCGAGCTGGGAGCGCAGCTCCAGGTCGATCAGGCGGGCCGAGGAGGCAGTGAACCGCTGCACGAGGGACGGGCCGGTGCCCATCGTCTTGGCCAGCTGGACAGCGTTGATCGACAGACCTTCCTCGATCGTGACGTTGAGGTTGGCCAGTTCGCGCTGCTGTTGCGTGGTGATGGCCCGGCGCATCCGGGCGACCTTGCGGGTCAGGTAGATCGCCGGCGGCATGACGACCAGCGAGATGAGCGACAGCCGCCACGACATGGCGGCCATGGCCACGGCGGTGGCTATCGCGGTGGTGAAGTTGGCGGCGATTGAGGTCGCGGTCGAGGTCACGACCGATTCCATGCCACCGATGTCGTTGGTGATGCGGGACTGGACCTCGCCGGTGCGGGTCCGGGTGAAGAAAGCGATCGACTGCCGCTGCAGGTGGGCGAAGACGCTGGTGCGCAGCCCGTGCATGACCTGCTGGCCGACCTTCGTGCTGATCCAGGTCTGGATGACGCCGAAGGCCGAGGTCACGGCGGCGACGGCGACCATGCCGGCCACCAGCCAGACCAGCAGCCGGAGGTTCCTGGCGGGCAGGGCGGTGTCGATGATCGCGCGGAGCAGGAATGGTGAGGCCAGCCCGACGACGGAGGAGGCGGCGATGATCGCGGTGACGATCGCCAGCTTCCAGCGGTGCGGGGTGAAAAGCTGCCCGATCCGGCGCAGGGACACCTCGCGGGCCTGCGCCTTCTCGGCGGGCGTGACCGTTCTCGCGCCGCGGGTCCGGCCAGTGCTTCTGACGTCTTGATTCGTGTGTGCTGACACCAAGAGGTTGCTCGATTCGGTCGGGAGGGCTCGCGCTCGGACGCGCAGGCCCCCGGGGAGAAGGCAACTGCTGAGGTTGCCTCAATATGAGGCTACAACAGGAATCGCTGATACGCTATTCCGGTGACCCGGGACCGTGAGACGACGGGCCGGCCCGACGCCGGCGGTGACGAGACGCTGTCGGAAGCCTTCTGGTCGGTGGCGCGCCAGCTGCGCGAGACGTCCCAGGAGACCCTGGCTCCCTGGGACATCACCCCCGCGCACATGAGGGCGCTGCGCGTGCTGCGGCGCCATGGGGTGATGCGCCTGTCGGAGCTTGCGGATCATCTGCACATCGCGGCGCGCTCGGCCACCGAGGTCGTCGACGCCCTCGAAACCCGGGGCCTGGTGCAGCGGCGGCCCGATCCCGATGACCGGCGGGCCACCCTGGTCGAGCTGACCGGGCACGGCACGAGCGTCTTCGACGCGATCCGGGCGGCCCGCGGAACCGAGACCGAGCGGGCCTTCGACCGGCTCAGCCCGGCCGACCGCGCCCACCTCGCCCGCATCCTCCGCAAACTCCGGGACTGACCGGGCGTTCCGCGTTTTGCGCGGGGTCGTTCAGCGTGCCCGTTCGATGGCCAGGTAGTAGGTGAGCGCCGTCAGCGAGGGGCCGTCCTGGATCTGCCCGCTGGCGGCGAGCCTGGGCACGTCGGTGAGTGGGACCCATTCGACCTGGCTGGATTCGCCGGGGTCGGTGGGCGGGCCGATGTGCTCGGCGCCGTCGGCGAGGAACGCGGTGAAGCGCATGTCGCTGATCCCGCTGAGGGCGTTGTAGGCGGTCATGGGCCGGATGGGGCCGGGGCGGTGCCCGGTTTCCTCCTCGATTTCCCGCCGGATCGCGTCGGTGAGGTCCTCGCCCGGGTCCGTCCATCCGGCGGGTACTTCCCAGCCCCAGGTGCCGGTGATGAACCGGTGCCGCCGGATCAGCAGGACCCGGTCGTGCCGGTCGGTCACGATGCCGGTCACCGAGGCGCGGGGGAAATGCACGACGTGGTGCTCGAACCGCCGCTCGCCGGGGATCTCGACGTCGTCGAGGGAGACCCTGACCCATTCGCTGGCGTAGACGTCGCGGGTCCCGTGGATGGTCCAGCGCACGACAGTCAGCCCTTCTCTCCGGCGGCGGCGGCGTGCTTCTTCCCGTGCTCTGGGCCAGCCTGGCATACGCGACTGCGGTGGCGCCTGCGGGTCGAATCAGTGACCTGTGCGGTGTCCGCGGCTAGGTCATGCGGATGGGTTGTCGAAGTAGTGGCCCTTGTCGAGATCGTCGATGAGCCCGGGCTGGGTCGGGTGCCATCCCAGTAGCTCGCGGGTCAGCGTGCTGGAGGCCGGGCTGTCGACCGCGAGGAAGCCGGCCAGCCAGGTGAAGTGCCCGGCTGCGTCCTCGGGGGAGATGGAGACCACGGGGAGGTCGAGATGCCGCCCGATCACTTCGGCGATGTCGCGGATCGGCACGCCCTCGTCGGCGACCGCGTGCAGCGTCGACCCTGCCGGGGCGTTCTCCAGCGCCAGGCGGAAGAGATGCGCGGAATCGAGCCGGTGCACGGCGGGCCAGCGGTTGGACCCGTCGCCGATGTAGCCGGAGACGCCCTT
>CAYPQM010000218.1:0-8932 GCA_964412845.1 uncultured Streptosporangiaceae bacterium
GTGCGGTCAGCCGTCCGCCTACGGCAAACGCCTCATCTTCGGCCGCGCCTACTAGCCCAGCTAGGTCCGCCATCACGGTGCCGAGTTCCGGATCGAGTTCGTCAGGGGTGTGAGACACGAATGTAGGTGACTGGCCAGAAGCTTCCGCTGGCCAGGATCGGCTGAGTGTGCTGCCTGGTTAGATGCTGGTTCAGGCGGCATCTGTCTGGTTGCGCGGCAACGGCTGGCAACCCATGGCTAGCCAATGCCACCCCAAGCTGCCGCGCTGGCAGCCGGCCCGCGCCCCCTGCCGAACCCATGACAGCGCGAGTGCCAGCCACTCACAGCCGAAGCGCGCTCGGCGGCGACCTGCGAAGCCCTTCGGGCAGCCAAGACGCGGCACGACCTAGCCGGCCACTTTCAGCTGGTCACCGGGCTCTCAGGCCGCGCGGAGTGCTTCGGTGGGCTGCAGCATGGCTGCTTTGAGTGCTGGGTAGACGCCTGCCACGACACCGACGCCGAGCCCGATAGCGACGGCGCCGCCGACAGCGCTTGCCGGTATCGAAAGCGGCCAGTGGTTGGCGTGGGCGGCAGTGGCGGTGATGCCGACGCCGATGCTGACACCGCTCAGGCCGCCACCGGCCGCGAGCAGGACCGACTCGGCCACGAATTGCGCCGCGACGTGGCGCCGGGCTGCGCCGAGGGCACGACGAAGGCCGATCTCGAACCGGCGCTCCAGCACCGAGATGACCATGACGTTGGCCACACCGACCGCGGCCACTAGCAGAGCGACCGCGCCGAGGCCGATGTACAGGGCGGTCGACGATTGGACTATCAGCAGCCGGGCGGTCAGCGCGTCGGATGGGCGGCTGGCTTGCACTTGTTCGGGATGCTCCGGGTCGGTGGCTGCGGCCAGCACCGATGCGACGCTCGTCACCCGGGCTGGGTCGGTGCGAAGGTAGATGTGGCTGGGATGCCCGTTGTATCCAAGCGTCTGCGCTTGCTGGAAGCCGATCAGCGCGGAGCGGTCAATTTCCGGGGCGAGTGGGACGGGGCCAAGCACGCCGGTGACGTAGAACCATCGGCCACCGATCCATACCCGGCTGGCCTGGCCCGGGTCGGTGATGCCGAGCGTGATGGCGGCTTGGTAGCCGAGCACCACCGCCGGGTAGCGGGCGGTCGCCGAGTTAAGAAAGCTGCCCTGGATGATGTGGGCGCCTAGCGTGGCCAGCAGTGACCGGTCGGCCGCGCGGACGGCGAGCCCGCCGGTCTGGGTGGCAGGTACCTTGTCGGTGCGGTAGACGTTCAGACTGCCGAGTTCCGCGGTTGGGGCGACGTGTTCCACTCCGGGGATGCGGCCGATCATGCCGGTCGCGGTGGCGGGCAGCTCGGCTTCCTGGCCGGAGAGTGTCTGCCCGTTGACGACGGTGAGCAGGTTGGTTCCCAGCTGGTCGATCTGGCCGAGCAGGCTGGCTTCGCTGGACTGGGTGACGCCGACCACGGTGACGATCGACGCGATTCCGATGGCGATGCCGAGCATCGCGAGGGCCGCCCGCAACCGCCGGGTCAAGATGCCGGCCACAGCGGTTATCAGCAGGTCCCCGAATCGGCACCGGGACGCGGCGCTCGTGTCGTGGCCGGTCATGGTAGCTGCTTCCGGGCGTCGGAGACAATTTCGCCGTCTCTGAGCTCGACCTGACGGTGCATCGCGGCTGCCACCCGCTGATCGTGGGTGACCACGACGAGCGTGGCTCCTTGGCCGTTGAGCTGCTGCAGGAGGGTGAGCAGCCCGGCGCCCGCGCGACTGTCGAGGTTGCCGGTGGGCTCGTCGGCGAGAATGAGGGCTGGCTCGCCGACCAGCGCCCGCGCGACGGCGACCCGCTGCCGTTCACCACCCGATAGCTGGCCGGGCCGGTGGCGGGCCCGCTGCTCCAGCCCGACCTGCCTGAGCGCGACTGCTGCCAGCCGGCGGCGTTCCGGTCCTGGCACTCCCCGGTAGAGCAGCCCGGTGGCGACGTTGTCCAAGGCTGTTCGCGTTTCGAGGAGGAAGAACTGCTGGAAGATCACGCCGATGTGACGGGATCTCAGGCCGGACAGCTGACCGTCGGTAAGTCCGCCGACATCTTGACCGGCGATGCGGACTGAGCCGGCGGTCGGGCGGTCAAGCGCGGCCATCAGGTGCAGCAGGGTCGTCTTGCCGGATCCGGATGGGCCGACAACGGCCACCAGTTCACCGGAACCGACCTGGAGGCTCACCCCGTTCAGCGACCGGACGGGGGGGTCTCCTGGGTACTCCTTGCAGACGTCAGTGAGGCGCAGCAGTGGCGGCCACGGCTGAGTGGGTGATCCAGCAGGTTCGGCGGCGAGGCTCATTCCGCAGGCACCTCGACCAGTGTCCCCTGGGTTAGACCGGGAGCAGCGATCTCGACCAGGCCGGCGGTGTCGTCGAACAGGCCGAGGGTAACCGCGATCCGGCGGCTTCGCTGACCCGCGCCTGCCTGGACGTAGTAGCCGCCGCCCGGACCGGCGAGCAGCGCGGTGATGGGCACCGCCAGCACGCCGTCGTGTTCGGCGGTGGTGATGGAAACCTGGACTGGTGCCTGATCCAAGCCAGTCAGGTCCCGCGGGTGATCAAGCCTGACGGTGACCGGGATAGTGGCTGACGGGGGCGCCCCGCCCGCCGCGTTGCCCGCTGTTGCGCTCCCCCCGGCCGTGCCGCTCGCCACGGTCTGGGACGGTTCCCCAACGGAGGCCACTGCGCCGGTCGTGGTGGTCCCACTGGGCAGCGTGACCAGCACCCGGTCGCCGGGGTGCACAAGTTGCCGGCTTCCGGCATCGAGGGAGGCCTGCACGACTGGGGCCGTCGAGGTAAGGGTCAACACTGCTGTTCCCGGCGTCAGCGGGGCTCCTGCCGTAGCCAGCACGCTGTCGACCCGCACTGGCCCAGGCAGGAAGGCGACCTGGCCGAGGGCGAGCTGGCCGGTCTGCGCCAGGCCAAGGGTGCCCTGCCAGTGCGATATGGCGGCGGCTGTGGCCCAGCTGAAGTGGGTGCCGTTCCCCAATGCGGCCAGGCCAGCCGGATCGAGGCGCCGGAGGTTGACGTTCAGTTCCGCTACGTCCGGGCCCTGGGTCATACCCAGGCTGAAATCGCGCCAGGCCGGGACAGGGCCAAACAGAAGCGGGACCGGCCGGTCGTCTACCGCGAACAGCGGCTGCCCGCGTCCGATGATCTGCGCAGGGGCCGGCAGGTGGGTGACAATCCCGCCCAGCTCACTCACCAGGGTGTAGCTGGACTCGAATCCAGCCACGCCCGGGATCTGCTGACGAGTGATGATATCCGTGCGTATCACCCGGGCCAGGGCCGTTGGCGCCGGCGCCAACGCCGCCGAGGTGGAACTCGCGGCGCGGGCCACCGTGAGCCAGCAGGCGGCGGCCAGGCCACCGGCGGCCATGAGAATCAGGACGCTTCGTGACCTCATGTGGTCACGGCCCCTGGATGACGTGCAGCAGGGGCTGCACGCCTGGATTGGCCTGCTTGCAGTGCTGGAGCTGCGGGTAGACGCCGCGCTTCCCAAGCGCTTGCAGGTGCTGATCGAGCGGGAACAGCCCTTTCGCGTTTGGGTCTGGCCAGTCGGTGATTCCGCCGTGTCGCATGCAACGGGCGAAGGAGAGCAGGAGCTGGAACTGCGCCGAGTCCGGCGGCACAGGGGCCGGGCTGGCGCCAGGCAGCCGGTCGAGTATGGGCCCGCAGGCCTGCTGGACGGCCGGCACGTCAGTTGGGTGGTCCCAGCCGTTCTGGGCGTTGGCGCCGGGAAACGACGCGACCCCCTGACTGTCCACGGTTGGATCGGGCAGGCCCGGGAGGCCATGGCTCCGCGCGCAGGACACGAACTGCTGCCAGACCACCACAGCGCGGCCCGGCGCTGGTCCGCTACTGCCAGCAGCGGACCGCGGGTGCGCTGAACCGCAACCGGCGGCGAGTGCCACCAGGACGGCCATCGCGGCAATCGGTGATCTGGGCAGGCGGCGGCTGGCCCGCCGCGCGGCAAGCGAGGTGATGTTCATGCCGGCCAGCGTGCGGGCCGGCGGCAGGGCCGGGCATCCGCCGCTGGTCCGCACTTGTATCGGCACTAAGGCCAGGTTCGACGGCAGGATTGTGCTGCCGCCTATCACTTAAGGCCGAGTCCGGGTTGCGACCTTAGGCAGATTCCGCGGCGGCCCCGCCAGCGTAGCGTTCATCCATATGATGGCGCTCACTCGTCTCGACCGGTGGCTCAGCCGCCCGGCGGTACTTGCCGTGGCGGCCGCCAGCCTGCTGCTGGCGGCCACCGTCGCGCTACGCGACGAGGTCGCCGTGTCGCCGATGCCTGGTCACCTGGCCGCCGCCGTGCCGTTGTGGTGGGCAGCGGCCGCAGTGCTAGAGGTCGCCGTCATCCTGTGCCTCCGCTGGCCGGTGATCGCGCTATCGGCGGCAGTGCTCGCCACGTTGGCGCACATGAACGCCGGTTATCCCCCGCTGCCGGTGGACCTCGCGGCGCCCATCGCATTGGGCTCGATGGCGGCTAATGCATCCCGCCGGATGACCATCACCAGCTTGATCGCCTCATTGGCTGCGGCGGCCGGCTGGAGCACCTACGTACTGGTGGCCTTTCACAGCAACCCGGGGGCTTTCAAAGCCCTATCGCCGCAGCAGATCGAGAACCTGAAACGAGCCCATGGACCGGTCGTGACCTCGCCGACCGCTTGGGGCGGCCTCGTCGTTCTCGCTCTCGTCCTAGTCGCCTTCTGGCTGGGCGGCCTGGTCCTGCGCAACCGGCGTGAGCGCTTTCGCGATCTCGAACTGCGAGCGGCGGACCTGCAAGCGGAACGGGACCGCCAGGCTCGGCTGGCCGCCGCCGAGGAGCGGGAGCGGATCAGCCGCGAGCTGCATGATGTGGTCGCTCACGCGGTCAGCGTCATCGTCATCCAGGCGCAAGGCGCCGCGACCGTGCTGGACCGGGATCCGGAACGCAGCCGGCGCGCACTCGAGACGATCGTGACTGCCGGCCGGGAGTGCCTGTCGGAGATCCGCACCGTTTTCAACGCATCGGACAACACGCTTGAGGCAGAGCTGGCGATGGAACCTCTGCCCGGGCTCGCTCGGCTGCCCGAGTTGCTTGACCGGGTCCGCGAAGCCAAACTGCACGTGGACCTGTGCGTCGAAGGCGGTCCCGCCGCCTTGCAGCCCACGGTGGACCTGGCGGCGTTCCGCATCATCCAAGAAGGACTGACCAACGTTCTCAAGCACGCTGGCCCGGCGGCTACCGCAACAGTGCGCATTCGATACCACCCGGACAGGATGGAAATTGAAATGGAGAACAAGGCCCCGGGCTACCGTGACGGTGATCCGCCGGGCCGGGGACTACGCGGAATGCACGAACGGGCATCAAACCTCGGCGGCCAGCTATCGATCAGCGCGGCCAACGGCAGCTTCCGGGTCACGGCGGTGCTGCCAACACGAACGCCTCTGCGATGACCATCAGGGTGCTGCTGGTCGACGACCAGGCTCTCGTCCGCACCGGATTTCGGATGATCCTCGAAGGCGCCGACGACATCGAGGTGGTAGGAGAAGCTAGGGACGGCCACGAAGCAACCGAACTGACCCGAACGGCCCGGCCCGACGTGATCGTCATGGACGTCCGGATGCCGCGCATGAACGGAGTCGAGGCCACCAAGCGGATCCGCCAGCGCAATCAAGGACCCACAGCCCCCAAGATCCTCATCCTGACCACCTTCGACCTAGACGAATACGTGTACGCCTCGCTCCGGGCCGGAGCAAGCGGATTCCTGCTCAAGGACACGCTGGCCAGCGACCTCCTGTCTGCGCTGAGAGCGGTGGCGGCCGGTGACTCGGTGGTCGCTCCCGCCGCCACCCGGCGGCTGGTCGAACGCTTCCTGCCCACCGCGGGGGCTACCGATCCACCTGATCAATCCAAGCTCGACGAGCTCACTCCCCGCGAACGTGAGGTACTCGGACTCATCGCGCGGGGACTGTCCAACGCCGAGATCGCTCAGCGGATGCACCTCAGTGAAGGCACAGTGAAAAGCCACGTCGGACGAGTTCTGACCAAGCTTGGCATCCGAGACCGAGTCCAAGCCGTCATCGTCGCCTACGAAGGCGGCTTCATCCGGCCGGGAATGCACTGACATGTGATGGGCGCGAGAAGCCAGGGCATCTGGTCCATCGACGCTGTAGCGACACCGGGTCACGGGCCGCAAACCAGGCCGCACACTCAGACAATCCTGGCCCGCGAAAGCTCCTGGCCAGCCCGCGATATCGCGCGGGTCGTCGGCGTGGATTCCGGGTTGCCAGCGGACCTGGTCCAAGGCATCTGGGAGGAGATCAGCCCGCATGCCGAGGAGTGGCGCGCCATCGGGGTCTTTCCGGCCGCGGTGCCGGTACCCGCCGATGCCCCGCTGCTCGACCGCCTGCTCGGCCTCACTGGCCGTGACCCCTATGCGCCGTGACCCTTACGCGCTAACCTCGGGCTTTCGTCTGGGATTAGCCCAGCCTCGCCGTTCAAATGAAAAAGTGCCTTTGAGCTGGGGCAATTGGGCTTGTCTAAGGTCCTGTCCGCCCTGAGTCAAAGGCACTTTTCAGGTGAAGAATAGCGCACGGGCTGCCCGGGTGGCGGTGTCTGCTGACGGCCGGAGGCTGGTGTCCCAGGCGGGTGCAGGCCTGCTGTGGGAGACGATGCGAGTGACCGGCCTGGGCCGGGGCCTGTCGGAGGGACTGGCCCGAAGGCAATGGCCCCCGCCGGCGCCCGCCGAGGTCAACTGCTACGGCGGAGTTGCCCGCAAGGCGTGACGCGCCACGCGGGGTTCCGATGATTTTTATGGCGGCCGCCGGTCTTATCGAGCATGACCATGACAACAAGAGTCCAGAGCGTGTCGATCCCGGTGGCCGATCAGGATCGGGCACTGGCGTTTTACACGGAGGTGCTCGGCTGCGAACTGCGCACCGACATCGAGGTGTGGCCCGGGGCCAGGCTGGTGGAAGTAGTGCCACCCGGGTCGAGCGTCGGCCTGGTGCTACTGCCTCCGGACAGCGAGATCCCGATGGCCGTGCGGCTGGGCACAGCCAACGCTGAGGCCGCACACGCGCGGCTTCGCCAGGCGGGCGCGAGGCTGCACAACGAAGAGGTCGTACACCTCGACGGCTCCCCGCCGATGTTCTTCTTCGCCGACCCGGACGGCAACGGGCTCGTGTACCTGGAGGAAGAGCCCG
Organism: uncultured Streptosporangiaceae bacterium; assembly: GCA_964412845.1. Lineage (GTDB taxonomy): Bacteria > Actinomycetota > Actinomycetes > Streptosporangiales > Streptosporangiaceae > JAWWPY01. The sequence continues at coordinate 7,247 of CAYPQM010000218.1, forward strand.
GCGGCGCCAGCGGCAACGGCCCCGTCTAACTAGCCTCGGGCTTTCGACTGGCATAAGGCCGGCCTGTCCGTTTGCATGAAACAGTGCCTTTGACCTGGGACAATAGGGCTTGTCTAGGGTCCTATCAGCCGCACATCGAAGGCACTTTTCACGTGAAGAATAGCGCACGCACTGCCCGTGTCACGGTGTCCTCCGACGGCAAGGGCATGGTCTCCCAGGCCGGGGCGGTCCTGCTGTGGGAGACGCTGCGGGTCACCGGCCTGGGCCGGAACCTGTCACGCGGCCTTTCCCGGTGGCGGGCGCCGCGGGCGGTGCACGACCCGGGCAAGATCGTCGCGGACCTGGCCGCGGCGGTCGCGCTGGGCGGGGACTGCCTGGCCGACATCGCGGTACTGCGGGAGCAGCCGGACCTCGCGGGGCCGGTCGCGTCCGACCCGGTAGTATCGCGGCTGGTCACGGCGCTGGCGGCGGACGGGCCGCGGGCGCTGAAGGCGATCCGCGCCGTCCGCGCCGCGGCCCGGGAACGGGCCTGGGCGCTGGCCGGGCAGAACGCGCCCGGCGCGGACGGCAGCCTGGTCACGGTCGACCTGGACGCGACGATCGTGATCGCCCACTCGGAGAAAGACCAGGCCATGCCTACCTGGAAGCGGACCTTCGGCTTCCATCCGATGACCGCCTGGGCCGATCACGGTGCCGGCGGGAACGGCGAGCCCCTCGCGATCATGCTGCGGCCCGGGAACGCCGGCAGCAACACCGCCGCCGACCACATCGAGGCCACCCGGCTCTCCCTGGCGCAGCTGCCCCGGCGCCTGCGCCGCAGGGTCCTGGTCCGCGCCGACTCGGCCGGCGGGACGCATGAGTTCCTGGAATGGCTGACGGCCAGGTCACGGCGGCTGCACTACTCGGCCGGCATGACGATCACCGGCGACATGCAGGCCGCGATCGGGAAAGTCCCCGCCGATGCGTGGACGCCGGCCTATGACGGCGACGGCGAGATCCGGGACGGCGCGTGGGTCGCGGACATCACCGGGCTACTCGACCTGACCTCCTGGCCTGCGGGAATGCGGGTCATCGTGCGCAAGGAGCGCCCGCACCCCGGCGCGCAGCTGCGGTTCACCGACATCGACGGCCACCGGTTCACCGCCCTGGCCACCGACACGAGGAAAGGCCAGCTCGCGGACCTGGAACTAAGGCACCGGCGGCGGGCGCGGTGCGAGGACCGGATCCGCAATGCGAAGGACACCGGGCTGCGGAACCTACCGCTCAAGGGCTACGCCCAGAATCAGGCCTGGTGCGAGATCGTCGCCCTGGCCTGCGACCTGCTCGCCTGGACCCAGATGATCGCGCTCGCCGGCGAGGCCCGCCGCTGGGAACCGAAACGCCTGCGCCTGCGGCTTTTCAGCATCGCCGGGCGGCTCGTGCGCAGCGGCCGCCGCCTGCGGCTACGGCTCGCCGAACGATGGCCCTGGGCTGACGAGGTCACCGCCGCGATCGCCCGCCTGCAAGCCCTCCCCGCCGGCTGACCGGCCGGAACACCCCTACGACCAGGAAGGACAAACCCCGGGGCCCATGGAACCCCGCCCACCCGGCGCGACAGCCGGGCAGCCCGCCATGGCCGGCACCGGAAATCACCCACCAGCCGAACAACTCAGGCCAGCATGCCAGTCGCGCGAAAGATCGAGGCTA
>CAYPQM010000219.1:0-8830 GCA_964412845.1 uncultured Streptosporangiaceae bacterium
GATCCCCTTGGCCCCGAGCGGGTTGTAGCTGGTCGGCGTGGCCATGTCGGCCAGTTCGAAACTGGGGACCTCGGTGGCCGACAGGAAGGGGTAGTCGGCGAAGCTCGCGGTCAGCGGGTTGCCGTCCGCGTCATAAAGGAATTCTTCCAGGAACGCCTGCGCCGCGCCCTGGGCGATGCCCCCGTGCCGCTGGCCCTCGGCCAGCAGCGGGTTAATCACGGTGCCAGCGTCGTCAACGGTGATCATCCGGCGCAACACCACCTTGCCGGTCTCCGTGTCCACCTCAACCACCGCCACGTGCGCCCCGAACGGGAACGTCGGGCCCGGCGCGGTGAACACGGTGCGCACGACCAGCCGCTCGGCATGGGCGAGCTGAGCCAGCGGCACCGCAGCTTCCGGGTCGCCGGTCACGGCGAACGCGCCGCGCCCGGGGTCGAAGACCAGGTCGGCCGGGTTGGCCTCCAGCGCGCTGGCCGCGCGCTGCCGGGCGACCTCGATCAGCTCCCGCGATGCTTGCTGCACCGCGGCCCCGCCCTGCTGCAGGCTGCGCGAGCCGCCGGTCCCGCCGCCTTCCGGGATCAGGTCGGTGTCGCCCCATTTCACGGTGATCATGTCAACCGGGATACCAAGCTCGTCGCTGGCCAGCATCGCCCACACGGTGGCGTGGCCCTGCCCGTGCGGGGAGGTCCCGGTCAGGATCGTGGCGCGGCCGTCGGGGTGGACCTCCACCGTGGCGTTCTCGCGCGGGCCGCCCGCCTCCATCCCAGGGCCGGTGATCTCCACATAGCAGGACAGGCCGACGCCGAGCTGGACCACGTCACCGGCGGCGCGCCGTTTCGCCTGATCGTCCCGGAGGTCCTGGTACCCGGCCGCGGTGAGTGCCTTCTCCAGCGCGGTCGCGTAATCGCCGCTGTCATATACCGCGCCGAAGGCGGTCGTGTGCGGCTCGGTGAACGCGGGCAGCAGGTTCTTGCGGCGCACCTCGGCCGGGTCCATGCCGATCTCGGCGGCGAACAGGTCGATGGCCCGTTCCACCGCGGCTGTCGCCTCGGGCCGGCCCGCGCCGCGGTAGGCGCCAACCGGCGTGGTGTTCGTCACCACCGACCTCCCGACGGCCTCAGCGCGCCCGAATGCGTACGGCCCGGGCGCCATCAAAATCGTCAGGGCCGGCAGGAACGCCCCGAACCTCGGGTAGGCCCCGGCATCCTGCAGGATCTCCAGCCGGTACGCCGACACGGTGCCATCCCGGCGGCCGCCGATCGTCACCGTCTGCTGCTGCGCGCGGCCGTGCGTCATCGCCACCAGGTTCTCGTTGCGGGTCTCGGCCCAGCGCGCCGGCCGGCCGAGCCGCTGAGCCACCCAGCACACCACCGCGTGCTCCGGGTCAGCGCCGAACTTGGCGCCGAACGCGCCGCCCACGTCCGGGGTGATGATCCGGACGGCGGCCGGATCGATGCCGAGCATGGCCGCCAGGGCGCCGCGCGTCCCCTGCGCCCCCTGGTTCGGGATCCACGCGGTCAGCCGGCCATCGTCGGCCCAGACGGCGGCCGTCGCACGGGTCTCCATCGGCGCGGGCGCGACCCGCTGGTTGACGATCACCCGGGTGACCACGGCGTCGCAGCCGTCGAACAAGTCGGCTTTCAGCCCGGCCGCGTCGCCAAAGGACGCGGCGACGTTGGTCCCGGCGTCGGGAAACAGCACGACAGGCCCGCCGTCGGCGGCCGCCTCGGCCATGTCGATCACCGGCGGCAGCGGGTCATAGTCCGCGTCAACCAGTTCCGCGGCGTCCTCGCCCTGGTACGGGTCATCCGTGATGACCACGGCGACCGGCTCGCCGACGAAGCGCACCGCGTCGCGGGCGAGCAGCGGCTGGCTCATCCCCTCGTTGATCATGCCGGCCATGGGCGGGGCCAGCAGCGGGAGGTCGGCCAGGTCGGCTCCGGTGAACGCGGCGACGACACCGGGTGCCCGCAGCGCGGCGCTGACGTCGATGGACCGGATCCGCGCGTGCGCGACGGGGGACCGGACGAAGAACACGTGACACGCGCCGGCCAGCCGTTCGTCCACGATGTCGTCGGTATAGACGCCGCCGGTAGTCAGGAAGGCGGGATCCTCCGTCCGCAGGACCCGGGTGCCCAGAATGCTCACGCCCGATCAGCTCCCTCCCGGCCGTCAGGCCGGACTCTGTCACCCGGTTTGGCTCGCCCGCCGATGCCGCTCATTCGCGATACTGCCCGCTGCGAGAGCCGCACCGTGCGCGCTGGCGGGCGGCAGCCGACGGCGATCCCGGGCCCTCAGGGATGATCGTGCCCGGCCAAGCTACGGATGGTCAAACACGTGCGCATCAATCGCCTGCGGGACCCCGACGTGGATCTGGCCGGAGGTGACCTGGCTGCGGACGGCATAACGGGCGCTGGCTGGCATCCGGACGACCGCCTTGGCCGACGTCAGGACGACGCTGATCCGCTGCGGCGGCGTGGCGAATGTGGCCTGGAGCTGCCCCGAGATGATCACGGCGGTCAGCGCCGGGCGGACCAGGGACCATCGGCACGGTCCTCCGGCCCTGTTTGGTGCGGCCGGGTGACGCTTGACTGGGATCATGGCTACTGATATCCGGCTATCGTCGGCCCCCCACATGGGGGATGGGAAGCCAGCCCCCCGACGCTGGCTGGCGCTGTCCGTGCTGTGCGTCTCGCTGCTGATGGTGAACCTGGACAGCACAGTCCTCAATGTCGCGCTGCCCACGCTCGTCCGCGACTTGCACGCCACGTCAACCCAGCTCCAGTGGATCGTGGACTCTTACGTCATGGTCTTCGCCGGGCTGCTCCTGGTTGCGGGCAGCCTGGCCGACCGGGTCGGCCGTAAGCGGACGTTCCTGGCTGGCCTGGTGGCGTTCACCGCCGGCTCCGCGTGGGCGGCCTTCACGGGGTCGGTGAGCCTGCTGATCGCCGCGCGGGCGAGCATGGGCATCGGGGCCGCGCTGCTGATGCCATCCACCCTGTCGATCATCACCGACATGTTCCGCGACCGGGGTGAGCGGCAACGGGCGATCGGGCTGTGGGCCGGGACGAGCGGCGTCGGGATCGCCCTCGGCCCGATCATCGGGGGCTTGCTGCTGGCCCACTTCTGGTGGGGATCGGTGTTCCTCATCAACGTGCCGATCGCGGTGGCCGGTATCGCATGCGCCATCCCGCTGGTGCCGGACTCGAAGAACCCGGCCGCCCAGCGGCCCGACCTGGCTGGAGCGCTGCTGTCCATCGCCGGCCTGGGCCTGGTGCTCTGGGCCATCATCGAGGCGCCGGCCCGCGGATGGTCGTCAGCTCTGGTGATCAGCGCTGGCGTGGCCGGGGTGGCCGTTCTCACCATCTTCGCGGTCTGGGAGCGGGTCACCTCACATCCGATGCTGAGCCTGCATTTCTTCCGCGACCGGCGCTTCTCGGGCGCGATCTGCTCAGTTGGACTGGTCACGTTCGGGCTGTTCGGCTCGCTGTTCCTGCTGACCCAGTTCCTTCAGTTCCAGCTGGGCTACACAGCGCTGCAGTCAGGGGTGCGGGTGGTACCCGCGGCCGCGGCGATCGCCGTCATCGCACCGTTCTCTACTGTCACCGTGCGGCTGGTCGGGAGCAAGCTCACGCTGGCCGGCGGGCTGCTGATCATCGCGGCGGGACTGTGGCAGATATCCGGGGCCACGGTGGGCTCGACCTACCTCGACGTACTGCCCGGGATGATCATGCTCGGCGTCGGGGCCGGGTTCGCCATCCCGTCGGCCACGGCATCGGTGATGAGCTCGGTACCGCAGGAGCACACGGGGGTCGGCTCGGCCACCAACGGCACATTCCTGCAAGTGGGCGGGGCGCTCGGGGTGGCTGTCCTGGGCAGCCTGCTCGCCACCCGCTATCAGGGCAAGATGACCACAGCGCTGGCCCCGTACCATGTGCCAGCCTCGGTGATGCGGGCCGTGCTGGGGGATGTCGGCAGTGCCCTGGGCGTGGCGGCCCATATCGGGGGGCCGTCCGGGGCAGCGCTGGCGCACCTGGCCCGGGTGGCCTTCGTGAGCGGCATGGATCTGGGGCTGCTCGTCGGGGCGATCATCGGTGTGATTGGCGGCCTCGTGGCGCTGGTGATCGTGCCTGCCCGGGTGGCGTCCGCTGACGGTGATGGCGATGGTGACGTGGCTACCGGAAATGAACGGGCCGATGATCCGCATCTTCGCTGAGCACATAGGACTCGGCAAGTGACACGGCGAGCATTGCGTGGGATGCCGTGGATCACGGCAAGCATGTCTGAGTTCAGGTGCCTGTGTGGCCCGTGGGACGGCGTAGGTGATGCGACTGCTCGCCGCGGCCGGATCCGGTAAAGGTTCCGTGGCCGCTGTACGACTTACCGCCGTGATTCTTCTCGGTCGCGCGGCGGGTTCGGCTGGCTCCTGCAGTTGGCGTCATCCCGTTCAGTGTGGCCGCATGGCCGGATGCGGCGGCAGTGGTTGCGGTGTTTTCGGTGGCGGGCCTGGCTGGTCTCACCGTGGAGGCCTGGGTGGGTGATGAGAAGATCTCCGCGCGAGACGCTGAGGAACTCGCCGCCTGCTTCACGGCTCATGCCCGTGACCTGTTCGGGTATGCCTGCGTCCTGACCCGCGGGGACCGGGCGCTTGCTGATGACCTCGTCCAGGCCGTCTTCGAGGCGGCAGGCCGGGCCTGGCCGACCCTGCGGTGCCTGGCCGATGACCAGCGCTGCGGGTGGCTACGGGCGACACTCGCCAACATGGCGGTGAGCGCCTTCCGCCGCGAGGCCGCCTTCCGGGACCGGCTGCCGCGGATTGAGGCCCGGTACCGGAAGACCCCGGCTGACCCTCCGGAACAGGCCTTTTCTTCGATCGCGCTGGAGCGTTGCTGGCAGATCATCCTGGCCATGCCGGAAAAGCAGCACGCCGTCGCGATGCTGCGCTGGCAGCAGGACATGAAGCAAGGCGAGATCGCCGCGGTCCTGGGCATGGCCGAGAAGACAGTAAGCACGCATCTGCACCGGGCACGGCGCAAGCTCATCGCGCAGCTAGGACCGGACCACCCATTTGCCAGCGACGACCCAGAAGGAGCATCGTCATGACGACCGGCGGGCGCGGGACCAGCGGCCCGCGCGAGGACGAGGTACTCTCCCGGCTCTTCCAGCAAGTCACCGAGCTGCAGTCGGCCTGGTTCGGCGCCGGGTACGACATCCCGGTCGGCCTGGACCGGTACCGGGCCTGGCTGCGCGAGCACACCACCGAAGACCAGACCACACCTGATGCCATCCAGGCAATCGGCCCGATGTCAGTGCGGGCTGATCAGGATGCCGACCGGGCGGTGGCAGCCCTCTACAGCGCGCACTACCGGTCGTTGGTCAGGCTCGTAGCCTTCCTGGTGCAGGACACCGGCACAGCGGAGGAAGTCGTCCAGGATTCGTTCGTCGCCATGCACTCGGCGTGGCGGATGCTGCGAGACAGCGACCATGCGCTCTCCTACCTACGCCGGTCAGTAGTGAATCGGTCCCGGTCAGTGCTGCGGCACCGCGCGGCGGCTGGCAGGATCGCGCCGGAACTCGGGCCTGACGCGCCGGGCACCCAGCAGGAACCGGTCATCCAGCCCGACCGCCCCACCCTGATCTCGGCGCTGAGGGCGCTTCCCCCGCGGCAGCGCGAGGTTCTGGTCCTCCGGTACTACGCCGGGTTGTCTGACGCCCAGATCGCCTCGGCCATGGGAATCAGCCGAGGGGCAGTCAGAAGCCACACCGCGCGCGCAGTGTCAGCGCTAGGCACGGATCTGCGCAAGACGAAAGAGCCGCACAGTTCCTCGGAACCGGAATCAGCAGATACCGCCAGGCACCAGCCCCACGAATTACCTGATCTGAGCGCAACCGGCACCCAGCAGCGAACAACGCCCGAGCCAGAACGGTGGTCATTAATCGAATAAGTGGCGGCTGTGGCCTGCCAGAAAGGTCAGGACCTGTGACGGCACGCCCCCAAGCGGGCCAATGCCTGGCCAGCAGGCGCGATCACCAGTGCCATTCCTCATGCGTCGCCAGTAGGAACGTCGCAGTCGGTGCCGTGCCCCTGCGGGGCTTTCTGGCCACAGCCGCCGCAGCGGTGGTGTTCGGCCTGACAGCCTGGCCTCGATCTTGAAGTGCAGCGAAATAAGCGAGTAAGAGATGGTAGCCAAGGCCGGGATCGAACCGCCGACCTCCCTATTTCAGCGCCGAACACCAGCGCGAGTCGCTCTGGCAACGGTTACAGCATCCTGATCCCCGATAATCGCAGTGACGTGCGATAATACGTCGTGTGAGGTGGAAGTGGCTATTAGGTTTCTCGGTAGTGGGCGCGTGCGTCGTGGCAGCATTTGCCGGTGGAGTTAGCGGCGTAATCGACGAATCTCGGGCGCTCCCCGCTTCGATACGAGCCGCCCATGGGCAAGGAACCATGGGGATCGCGGTCGCCACCAGCGAGAACTGCAGCTCTGGTCCGTCTGGCTCATGCTCTTGGACGGGAGACTTCACCAGCAAAGACGGGCGCATTCGCTTCAAGCATGTGGACCTGTCCGGCGGCGCATGGAAGGTCGGCCGGCCGACCGACGCACTCTACGAGGGGAGATCCCTCTTCGGTGTCCTCATCTACCACGCACATGGTTCGCACCAGTGGGTCGCCGACGCCATGACCCTGGTGGGCTTCTCTTTCCTTCTGATCCCGAGCTTGATCTTGCTGCCGATCGCAATCGCGAGCGGTATCCGGAGGAAGGGCCGCAGGAGTGATACCGACCGACGACCTGGAAGACATCGGGCCGAGACTGCAGATCCGGGCACCTTTCAGCACGTCAACGCCTCAGGCCTGACCGAATCCCCTTTGGGCGAAGATCAGAGTTCCTAGACCGCGTGTCGCTTGTCAACGCCGGGCCGACGGAGACGCCGAGCCAGACACGTATGTGAGCACTGAGTGAGCAGTCGCTTCCGTGCGTGACCGCATTAACCCTGGTAGAGGTCGATGCGGTTGCTCTGGTGCCATGGCCTGAGCTGCGCCGCACGCAGGACCGTTCCGCATATTTCGGGAACCGCGAAGCAGGGCGGCATCTGGCGCACGGCTGCGCACCAGGTAACCCCTTGCTGACCGTGAATCCGCTGGTCAGCACGGGTTGCTGCTAACTGAAACGGGTGCCCCCGACACGATTCGAACGTGCGCACACGGCTCCGGAGGCCGTTGCTCTATCCCCTGAGCTACGGGGGCTTCAGGACGGAGCAAGGCTACCAGCACCGGGGGAGGTGCAGGCCCACTGCTGTGCTGCGGCTGAGAGGTAACTCGATGTTGGCCCGCGAACCGGCCCAGACACGCTACCCTCGCGCCCGTGGCCCAGGCTCTTGGACGCGTCCTCGTGGTGGACGACGATGAGGTGATCAGACAACTCATCGCCGTCAATCTGACCCTGGAAGGGTTCGATGTGGCGACGGCCGTGGATGGGCAGGATTGCCTGGACAAGGTCACCGCGATCGACCCGGATGTCATCACGCTGGATGTGATGATGCCGCGCCTGGACGGCTGGGTGACCGCGGGCCAGTTGCGGCGCAACCCGGAGACAAGCCAGATCAAAGTGGTCTTGATCACCGCGCGGGCGCAGGAGGATGACAAGGCCAGGGGCCGCGAAATCGGTGTGGACGCCTACCTGACCAAGCCGTTCGACCCGGCCGAGATGATCCGTGTCGTCCGCAAGCTGGCCGGCCGGCAGCCAGAAGAGCAGTACGGCGGAGCACCTGCCTCAGGCCTGGGCCCCATCTGAGTCGGGAGCACCGGCTAAGTCCGGAGCACCGGCCGCGTCAGGCCGGACGGCTGGGTACCGCATTGGCCGCCGGACCGGGGATAGCCTGCACGGCGTGATCACCTGCGGCCTGGACATGGCGCTCGCGGATGCCATCAGGGCCGCCCGCACCGCCGGCGAGGTACCCGCACCTCCCGCGCCCGGCAATCCCGGCACCGCTGGCACCTGGCGCCCCGCTCCGTCCGGCGCCAGCGCCGGTCCTGGCAGCTACGCCAGCACGATCGCGTTCCTGCTGGCCTACCAGGCGGACCCGCGCGACGTGGCGGGCAGGCTGGCCGTCAGGCTCCGGGCGCGCCCGGAGATCAGCACGGTGACAGTCACCGGCGGTGGCTACCTGACGATAACCGTCACCCCCGACACTCTCGCCGCGCTCGCCGTCCGCATCACTGAGGCTGGCCCCGCCTGCGCCCGCAGCGACACCCTCGGCGGCACCACGCTGACCGCGCCCGGCCGGCCTGACCTGGCCATGGCCCGCACCTGGGACGAGGCGTACCAATGGGTGACCGGGGAGGTGACCGGCCGCCTGGCGGCGGCGGCCGGCGCCCAGGTCCACTGGACAGATCCAGCCGCACGGCCGCTCCGCACCCACTCACCACCCCGCGCAGCCAGCCCCGTCGCGGACTCGATCAACTTCGCCGGGGTGGATGCCGTCAGGTACGCACTGTGCCGGATCCGCCCGTCAGCCCCAGCGTCCGGCCGGATGGCAGCCGACGCCGTCACCGGCGTGCGGGCGTCGGTCGAGCAGCACCTGGGCAATCCCGCCTATGCTGTTCGGTACGCGTACGCGCACGCCGCGTCTGCCCTGCGACAGGCCGCTGACCTCGGCTTGGACAAGGGAGATGCGGCACACGCCCAGTCGCGCCTGCTCGTCCACCCTCGGGAGCTGGCGCTGCTCGACGCGATGTCCTGGCTGCCCGAACAGGTGGGCGGGGCCGCGCGCCGTGGGCGGCCGCATGTGCTTGCTGTCTACCTGGAGAACCTGGCCGCGGCATACTTCG
>CAYPQM010000220.1:0-8692 GCA_964412845.1 uncultured Streptosporangiaceae bacterium
CCCCGCCCGGGCCTCCGCCCGGGCCCCGCCCGGGCCCGGCCCGGCCCCCCGCCGGCTGCTGTCTGACAGCGCCGCCCGGGTGCCTGGCTGGGCCCGCTCGCCGGTCACCAGGCCGGCACCCTGAGTGAGGTCGGGAACACGCCGGTGCCCGGGCGTATTTCTGCTGCTACGGTGCTGCTGACCGGAATCCTTTAAGGCCCGTCCTGTGAGGCGGGAAAGGAGGTCCTTGGTATGCCTTCCGTGCACCCAGCCGGGCGCGGCCCCGCTCCCGGCGATGCGCCACCCGGCGATGCGCCACCCGGCGCTCCGGGGTTCCATGACCGGAAGATGGTCCTGGAGCCTGCCGAGATCAGGCGGGCGCTGACCCGGGTGGCTCACGAGATCCTGGAGCGGACCGACGGCGCCGGAGACGTGCTGCTGCTCGGCATCCCCACCCGTGGCGTCCCGCTCGCCCGCCGCCTGGCCGAGCGCATCGAGCAGGTCGAAGGGCACCCGGTTCCGCACGGCTCGCTGGACATCACGATGTACCGCGACGACCTGCGGCTGCGCCCGGCCCGGGCGCTCGGCCGCACCGAAGTGCCGGGCGGGGGGATCGACGGCAAGATCGTCGTGCTGGTGGACGACGTGTTGTACTCCGGGCGCACCGTGCGCGCCGCCCTCGACGCGCTCAACGACCTGGGCCGCCCGCGCGCCGTCCAGCTCGCCGTCCTGGTGGACCGCGGGCACCGTGAACTGCCGGTCCGGCCCGACTACGTGGGGAAGAACCTGCCCACCTCGCAGCAGGAGGTGGTCCGGGTGCTGCTCACCGAGGTGGACGGTGAGGACGCCGTGCTCATCGGCGGGCTGGCCGGAACGCGAGCGAGCGGCAGCCGAGCCAGGGGGGGCACGTGAACCGACATCTCATCTCAGCTGCGGACCTGACCAGGGACGACGCCCTGCTGATCCTGGACACAGCCGATGAACTCGCCCGGATGGCCGACCGCCCCATCAAGAAGCTGCCCACCCTGCGCGGGCGCACGGTCGTCAACCTCTTCTACGAGGACTCGACGCGGACCAGGATTTCGTTCGAGGCCGCGGCGAAACGGCTCTCGGCCGACGTGATCAACTTCTCGGCCAAGGGATCCAGCGTCGGCAAGGGGGAGAGTCTCAAGGACACCGCCCAGACGCTGGAGGCCATGGGCGCCGACGCGGTGGTCATCCGGCACAGTGCCTCAGGCACGCCGCACCGGCTGGCCGGCTGGGTGCGCGGCAGCGTCATCAACGCCGGTGACGGCGCCCACGAGCACCCCACCCAGGCGCTGCTCGACGCGTTCACCATGCGCCGGCGATTCGGGCGGGGAACCGGCGCGCTGGACGGGCTCCGCGTCACCATCGTGGGCGACGTGCTGCACAGCCGGGTAGCCCGCTCCAACGTCCTGCTGCTGCACACGCTCGGGGCCGAGGTGATGCTGGTCGCCCCGCCCACGCTGCTGCCCATCGCGGTCGAGACCTGGCCGTGCGCTGTCGGGTACGACCTGAACGCGGCCCTGCCCAAAAGTGATGTGGTAATGATGCTGCGGGTGCAGCAGGAACGGATGAACGCCGCCTACTTTCCCAGCGTGCGCGAGTACAGCCGGCGCTACGGCCTGGACGCGGCCCGGATGGCGCAGTTGCCTGAGCATGCCATCGTGATGCACCCGGGCCCGATGAACCGGGGCGTGGAGATAGCGGCCGAAGTGGCGGACTCCACCCGGTCGACGATCGTGGAGCAGGTCACCAACGGCGTCAGCGTGCGGATGGCCGTGCTGTACCTGCTGCTGGGCGGGGCGGGGGCGGAGCAATGAGCGACAGCACAGCGACCTGGGTCATCAAGGGTGCCCGGCCGCTCGGCGGCGAGCCCGCCGACATCCTGGTCCGCGGCGGGATGATCGAGGAGATCGGCCCCGGCCTGGGCGACCCGGCTGCGCGGGTGCTGGAGGCCGGCGGCCTGGTGGCGCTGCCGGGGCTGGTGGACCTGCACACGCACCTGCGCGAGCCGGGCCGGGAAGACGCGGAAACCGTCGAGACGGGAACGCGCGCCGCGGCGCTCGGCGGGTTCACCGCCGTGCATGCCATGGCCAACACGGACCCGGTCGCCGACACGGCGGGCGTGGTCGAGCAGATCTGGCGGCTCGGCCGGCACGCGGGTCACTGTGATGTCCAGCCGGTCGGCGCGGTGACCGCGGGGCTCGGCGGGACGCGCCTGGCCGAACTGGGCGCGATGGCTGATTCGGCCGCCCGCGTCCGGGTGTTCTCCGACGACGGGCGGTGCGTGTCCGACGCGGTCCTCATGCGCCGGGCCCTGGAGTATGTCAAGGCGTTCGACGGGGTGATCGCCCAGCACGCGCAGGAGCCCCGGCTCACCGAAGGCGCGCAGATGAACGAGGGGGAGGCATCCGGCCGGCTCGGCCTGACCGGCTGGCCCGCGGTCGCCGAGGAAGCCGTCATCGCACGGGACTGCCTGCTCGCCGCGCACGTCGGGTCATCGCTGCACGTGTGCCACGTGTCCACGGCCGGCTCGGTTGAGATCATCCGCTGGGCGAAGGCCAAGGGGTGGCAGGTCACCGCCGAGGTGACCCCGCACCACCTGCTGCTCACCGACGAGCTTGCCGCCAGCTACGACCCGGTCTACAAGGTGAACCCGCCGCTGCGCACCGGCGCGGATGTGGCGGCCCTGCGGGAGGGACTGGCTGACGGCACAATCGACTGCGTGGCGACCGACCATGCCCCGCATCCGCTGGAGGACAAGGAGACCGAGTGGAGCACGGCCGCGTTCGGCATGACGGGCCTGGAGACCGCGCTGCGGGTCGTGCAGGAGGCGATGATCGAGACCGGCCTGCTCGACTGGGCGGGCGTGGCTGACCGCATGTCGGTCCGGCCCGCGGCGATCGGCAGGCTCTCCGGTCACGGCAACCCGCTGCTGGCTGGCTCCCCGGCCAACCTGACGCTGTATGACCCGGCGCCCCGTGCGGCGGTGGACCCGCGGGCGCACGCCTCCATGAGCCGCAACACGCCGTTCGCGGGCATGCTGCTGCCCGGCCTGGTGGTGGCCACGTTCCTGCGGGGCGCCCCCACGGTGCTCGACGGGAAACTGGCCTGATGCCGGCCACTTCCAGTGCTCCCGGCCCGGCGGCCGCGCCACCCGCGATCCTCGTCCTGGAAGACGGCACGACCTTCCGCGGAACGTCGTTCGGCGCGGACGGGGAGGTGTTCGGTGAGGTGGTGTTCAACACCGGGATGACCGGATACCAGGAAACGCTGACCGATCCGTCGTACTGCCGCCAGATCGTGGCGATGACCGCGCCGCACATCGGCAACACCGGCGTCAACGACGAGGACCCCGAGTCCAGGCGGATGTGGGTCAGCGGATACGTGGTCCGTGAGCCGGCCAGGATCGCCTCCAACTGGCGGTCGCGGCGGAGCCTGGACTCCGAACTGCGGGCCCAGGGCGTGACTGGCATCGCGATCAGCGGTACCCGCGCGCTGACCCGGCACCTGCGGGAGCGCGGGGCCATGCGGGCGGCGATCGCTACCGGGGACGCCGATCCGGGCGCGGTGCTGCAGCGGGTGCTGGCCAGCCCGTCCATGGTCGGGGCGGACCTGGCCCGCGAGGTGTCCACCACCGCTGCCTACACCGTGCCCCCGCCGGCCGGTGTGGCCGTCCGGTACCAGGTCGCCGCCGTCGACCTCGGCATCAAGACAGCGACACCGCAGGCCATGGCGCTGCGCGGTTGCCAGGTCCAGGTGCTCCCGGCCACCAGCACGACGGCGGAGATCCTGGCGTCCGGCCCGGACGGGGTGTTCTTCTCCAACGGGCCCGGCGACCCGGCGGCGGCCGGGTACGCGGTCGAGGCCATGCGCGGCGTGCTGGCCGAGCGTGTCCCGGTGTTCGGCATCTGCCTGGGCAGCCAGGTGCTCGGCCGGGCGCTCGGACTGGGCACCTACAAACTGCGGTTCGGGCACCGCGGCGTGAACCAGCCGGTCAAGGACCTGCAGAGCGGCCGGGTGCACATCACCAGCCACAACCACGGCTTCGCCGTCGCCATGCCGGACACCCCCGAGTTCGAGACTCCGTTCGGCCGGGCCCGGGTCAGTCATGTCAACCTGAACGATGGCGTGGTGGAGGGGCTCCGGCTGCTGGACACCCCGGCGTTCAGCGTCCAGTACCACCCGGAGGCTGCCCCCGGGCCGCACGACGCGGTGAGCCTGTTCGACGAGTTCTGCGCCCTGATGGAGCGGGCCAGGTGATGGCGGCCCATGCGGCGCCGGGGGGAGGCGGGCGGGATGCCTAAGCGGGACGACATCCGGTCGGTGCTGGTCATCGGGTCCGGGCCGATCGTGATCGGCCAGGCCTGCGAGTTCGACTACTCCGGCACGCAGGCCTGCCGGGTGCTCCGCGAGGAGGGCATCCGGGTCAGCCTGGTCAACTCCAACCCGGCGACGATCATGACCGACCCTGAGTTCGCCGACGCCACCTACGTGGAGCCGATCACCCTGGACGTGCTGGAAAGGGTGATCGCCGCCGAGCGCCCGGACGCCGTGCTGCCCACACTCGGCGGCCAGACCGCGCTGAACGCTGCCATCGCCCTGCATGAGGCAGGCACGCTCACCAAGTACGGGGTGGAGCTGATCGGCGCGGACATCGAGGCGATCACGGCGGGCGAGGACCGGAAGCGGTTCAAGGAGATCGTCATCGGCCTCGGTGGCGAAGTGCCGGACAGCCGCATCTGCCACAGCATGGACGAGTGCGAGGACGCGGCGGCCGCCCTCGGCTACCCGCTGGTGGTCAGGCCCTCATTCACCCTCGGCGGGTCCGGTTCCGGTATCGCCTACGCCGACGCTGACCTGCGCCGGATGTGCGGCGCGGGCCTGGACGCCAGCCCGGTCACCGAGGTGCTGCTCGAAGAGTCGATCATCGGCTGGAAGGAATTCGAGCTTGAGCTGATGCGGGACCGCCATGACAACGTCGTGGTGGTCTGCTCGATCGAGAACATCGACCCGATGGGCGTGCACACCGGCGACTCGGTGACGGTGGCGCCGGCGATGACCCTCACCGACCGCGAGTACCAGCACATGCGGGACACGGCCATCGCGGTGATCCGCGCGGTCGGCGTCGATACCGGCGGCTGCAACATCCAGTTCGCGGTGCACCCGGCGACCGGCCGGATGGTCGTCATCGAGATGAACCCGCGGGTGTCGCGGTCCTCGGCGCTGGCGTCCAAGGCGACCGGCTTCCCCATCGCCAAGATCGCCGCCCGGCTGGCCATCGGCTACACCCTGGACGAGATCCGCAACGACATCACGGGGGAGACTCCGGCCAGCTTCGAGCCCGCCCTGGACTACGTGGTCGTCAAGGTGCCGCGGTTCGCGTTCGAGAAGTTCCCCGGCGCCGACCCGGTGCTGACCACCCACATGAAGTCGGTCGGCGAGGCGATGGCGATCGGCCGGAGTTTCCCCGAGGCGCTGCAGAAGGCGCTGCGCTCGCTGGAGAACCCGACGGCCCCCTTCAGCTGGCGTCGGCCGCCCGCGGGCAAGGCGGACCTGATCGCCCGCGCGGCGATCCCGCATGACGGCCGGCTTGGCGTCGTGCACCAGGCCATCCGGGCCGGCGCGACCGTTGCCGAGCTGGCTGCCGCGACCGGCATTGACCCGTGGTTCCTCGACCAGATACAAGCGATAGAAGAACATGCGACACGGCTGGCCGCAGTCGCTCTGGTCCGCCCGGCCGGCGCCGGGGCGGCCGATGACCTGGCCGCCGCCGGGCTGCTGCGGGCCGCGAAGCAGGCCGGGTTCTCCGACGCGCAGATCGCCGAGATCCAGGGCTGCACCGAAGCGGCCATCCGCGACCTGCGGCACGCCCTGGCGATCCGGCCCGTCTACCTCACGGTGGACACCTGCGCGGCCGAATTCGCCGCCACGACCCCGTACCTCTACTCCAGCTACGACGAGCAGACCGAGGTTCCCGGCGGCGAGCGGCCCAAGGTGATCATTCTCGGCAGCGGGCCGAACCGCATCGGCCAGGGCATCGAGTTCGACTACGCCTGCGTGCACGCCTCCTTCGCGCTGTCGGCGGCCGGCTACGAGACCGTCATGGTCAACTGCAATCCGGAAACCGTCTCGACTGACTACGACACATCCGGCCGGCTGTACTTCGAGCCGCTCACCCTGGAGGACGTGCTCGAGGTCGTGCACGCGGAACAGGCCAGCGGGCCGGTAGCCGGCGTGATCGTGCAGCTCGGCGGGCAGACCCCGCTGGGCCTGGCCAGGCCGCTCGCGGCGGCGGGCGTGCCGATCGTGGGGACCAGCCCGGAGGCGATCCACCTGGCCGAGGACCGGGGCGAGTTCGGCGCGGTGCTGGCCGCCGCCGGGCTGCCCGCGCCACGGCACGGCACGGCGGCCTCGTTCGCCGACGCCAAGGCCGTCGCCGAGGAGATCGGTTACCCGGTGCTGGTCCGGCCCTCGTACGTGCTCGGCGGCCGTGGCATGGAAATCGTCTACGACGACGCGACGCTGGAGGCATACGTGAGCCGGGCCACTGAGGCGAGCCCGGAGCACCCGGTGCTGATCGACCGGTTCCTGGATGACGCGATAGAGATCGACGTGGACGCGCTGTTCGACGGCGAGGAGTTGTTCCTCGGCGGCGTGATGGAGCACATCGAGGAGGCGGGCATCCACTCCGGGGACTCGGCCTGCGCGCTGCCGCCGATCACGCTGGGCCGCAGCGACATCGCGCGGATCCGTGAATCCACCGAGGCCATTGCCCGTGGTGTCGGCGTCCGTGGCCTGCTGAATGTGCAGTACGCGCTGGCCGCGGGGGTGCTGTTCGTGCTGGAGGCCAACCCCCGGGCGTCGCGGACCGTGCCGTTCGTCTCCAAGGCCACCGCGACGCCGCTGGCCAAGGCCGCCGCGCGGATCATGCTCGGCGCGACGGTCGCCGGGCTGCGGGCCGAGGGCATGCTGCCCGCCACCGGGGACGGCGGCACCCTCCCGCTGGATGCGCCGATCGCGGTGAAGGAAGCCGTGCTCCCGTTCGGCAGGTTCCGCGACGAGCGCGGGCACGGGGTGGACACCGTGCTGGGCCCCGAGATGCGCTCCACCGGCGAGGTGATGGGGATCGACGAGGTGTTCGGCACCGCGTACGCGAAATCGCAGGCGGCCGCGTACGGGCCGCTGCCGGTCAAGGGCCGGGCGTTCGTGTCGGTCGCCAACACCGACAAGCGCTCCATGGTGTTCCCGGTGAAGCGCCTCGCCGATCTGGGTTTCGAGATCTGGGCCACCGAGGGAACGGCGGAGGTGCTGCGGCGTAACGGGGTTCGTGCCACCATCGTGCGTAAACACAGTGACGGCGTGGGCCCCGACGGCGAGCCGGACATCGTGGCCAGGATCCTGGCGGGGCAGGTGGACCTTATCGTGAACACGCCGTTCGGCAGTCCCGGGCATGCCGGTCCCCGGCTGGACGGCTACGAGATCCGCACGGCGGCCGTCCGGTACGGGGTGCCCTGCGTGACCACGGTCCAGGGCCTGGCCGCGGCGGTGCAGGGCATCGAGGCGATCACGCGTGGTGAGGTGGGGGTGCGGTCCCTGCAGGAACACGCGACGAGGCTGCGCCGCGGCCGACCGGCAGGCACCGGGGGGACAGGCACACCGTCATGACAGCCAGGGAAGGCGGCGAGCCCGGCGCGGACCCGGTGCAGGTGCAGATGCGCGGCACTGTGCTGACCGTGCGCCGGGTGGACGCGTACCACGCGATGACGGTGGTCGCACCGGGGATCGCCGCGCGGTTCAGGGCCGGGCAGTTCGTCGGGATCGCCGTGGGCGGCCCGGAGTCCGCCATGCTGCTCCGCCGCGCGTTCTCCATCCATGACGTGCGGCCCGACCACGGCGGCACCGTGGAATTCGTGTTCTCCGTGGTGGGTCCGGGCACCCGCTGGCTGGCCGAGCGGCGCACCAGGGACGTGCTCGACATAGCCGGCCCGCTCGGGCGGCCGTTTCCCATCCCGCGTGACCCGGTGAGCTGCCTGCTGGTGGGCGGCGGTTACGGCAGCGCGCCGCTCTTCCCGCTCGCCGACCGGCTGCGCAGCCGCGGCTGCCAGGTGGATTTCCTGCTCGGCGCGGCGAGCGCGGACCGGGTGTTCGGCGCGATGACCGCCCGCCGGACCGGGCGCACCGCGGCGGTCACCACCGAGGACGGGTCGATGGGCGTGCGGGGGGTGGTCACCGACCGCCTCACCCAGGTGATCCACGAGGCGCGGACGGACGTGATCTACGCGTGCGGCCCGATGGGCATGCTCCGACAGGTGACCAGGCTGGCCGGTCGCTACGACATCCCGACGCTGACTCTGGTGGAGGAGTCCATGGCCTGCGGGATCGGGGTGTGCATGACGTGCGTGCTGCCCGTGGTGGGCGAGGACGGTGTTACCAGGATGGTGCGCTCTTGCGTGGATGGCCCGGTGTTCCACGGGGACCTGGTGCGCTGGGATGACATCGGCACGATCCCGTTCGACGCGCTCGGCGCGCCGGGCTGGAACCCGCGCCGCCAGGAGCAGCCGGCGCCGTCCCGGCCGGATGCCGGCGGCGGCCCGGGCCGGGACGGCCCGGCGGCCGGGACGGAGCCGCCTGCCCTGTACATCATCATCATCATCGGGTTCGCTGGATCATTCACGAATGAAGTTCA
>CAYPQM010000221.1:0-1862 GCA_964412845.1 uncultured Streptosporangiaceae bacterium
TGGCTGCTGTCCCGGGGTGGCGTCGACGTGTACTACCCCGACGACATCAAGACGCGGTTCTCCGACGTCTGGGGCCAGGACCATGTCGTGGAGCGGGTGAAAGAGAACATCATCTTCCTGGAGCACCCCGAGCAGGTCGAGGAACGGGGCGGTTACGTGCCAGGCGGCATCCTGCTGTGGGGGCCGCCGGGCACCGGCAAGACGCTGATGGCCGAGGCAGTGGCCGGGGAGACCGGCAGGCCCTATGTGTTCGTCGACCCGGGCGCGTTCATCAACATGTTCATGGGCATCGGCATCCTCAAGGTGAAGTCCCTGTTCCGTAAGCTGCGCCGGCTCGCGCTCCGGTACGGCGGGGTGATCGTCTTCTTCGACGAGGCCGATTCCCTCGGCCGCCGCGGTGCACTGGCCCAGGGCGGCGGCCCGGGCTTCCCCCGGGGCACGGCGACCCCGGCGTTCAGCAAGAACGGCTGTCACGGGTTCTCCTACCTGTCGCCGGACATCCAGTGGCGGCTGATGCGTGACGCCGCATCGCCGGTTCCTGAGGAGACGGAAACCCCGCGCAACAAGCAGATGATGGGCGGGATGATGGGCGGCGGCGGTGGCATGGGCACGCTGGAGGCGCTGCTCACCGAGCTTTCCGGGTTGAAGAAGCCACGCGGCTTCATGAACCGCTACGTGCGCAGGATCTTCGGCCTGCGCCCGAAACCGCCGCCCAAGTACCGGATGCTGGTCATGATGGCGACCAACCTCCCGGAGGCGCTGGATGAGGCGCTGCTGCGGCCCGGCCGCATCGACCGCATCTACAAGGTCGGTTACCCATCCAAGGCCGGCCGGATCCGCACCTACGAGGGGTACTTCGCGAAGGTGCGGCACGAACTCACCCCCGAGAACATGGACAAGCTGGCCACCATCACTCCTTATGCCACCGGCGCGACCATCAAGGACCTGGTCAACGAATCGCTGATCTACGCCATCCGGTCCGGCCGGGACGTGATCACCTGGCAGGACGTGATCAAGGCCAAGCAGCTCAAGGAACTCGGGCCACCCGAGGACGTGGAGTACATCGAGCGCGAGCGGCACGCCGTCGCGGTGCACGAGGCGTGTCATGCGGTGATCGCCTACCGCACCCGCCAGCACATGGAGATCGACATCGCGACGATCGAGAAGGGCAGCGACTACCTCGGCATGGTCGCCAGCATCCCGCCGGAGGACCAGTTCACCCGCTGGCGGAGTGAGTACGAGACGGACATCCTGGTGTCGCTGGCCTCCCTCGCGGGCGAGCGGATGTTCTTCGACAGCGACAGTTCCTCCGGCGTCTCCGGCGACCTGGAGTCGGCGACCGCCGTGGCGTCGTTCATGGAGGGCTTCTGGGGGATGGGCTCTACCGTGTCGTCCTACTCCACCGCCAAGCGCCTGGAAGTCGGATCCCCCGGCGGCGGCGCGAGCGGCCGGTACAAGAAGGGCCACGATGCCGAGGCCGAAGCGCGCCGGGCGCTCGCGGACCGGATCGAGGACAACCTGACCGAACTGCTGCGGCGGGTCGAGGAGATCATCAGAATCAACCGCAGCCACGTGCTGGCCCTTGCGCATGCGCTGGAATCGCACAAGACACTGAGCGGCGAAGATGTGGTCGCCGTCATCGAGCACGGGCAGGGGCCCCTGGTGGACGGTCGGCCGTACGGCGCGCCGGGGTTCCTGGCCGAGCTGGAGGACTACCATCGGGCCGCCACCGAGGCACACCGGGAGCACAGCCAGGCGCCGTTGAGCCTGCCCCCGGTACATGCCCTCGGCGCGCCGCAGGGCGTGACCGCAGTGCTGGACCGCGACCCCCTGCTGAACGACGGTCCCGGGCTGAACGACGG
>CAYPQM010000221.1:1962-3260 GCA_964412845.1 uncultured Streptosporangiaceae bacterium
CCGCAGTGCTGGACCGCGACCCCCTGCTGAACGACGGTCCCGGGCTGAACGACGGCTCCGGGCTGAACGGCGGCTCCGGGGTGAACGGCGGTCCCGGGCTGAACGACGGCCCCGTGACGGACAGCGACCCGCTCTTCGGCCCCTGACCGGGAAGCCGGGCTCGCGATGCGCCTGGGGTACCGGGTACGTCAGGTGGTCAACGCCGTTAACGGGTCGACACTGCTCGGGATGCTGGTGGCGATGGCCGGCCGGGCCCGGCTCACCGGTGGTGCCAACGGGCTTTTCGTTGCCGAACGGTACCGGCTGCCAGTCCCGGCCGCACCCGCGTTCACCGTCGGCAACGTGATCGTGACCCGGATGGACCGGGACGCGCTGACCAGCGCGGATCGCCTGTTCGCGCATGAGGCACGGCACGCGACGCAGTACGCCTGGTGCGCCGGCCCGGTGATGCTGCCGCTCTACTTCATCGCCGCGGCGCTGTCCTGGACGCTGACCGGCGATTTCGGCTCGCGGAACGTGTTCGAGCGGCGGGCCGGGCTCGCCGACGGCGGCTACTCCGACCGGCCGCTGCGGCCAGCCCTGGCCCGGATCGGCCGCAGCGGCTGACTCCCCCGGCCTGCTTCAGTAGCCGGACTCCGGAT
Organism: uncultured Streptosporangiaceae bacterium; assembly: GCA_964412845.1. GTDB lineage: Bacteria > Actinomycetota > Actinomycetes > Streptosporangiales > Streptosporangiaceae > JAWWPY01. The sequence continues at coordinate 2,604 of CAYPQM010000221.1, forward strand.
CGAGGCCCATGATTTCCCGTGCCTCGGCCATGAACTCGCGTTCGGCCTCGTCGACCGGATCGGCGGCGTACGCGGCGTACAGGCCGTCGTCGGAGTCCGGACCCAGATACCGGCTGGGAATCCGGGCCGGCCAGGAGTCCGCGGCGTCGTGCCGCGGCCTGGCCGGCGCGTCGCGCCCGCGCGCCCACTGCACCAGCCTGCGCAGCCTGAGAGGCCCGTTATTGGCTGCCATCGCTACTCCATCCCGTGCCAGCTACATGTCATCGACCCAGCTACGGCAAGGGCGCGGTTGCCGTCGAATCGAGGCTACTACTGGGTGTGTTCGTTTAACTCCAATATGGAGTCAAACGGCAGATGGCTTTGGTGCGCCAGGGCCATTCCCGGCATCTGGGCAGGCTGCGGTCAGAACTACCTGGTCAGAACTACCTGGTCAGAGCTACCTGACCGCGAAGTAGATGATCACGGCAACGATGACGATGATGACGGCGATCAGCGGCAGCACCCGCTTGTAGATCGAACTCCCGGCGACGCTCATCAGGTTGAGGGCTGCTGGCTCGGCTGACGGGGTGAACGTCCGGGGGGCTGGAGCGCTCTCAGCGGCCGCCGCTGGCGTGGCGGCGGCGGCTGGCTCGGCGGCGGCGATTGTTGCGGCTGCTG
>CAYPQM010000221.1:3360-4779 GCA_964412845.1 uncultured Streptosporangiaceae bacterium
GCGGCGATTGTTGCGGCTGCTGTTGGCTCGGCGGCGGTTGTTGCTGCCGACTCGGCGGCGATGGTTGCTGCGGGCTCGGCACCGGCGGTTGTTGTTGCTGCTACTGGCTCGGCGGGCGCTGCAGCCGGTGCGGCCGGTCCGGCGGCGGGCGCTGCGGCCGGTGCGAGATTGACTGGAACCTCGCTGGCCAGCTTGCCTTCGAGGCAGTCGACGAACTGGCCGAGCAATTTCGCCGACACCTCCTTGATCATCCCGCTGCCGAACTGCGCAATCTTGCCGGAGATCTTCAGATCGGTGTCGACGCTGACCACGGTGTTCGAGCCGTCGGCCCGCAAGTGTGCTGTGATCATCGCGGCGGCCTGGCCCGCGCCCCGGGCATCCCGGCCCTTGGCGTCGATGACCGCGCGGTGACTCGCCTCGTCCTTCTCAATGAACTGCGCGGTCCCGGCGTACTCGGACGTGATCGGGCCCACTTTGACCTTCACCTTGCCCGAGTAGACATCCCCCTCCACGCCGGTCAGCGCAGCACCCGGCATGCACGGCGCGATGCCCTCCAGATCGGTGAGCACAGCCCAGGCTCGCTCGATCGGAACGCCAACCGTGAACTCATTGTCGATCTTCATGGCTCCCACTCTATTGTTAGATCCCAGAATGCACACAGAACCGGTCACCGCGGAGGCGGTCACGGCGGAGGCGGTCCGCCCGGTGCGGCGGCCGCTGCTCACCCAGCACTGGCTGGACCTCACCTTCCTGCACTGGACTGTCGATCCTGACGCCGTGGCGGCACTGCTCCCGGCCGGGACCAGGCCCGACCTTTTCGACGGCGCCTGCTACGTGGGGCTGATCGCTTTCCGGATGCACCGCATCGGCTGGCTCGGCCTGCCCGGGCTGCCCTACCTCGGATCATTCCCGGAGACCAACGTGCGGCTCTACTCGGTCGGCCAGGACGGCCACCGCGGCGTGGTCTTCCGCTCCCTGGAAGCCTCCCGCCTGGTGCCGGTGCTGGTCGCGCGCTGGGGATTCCGGCTGCCCTACGTCTGGGCCCGGATGGCGGTCCAGCGCAGCGGTGACACGCTGACCTATACCAGCCAGCGCCGCTGGCCCGGTCCTCGCTGGGCGGCAAGCCGGCTGGCCATCCGCATCGGCGAGCCGGTCCCCGAGCCGACTGACCTGGAAGTCTTCCTCACCGCACGCTGGGGGCTGCATGTCAGCTGGCATGGCCGCCGACCCCTCTACCTACCTAACGACCACCCCCGCTGGTCCCTGCACCGCGCGCAACTTCTTGACCTGAATGAGAACCTCATCCGGGCCGCGGGCCTGCCAGCGCCACAGGGAGCGCCGGTCAGCGTGCTGTACTCGCCGGGCGTGCCCGTCCGGTTCGGCGCCCCGGGGCTGGTGCGGCCGACCTAGCCCCCGCCG
>CAYPQM010000221.1:4879-8605 GCA_964412845.1 uncultured Streptosporangiaceae bacterium
GCCGACCTAGCCCCCGCCGGGCTCGCGCGGCTGGGGTGCTGGCCCGCTGAAGCCCGAGGCGAGAACGGCGAAGGCTTGCTCGATGATCGGGACCAGTCGGGCAGACTGTGCCCATGGGGACTGAGCCCACGGGTCCGCCAACCACCGGACCGGTGACCACAGGACCGGTGACCACGGGGCCAGTTCCCACGGAACCGCTGCCGATTGTGTCCTGCGGTGATCCTGTGCTGCGCCGCCCGGCCGGGCTCGTGGATCCGGCCCGCCTGCGCGACGGGCGACTGGCGGAGCTGATCGCCCGGATGCGGGTGACAATGGAGACGGCTCCTGGTGTCGGGCTCGCCGCACCCCAGATCGGCGAGCCGATCCAGCTAGCGGTTCTCGCTGACAACCCGGAACGCTGGGGGCAGCTGACCGAGGATGAGCTGGCGGCCAGAGAACGCTCCGCGGTGCCCTTCACCGTTCTCGTCAACCCCGAGCTGACCCCGGTAGACGGCTGCGGGCTGGTCAGTTTCTACGAGGGATGTCTCAGCGTGCCCGGGCTCGCCGGAGTGGTGGCCAGGCACCGCTCGGTGCGGGTCGATGCCCTGGATGCCCATGGCGAGCCGTTCTCGGCCGTCTTCTCGGGCTGGCCTGCCCGCATCGCCCAGCACGAGATCGACCACCTGCGCGGAATCCTGTACCTCGACCGGGTCGAGACCCGGTCTCTGTCAACGCTGGAAACCTACGCACGGTGCTGGGCGGGGCGGCCGCCGGGCGACGCCGCGGCCGAGCTCGGCTTCCGGCTAGCGCGCTGATCAGCGGATACCTGCTGGCCGTGGATTACCTGCTCCCAGGTCTTTTGCACTGGTCTCGGCTATCCTGAGAGGGCGTCCGCCCAGCGAGGCCGCGGAGGACGCTCAGCTGCTGCCCTGGACGTCCGTGGGCAGGCGAGGCCGTTCCAGCCCGCCTCGGTAAGCCGCGCTATGACCTTGCCCAGCCGCTCCGTGATCTGCCCGCCCGTGTCGTTCCGGCATCTGCAGCGGCTGACCGATCGCATCGGCCTGCTGGAGCGCGCCGAGGGCATCATGCCCCTGCATGAGCACGGTTACCGCGTTGATGACGTCGCCCGCGGGCTGGTGCTGCTATGCCGTGAACCGTCGCCCTCCGAGGAACTCATCACCCTGGCGCGGCGGTACCTCTACTTCCTGCAGCAGGCACAGGCGGCGGACGGGACGTTCCGCAACCATCTCGGACATGACCGTAACTGGCTTGACCAGCCCGGCACCGACGACTGCTGGGGGCGCGCCCTGTGGGGTCTTGGCACCGCCGCGGCCCGGGGCCCCACGCCGAGCATCCGCGCGGAGGCCCTGGACCGGTTCAACCTGGGCGCGGAACTCTCGGCCCGGTGGCCGCACGCCATGGCATTCGCGGCGCTCGGCGCCGCCGAGATCCTGGATAGCTGGCCCGGCCACGCCGGCGCGCTCAGGCTGCTGGCCGGGGCCAGCACGGTGATCGGTGAACCGGCCGCCGACCCAGCGTGGCCATGGCCCGCGCCGCGGCTCAGCTACGCGAACGCGGCGATCGCGGAAGCCACCATCGTGGCAGGCTGGAAACTCGACCAGGATCCGATCCTGCGCAACGGCCTGCGGATGCTCGACTGGCTGCTGGTCGTCGAGACCCGTGGCGGCCACCTGTCAGTGATGCCGGCCGGCGGCTGGGGCCCCGGCGAGCGCCGGCCAGGCACCGACCAGCGGCCGATCGAGGTCGCCGCCCTGGCGGACGCGTGTGCTCGCGCGGCGGCTGTCACCGGTGACCGGAGCTGGCTGAACGGCGTGGACATGTGCGTAGCGTGGTTCCTCGGCGACAACGACGCCAGGATCCCGATGCTCGACGAGCGAACCGGCGGCGGCTCAGACAGCCTCGGCCCGACCAGTCGCAGCCGCAACCAGGGCGCCGAGGCGACCCTGGCCATGATCTCGGTCCTGCAGCAAGGCCAGCGCCGGGCCGCGCAGGCTCAGTGACAAACCCCGGTCAGCGTCCCCCGCGGCCTCGGTAGCCTGCGGGGAACGCGCCATGACCGGCTGGCCCAGCACGACCGGCTGCACAGCATGACCGGCTGGCCCAGCATGACCGGCTGGCCCAGTCAGCGCCGGCGCCCTCGGTAACCCGCGGAGAACGCGGCCGCGCCACGGCCAGTTGCCTTGGTGGCGACGATGGCCGTGGGCCGGCTGAGCCGGGTGACCGGGGCGATCCGGCCCGCAGGCTCACCAGCGATCGTGCGCAGCAGCTCGGAGCCAGGGCCGACCGTCGCGGCCAGCGGGGCAACACTGGCCCGGCGCATCAGCGCGCGCACATCATCGGCTTGGCCCGCGGTTTGCAGGGTGACCACCACTCCGGTGGCCCCGGCCCGGGCCGTGCGTCCGGAACGATGCAGGTAGGCCTTGTGCTCAGTCGGCGAGTCGGCGTGGATAACCAGGTCGATCCCATCGACGTGGATACCGCGGGCGGCGATGTCGGTGGCGACCATGACCCGGACCTCCCCCGCGGCGAACGACGCGAGATTCCGTTCCCGGGCGCTTTGCGCCAGGTTGCCGTGCAGGTCAACAGCGGGGATGTGTGCGGCGGCCAGTTGCCGGGCGAGCTTCTGCGCGCCGTGCTTGGTCCGGGTGAAGATGAGGGACCGCTTCTTGCCGCTGGCCAGGACGGCGACCACACCTACCCGGTCCGCGGGCGCCACGGTGAGCAGATGGTGGACGAGCGCGACCGGGGCAGCAGCCGGATCGACCGCGTGCATGGCCGGGTTGGTCAGGAAGCGGCGGACGAGGACGTCCACGGCGCTGTCGAGGGTCGCGGAGAACAGCATCCGCTGGCCCTCAGGTGGGGTGGCGGCGAGCAGCCGGCTGACGATCGGCAGGAACCCGAGGTCGGCCATGTGGTCCGCCTCGTCGATCACGCTGATCTCGACATCGCCCAAGTGGCAATGGCCCTGCTCGATGAGGTCGGCCAGGCGTCCCGGGCAGGCGACGACGATGTCGGCGCGGGCACGCAGCGCGGCCACCTGCGGATGCTGCGAGGTGCCGCCGAAGATCGTCGCCACGGTCAGGTCAACCGCCTGGGCCAGCGGCACCAGCACCGCCTGGACCTGGCTGGCCAGCTCACGGGTCGGCACGAGGACCAGGCCACGGGGACGGCACGCGCTCGTGTAGCCGTCGACCAGCCGGGCGACAAGCGGGATCGCGAACCCCAGGGTCTTGCCTGAGCCGGTCCGCCCACGGCCGAGAATGTCGAGGCCGGCCAGTGCGTCGGGCAACACGGCCGCCTGGATCGGGAACGGCGCGGTGATTCCCGCGCTGTCGAGCGCGGCCACGATAGGCGCCGGGACGCCGAGGGAGGCGAAGCTGGCGTCGAGCGAGGGGATGTCGAGCGGCGGGATGTCCCGCGAGGGGATATCCCGCGAGGCGATCCCGGGCCGGGCAGGCCGACGCCGCCTGCGCCGCGGCGCGGCCGGGCCTTCACTAGGCAGGGATCTTGAAATGGGTACAACTGTCACTGACGGGTGTCCTTCGGACTTGGGTGGCCGCATCTCGAGGGCCGCCACGTCCGTGGAAACCTGTGCGCTCGCTGCGCTATGTACGACCGGCGCGCCCTGATGGCTGCGCCTTGTGCGATACCCAGTGTACTGCACGGGCGCGCGCCGCCACAGAATGTAAGCGACGGCGCCGAGCGGGATCGGCGGCAGGTAGGTGA
>CAYPQM010000222.1:0-3933 GCA_964412845.1 uncultured Streptosporangiaceae bacterium
AAGCAGGAGTTGACGTGATCCAGCAGGAGTCGCGGCTCAAGGTCGCCGACAACACCGGTGCCAAGGAGATCTTGTGTATCCGTGTGCTCGGCGGCTCTGGCCGGCGATACGCGGGCATCGGTGATGTCATCGTGGCGACGGTGAAGGATGCCCTTCCCGGTGCCGGGGTGAAGAAGGGCGACGTGGTCAAGGCGGTCGTGGTGCGCACCCGCAAGGAGCGCCGCCGCGTTGACGGTTCTTATATCCGTTTTGACGAGAACGCGGCCGTCCTCATCAGGGACGGCGGGGACCCTCGCGGGACCCGCATCTTCGGTCCGGTCGGCAGGGAACTGCGCGAGAAGCGCTTCATGCGGATCATCTCACTCGCGCCGGAGGTGTTGTGATGGCGAAGAAGGCTCCGGCGGCCAAGAAGGCAGCCAGCATGAAGATCAAGAAGGGCGACCACGTGGTGGTCATCGCCGGCAAGGACCGTGGCCGTGAGGGAACGGTCATCCTTGCCTACCCGGAGCGGCAGCGAGTGCTGGTCCAGGGCGTCAACATGGTCCGGAAGAACACGAAGGTGGACTATCAGGGCCGTCGCGGTGCCAAGGAGGGCGGCATCGTGAACCAGGAGGCGCCCATCCATGTCAGCAATATCCAGCTGATCGATCCGGAGACCAAGAAGCCGGCCCGCGTCGGGTACCGGTTCGACGATGACAACACCAAGATCCGGATCTCCCGCCCGGGCGGTAAGGACATCTGATGCCAGCAACCAAGACAGAGCAGGCGCCGGCGCCCGCTGAGCGCGTTCCGCCCCGGCTGAAGGAGCGGTACCGGAGCGAGATCGCCCCGGCCCTGCGTGCGGAGTTCGACTACGCCAACGTCATGCAGATCCCCGGCCTGTCCAAGATCGTGGTCAACATGGGCGTCGGCGAGGCGGCCCGGGATGCCAAGCTGATCGAGGGCGCGGTCAAGGACCTGACGGTGATCACCGGCCAGAAACCGGCCGTGGCCCGGGCGAAGAAGTCGATCGCCCAGTTCAAGCTCAGGGAAGGCATGCCGATCGGCGCGCATGTGACCCTCCGCGGCGACCGGATGTGGGAGTTCTGCGATCGCCTGCTGGCGCTGGCCCTGCCCCGGATCCGTGACTTCCGCGGCCTGTCCGACCGGCAGTTCGACGGCCGGGGGAACTACACGTTCGGCCTGAACGAGCAGCTGATGTTCCATGAGATCAACCCGGACCAGGTGGACCGGCAGCGTGGCATGGACGTGACCATCGTGACCACGGCAACCACCGACGATGAGGGCCGCTCGCTATTGCGACGGCTCGGATTCCCGTTCAAGGAGAGCTGAGGAGTGGCGAAGAAGGCGCTGGTCGTCAAGGCGAATCGAACGCCCAAATTCAAGGTGCGCGGGTACACGCGGTGCTCGCGTTGCGGGCGGCCGCGCGCGGTGTACCGCCGGTTCGGGCTCTGCCGTATCTGCTTCCGCTCGATGGCTCACCGCGGTGAGCTGCCGGGCATCACCAAGTCCAGCTGGTAGCCACCAGCAACCAAGCCCGGGCGCGACCCGCGCCCGGGCCGCGACCGACCTGGGCGCGACCGCGCCCACCGACCACGCCGAAGGTCCCCAGGGAAACCCCGGCGAGGAGGGCCATCAGGCCATGACGATGACCGACCCGATCGCAGACATGCTGACCCGTCTGCGCAATGCCAATTCGGCATACCACGACACGGTGGGCATGCCGTGTTCCACCATCAAGGTGCACATCGCGGAGATCCTCCAGCAGGAGGGATACATCGCCGGGTGGACCGTGGAGGACGCCGAGGTCGGCAAGAATCTCGTGGTCTCGCTCAAGTACGGGCCGACCCGGGAGCGCTCCATCGCCGGGCTCAAGCGAGTGTCCAAGCCCGGCCTGCGGGTGTACGCGAAGAAGGACAACCTGCCCCGGGTGCTTGGCGGTCTAGGCGTCGCCATCATCTCGACCTCGGGCGGCTTGCTGACCGACCGGCAGGCCAACAGGCGCGGCGTAGGCGGGGAAGTCCTCGCCTACGTCTGGTGAGGAGACGTCGATGTCACGAATTGGACGGCTTCCGGTAGTTATCCCCGGCGGCGTGGACGTCACCATCAAGGACCGCGAGGTCACCGTGCAGGGGCCCAAGGGGCGCCTGTCGCTGGAGTTCAGCCCGCCTATTGAGATCTCCCAGGACTCTGGGACTCTCACTGTGACCAGGCCGAATGACGAGGGCGAGGTGCGGGCGCTGCACGGCCTGTACCGCAGCCTGGTGTACAACATGGTGGTCGGGGTGACCGAGGGGTACCGCAAGACGCTGGAGATCGTCGGCGTCGGCTACCGGGTGCAGGCGCGGGGGACGGACCTGGAGTTCGCCCTGGGCTACAGCCACCCGGTCAAGGTGTCCCCGCCGGATGGCATCACCTTCCGGGTCGAGACGCCTACCAGGCTGGTCGTCGAGGGGATCGACAAGCAGCAGGTCGGCGAAGTCGCGGCCAACATACGCAAGCTCCGCAAGCCCGACCCGTACAAGGGCAAGGGCGTGCGATACCAGAACGAGCAGGTCCGCCGCAAGGCTGGAAAGGCTGGGAAGTAGGACATGGCTGGCAAGACCACAACCCGCAGCCGCGGCGCCGCGCGCGCCCGGCGGCACCTGCGGGTCCGCAAGAAGGTCACCGGCAGTGCGGCGCGGCCCCGGCTGACCGTCACCCGGTCCGCGCGGCACACGTTCGCCCAGCTGGTCGACGACGGGGCGGGCATCACGGTAGCGGCCGCGTCTACCCTGGACGAGTCGATCCGCGGCACGGACGGCGACAAGACGGCCAAGGCGCGCCAGGTCGGCGCGCTGCTCGCGCAGCGGGCATCGGATGCCGGGGTTACCGCGGTCGTCTTCGACCGGGGCGGTTACGCCTATCACGGACGTGTCGCGGCCCTCGCGGACGGCGTGCGGGAAGGCGGCGTGGCGCTATGACGGCCCAGCCTGGTCAAGCACGGCGCGCTCACATATACGAGAGAAGGACGATCTAATGGCAGCAACTCGTCGACCCGGCGGTGGCGGGGAGCGGCGTGACCGCCGTGACGATCGCCGCGGCGGTGCCGCCGACAAGGGGACGGCTTACCTTGAGCGGGTCGTCACCATTAACAGAGTCGCCAAGGTGGTGCAGGGTGGGCGGCGGTTCAGCTTCACCGCCCTGGTCATCGTGGGCGACGGCAACGGGATGGTCGGCGTCGGTTACGGCAAGGCCAAGGAGGTGCCCGCGGCCATCGCCAAGGGCGTCGAAGCGGCCAAGAAGTCGTTCTTCCGGGTGCCGCGCATCGCGGGCACGATCCCGCACACCGTTCAGGGCGAGGAGTCAGCAGGCGTCGTGCTGCTGAAGCCGGCCAGCCCGGGTACTGGCGTGATCGCCGGCGGACCGGTGCGCGCCGTGCTTGAGTGTGCAGGCGTCCATGACGTGCTCTCCCGGTCCCTCGGATCGTCGAACCCAATCAACGTCGTGCATGCCACCGTGGCCGCCCTGAAGAGCCTGAAGCGGCCGGAGGAGATCGCTGCCAGGCGGGGACTGCCGATCGGGGACGTGGCTCCGGCGGCCATGCTGCGTGCCCAGGCGGCAGCAGCCGGTGCCGGGTCCACGAATAGCTGACCGGGAGCAGGCCGATGACACAGTTGAAGGTAACCCAGACCCGGTCCGGAATCGGGGGCACGCATGTGCAGCGTGCATCCCTGCGTTCGCTCGGGTTGAAGCGGATCGGTGACGTGATCGTGAAAGACGACCGGCCCGAATACCGCGGAATGATCAAGGTGGTGCGCCACCTGGTCACCGTCGAGGAAGTGGACTGACATGGCAGACGCAGACGGCAAGAAGCCGGCCGCGCGGAAGCCGGCCGCGGCCAAGGCGCCGGCGGCCAGGAAGCCGGCCGCCAAGGCGCCGGCGGCCAGGAAG
>CAYPQM010000222.1:4033-8557 GCA_964412845.1 uncultured Streptosporangiaceae bacterium
CGGCCGCCAAGGCGCCGGCGGCCAGGAAGCCGGCCGCCCGGAAGCCAGCCGCCGCCAAGAAGCCAGCGGCGGGCCAGGCGGCCGCGGCTCCGGAAGCGACCGGGACCGCCGTCGCAGACCGGCGCGCCGGGCTCAAGATCCATCACCTGCGGCCCGCTCCTGGGTCGCGCACCGCGAAGACCCGGGTGGGCCGCGGTGAGGCGTCCAAGGGCAAGACCGCTGGCCGCGGGACCAAGGGCACCAAGGCTCGCGGCAGCGTGCATCCTGGCTTCGAGGGCGGTCAGATGCCGCTGCAGCGACGGGTGCCGAAGCTGCGGGGTTTCTCCAACCTCCAGTTCAAGACCACCTACCAGGTGATCAACACGGGCCGGCTCGCCGAACTGTATCCGCAGGGCGGTGACGTGACTCCCGAGGACCTTGTGGCCAAGGGTGCGGTTCGTCCCGGCGGGTTGGTCAAGGTGCTTGGCACCGGCGACGCCGACGTCACACTTCGGGTGACTGCGCACGCTTTTTCTGCGGGCGCCCGGGAGAAGATCACCGCTGCCGGGGGAACAGTCACTGAGCTGTAACCGATGCGCCAGTGGCGGCGACGAGCCAGTTGGCCGTCCGCCGTCGCTGTGCGTTGTGCGTGCGTCGGGGGAACGCATGTGCGCCTGTTACAGTGCAGCGAAAGCGTTACACTGCGGCAAACCCGCCACCGCGGTTACCCGTCGGATCGGCGCGGCGCGACGTTGACCCATCTACGTGAGGACGGCGCATGCTGACCGCGTTCCTACGGGCGTTCCGGACGCCCGACCTGCGCAGGAAGCTGCTGTTCACGCTCGGTATCATTGCGCTCTTCCGGCTCGGCGCGGCCATTCCCACGCCAGGAATCTCCGAGAAGGCCGTGAATGTCTGTACCGGCTTGGAGAGTTCGAGCAGCAACGCAGGCGTATACCAGCTCGTGAACTTGTTCAGCGGTGGCGCATTGCTGAAACTGTCAATTTTCGCACTCGGCATCATGCCCTACATCACGGCCAGCATCATCCTCCAGTTGCTCGCGGTGGTCATCCCGCGCCTGGAGACGCTGCGCCAGGAGGGCCAGGCTGGCCAGGCGAAAATCACCCAGTACACCAGGTACCTCACGGTGGGCCTGGGCATCCTGCAGTCCACCGGGATCGTGGCGCTCGCCCGGTCGGGCAACCTGTTCCCGAACTGCAACACCCCGCTGATCCCCAACCCCTCGGTCTTCACCATCTCCACGATGGTGCTCTGCATGACCTCAGGCACCGCGGTCATCATGTGGCTGGGAGAGCTGATCACCGACCGCGGCATCGGCAACGGCATGTCGCTGATGATTTTCACCCAGGTCATCGCCGTGATCCCGGGCGAGATGCTGACCATCTACCGGTCCAGGCACGGATTCGTGCTGGGCGTGGTGCTCCTCGTCGGGATCGCCATTATCGCGTTCGTGGTTTTCATGGAACAGGCCCAGCGGCGGATCCCGGTCCAGTACGCCAAGCGGATGGTGGGCCGCAAGATGTACGGCGGGACATCGACCTACATACCGCTCAAGGTGAATCAGGCGGGAGTCATCCCGGTCATTTTCGCCTCCTCGCTGCTCTACATCCCGCAGCTCGCGGCCTCGCTGTTCGGCAGCCAGACTCATCCGCAAGGCTGGGTCAGCTTCATCCAGCGCTACCTCATCAGGGGCGACTCGGCCCTCTACATGGGCTCGTTCTTCCTGCTGATCGTGTTCTTCACCTACTTCTACGTGTCGATCACGTTCAACCCGACCGAAGTCGCCGACAACATGAAGAAGTACGGCGGCTTCATCCCCGGCATCCGGCCGGGGCGGCCCACCGCTGAATACCTGAACTACGTGCTCACCCGGCTGACCGCACCAGGCTCGGTGTACCTCGGACTCATTGCCCTCATCCCGATGATCGCGCTCGCGCTGGTCGGGGCCACCCAGCAGTTCCCGTTCGGGGGGACTAGCATCCTGATCGCGGTGGGGGTGGGACTGGATACGGTGAAGCAGATTGAGAGCCAACTCCAGCAGCGCAACTATGAGGGCTTCCTGCGGTAGTGCGCGTCGTCCTTGTCGGGCCCCCCGGTGCGGGCAAGGGGACACAGGCCCAGTTCGTAGCGTCACACCTGTCTATCCCGAAGATCTCGACAGGTGATATCTTCCGCGACAACGTGAGCCATGGCACCGCGCTCGGCCGTCGTGCGCAGGCGTACATGGAGCGGGGAGACCTGGTCCCCGACGAGGTGACGATCGCCATGGTCACCGACCGGCTCCAGGATGACGATACGCAGGCGGGGTTCCTGCTTGACGGCTTCCCCAGGACCGTGCCGCAGGCCGAGACGCTCAAGAAAATGCTGTCGGCCTGGGAGACCAGGCTGGACGTGGTCCTGGAACTCGTGGTGGACGACGACGAGGTGGTGCGCCGGCTGTCTGGCCGGCGGACCTGCCGCCGATGCGGGCGGGTCTGGCATGCGCTGTTCGATCCGCCCGCCCACGTCGATGCGTGCGATGACTGCGGCGGTCAGTTGTTCCAGCGTGACGACGACCGTGAGCAGACCATCAGGCATCGCCTGGAGGTCTATCAGGAGCAGACGTCCCCGCTGGTCGCCTTCTACGCCGATGAGGGGATCCTCCTTGGCATCGACGCCACCGGCCCGGTGGACGAGATCACTGAGCGGGCGCTCAGTGCCCTGCGGCGCTTCAACCGCTGACCGCCGGGCCGGGTGACACGGGTACCGTTGAAGAGGACGGCGGAGGCCCAATGCGGATAAGGCGTGAGCCCGGGATTCAGGTCAAGACGGAGCAGCAGGTCGCGGCCATGCGCGCGGCCGGGCTGGTGGTTGCCCGCGCCCTGACGGCGGCCGCCGGGGCGGTCGGGCCGGGGGTGTCCACGGCGGACCTGGACGCCGTGGCCGACCAGGAGATCCAGGCCGCGGGCGCCACTGCGTCGTTCAAGGGCTACCACGGGTTCCCGGCGACGATCTGCGCCTCGGTCAACGAGGAAATCGTGCACGGCATCCCCAGCGCGGCCCGGCGGCTGCGGGCGGGCGATGTGATCTCGATCGACTGCGGGGCGATCGTCGAGGGCTGGCACGCGGACGCGGCGCTGACGGTCGGGGTGGGGGAGATCTCCGAGGAGCTCACCCGGCTGATGACGGCGTGCGAGCTGGCTTTGTGGCATGGCCTGGCCCAGGCTCGGGCCGGAGCCCGGCTGAGCGACATTTCGCACGCGGTGGAGCGCAGTGCCCGTGCCGCGGGCAAGTCCAGCCCGGCCGGCGCGTACGGCATCGTTGAGGACTATGTCGGCCACGGCATCGGCAGCGAGATGCACATGGATCCGCCGGTCCCCAATCAGGGCAGGCCAGGGCGGGGGCCGGTGCTCGCGGAGGGGATGGCCCTGGCGATCGAGCCGCTGCTTGTCCTCGGCGATCCAGAGACGGTGCTGCTCGATGACGGCTGGACCGTGGTGAGCGCGGACGGCACGTACTCCGCGCATTTCGAGCACACGGTCGCCATTACCGCCGACGGGCCCTGGGTGCTCACCGCGCCGGATGGCGGGCGCGACTGGTTCTCCCGGCTGGCCGAGCCCGCGACAGGGTCGGCCAGCGGGCTGGCCGACCCTGCGGTACGTCCCCAGGTTTGAGGAGGGTTGCCGATGCCGTCCGATCCCAAAATGCGCGCGTCCGACCAGGACCGTGAGCGGACCGCGGCATTGCTGCGTGAGCATCATGCGGCAGGCAGGCTCACCCTTGACGAATTCCACGAGCGCCTCGACCAGACCTACGCCGCCAAGACCATGGGCGAGCTGGACGCCATCATGGCGGATTTGCCCGCCATCGACCTGTACCAGCTTCCTGACGCCTCGTTGCGCCATGGGCAGAGCGGGTACGCAAGGCTTCCCTGGCTGCGTCCCCCGGGCACGCTCATGGTCGCGCACGGCAGGTTCTCGCCGGCCTGGCGGGCCGCCTGGGGTAGCTGGATCTCGATCACCACCATCTTCTTGGTCATCTGGCTGGCCAGCGGCAGCGGTCTGGCCAATCCCTGGTTCCTGTGGATCGTGGGACCGTGGGGCCTGCTCATGCTCGGCCGGTGGATCACCGGCGCTCCTGGCCACCACGGTCACGGCGGCGGCGGTCAGCCGGGCTCCGACCGGCATGACCGGGACCGGCATCGCGACCGCCGTCGCGATCGCGACCGTCGGCATGGCCGCGACCCGGGGCGGCCCGGTTCCGGGGTACAGTAGGGGGCGCGGTAGTCATCGGGCCAGAGTTAGGGCCCGATCGCTGCCGGTGCGAGCTTCGGGCCTGCCTTGGCAGGTGTGCCGGGAATGTTCCGGGTTCCGCCTTGGTTCGCATTGTCGTGCGGGGTCGCGTAGAATCTGCTGCGGCCCGTGAGCTGTTCTGTGCATGGCTTCTGCCGGATGCAAAAGGGCGGCCCTCTTGGAGGGCTCCCACGGATCCGATCAGCACGCACGAGCATGAACCGGGTCGTGGGGGAGTCTCACGAGCACATGC
>CAYPQM010000223.1:0-8526 GCA_964412845.1 uncultured Streptosporangiaceae bacterium
CGTCCGGGATGAGGGTGGCCACGTCCGGGATGAGGGTGGCCACGTCCGGGATGAGGGTGGCCACGTCCGGGATGAGACCGTCCAGCGGCTCGAACGGGCCATGGGCTCCCTGGGCACCGCCGCCATGGCGTCCATGGACCAGCGGCTGGCCTGGTTCAGGGCGATGTCGGCCGAGAACCGGTCCTGGATCGGGCTGGTCGCCCAGGCCGGCATCGCGGCCTTCGTGGACTGGGTGAAGCATCCCGGCCGGGGCCGCCCATCCGTCGCCGGTGAGGTGTTCGGCACCGCGCCGCGTGAACTGGCCCGCGCCGTCAGCCTGCAGCAGGCGGTCGAGATGGTGCGCATCACCATCGACGTGGTGGAGGCCAGGGTCGACGAGCTGGCCGCGCCGGGCGGTGAGTCGGAGCTCCGCGAGGCGGTACTCCGCTACACCAGGGAGATCGCGTTCGGCGCGGCGCAGGTGTATGCCCGGACCGCGGAGGCCAGGGGCGCGTGGGACGCCCGCCTGGAAGCACTCGTGGTCGACTCGCTCGTCCGGGGCGAGGTGGGCGAAGGCCTTCAGTCCTGGGCGTCGGCGCTGAACTGGTCCTCGTCGCCAGTCGCGGTGATCGTCGGCTCGGCCGACGGCGGCGAGCCGGAAGGTCTCATCGACGAAATGCGGGCCATCGCCCGGCGGTCCCGGCTCGACCTGCTGGCCGGCGTGCATGGCAGCCGGCTTGTCGTCGTGCTGGGCGGAACCGGCGACCCGCTCACCGCAGCCCGTCAGTTCACCGGTCGGTTTGGCGCCGGTCCGGTCGTCGTCGGCCCCGCCGTGGATGACCTGCAGTCAGCGACCCGGTCCGCGGCGGAGGCCCTGGCGGGCCTGCGGGCCGCCGCGGGCTGGCCCGACTCCCCGAGGCCGGTGATGGCCGCTGACCTGCTGCCCGAGCGCGCCCTGGATGGCGACGCGGAGGCGCGCGCGGAACTGGTCACTGAGGTGTACGAGCCGCTCCGGCGCGGCGGTTCCGCGCTGCTTGACACGGTGATTACCTACCTGGAGCAAGGATCGTCGCTGGAGGCAACCGCGCGGCTGCTCTTCGTGCATCCAAACACGGTCCGTTACCGGCTGCGCCGAGTGAGCGAGCTGACTGGCCTGATGCCGACCGATGGCCGGGCCGGATTCACCCTCTGGGTAGCCATTGTCCTAGGACGCCTGCTTCACAAGAGCACATAGTTTGTATGATTCTGACAAACAGTTGCCGCTAAACTTCGTGCGGTATTCTGTCCATCTAGCGAACTTCTACAGTGCACTGTAAGAACATGCTCGTCATCGCCGCCCCCGGCCAGGGTGCCCAGACCCCTGGTTTCCTGGCCCCCTGGCTGGAACTGCCCGGCGTCAGCGACCGCCTCGCCGCCTGGTCCGACCTTGCCCAATGCGACCTCATAGCGAGCGGTACCACGGCCAGCGCGGACGAGATCAAGGACACCGCGGTCGCCCAGCCCTTGCTGGTCGCGGCGGGGATCGCCGCGACCGAGATGCTGTTCGGCGGCCTGGACCAGGCGCGCCTGCAGGCCGGGATCATGGCTGGTCACAGCGTGGGCGAACTGACCGCCGGGACTGTCGCTGGGGTGCTGTCCGCCGAGGACGCGATGAACCTCGTCCGGGTCCGCGGCCACGCCATGGCGCGCGCCGCGGCGCGCGTGCCCACCGGGATGACCGCCGTGCTCGGCGGCGACGAGGCAGCGGTCCTCGACGCGATCGAAGCGCACGGTCTCACCCCCGCGAACATCAACGGCGCGGGGCAGGTCGTAGCCGCGGGCACCCTGGAGCAACTGGCCGCCTTCGCGGCCGACCCGCCGGCCGGGGCCCGGCTGATCCCGCTCTCGGTGGCCGGTGCCTTCCACACCTCGCACATGGCTCCCGCGGTCGACGACCTGCGCACCGCCGCCGCGGGCGTCGCCGTGCGCGCGCCAGCCGTGGTGCTCCTGTCCAACCGTGACGGCGCCGCCGTCACGTCGGGCGCGGACTGGCTGGAGCGGATTGTCACCCAGGTGAGCGCCCCGGTCCGGTGGAACATGTGCATGCAGACCATGGCCGAGCTCGGCGCGACCGCGATCATCGAGCTGCCACCGGCGGGCACCCTGACCGGCCTGGCCCGGCGGGCGATGCCCGGCGTGGCCCGGGTCAGCCTGAAGACCCCGGACGACCTCGAGGCGGCCCGGTCCCTGATCGCCGAGCACGGCACGATTGATCCGCACCTGGACGGGCACGTCCCCGAATGGCGGCTGCTGGTCGCCCCGCTCGCGGGCACCTTCCGTTCGGTGCCAAGCAACGGCAGCGCGCCGGAGCCCGGCTCGGCGATCACGTCGGGAGCCGAGATCGGCCACGTGGAGCAGCGCGGCGGGCGGCACGTCATCACCCCGCAGTTCCCCGCCACGATCATCGAATGGCTGGTCGAGGACGGCGACCCGGTCAGCGCCGGGCAGCCACTGGTCCGGCTGCAGCCAGCGGAATGACAAACCGGTACCAGCAGGTGACCGCGGCTGCCTGGCCGCCAGCGGCCGGCCGGCCGGCCGCGGCCGGGCAAGCGGCCAGGGCCAGGAGACCCTCAGGAAAGGGGACATGCTGATGCGACTCGCCGAAGGCGCCGCGGGTGCGCGGATTCTGGCGTTCGGCGGCTATCAGCCGGCCAGGGTGGTGACCAACGACGAACTCGCGGCCACGCTGGACACCACCGACGAGTGGATCCGCAGCCGGGTGGGCATCGCCAGCCGGCGGATCGCGGGGCCGGACGAGAGCCTGGCCGACATGGCGACCGCCGCGGGTGGCAAGGCCCTGGCCGCCAGCGGCCTGTCCCCCGCCGATATCGACCTGGTCATCGTCGCCACCTGCACTCCTGAGGCGCCCATCCCGAACACCGCCGCCACGGTGGCTACCCGGCTCGGCATCGCCGCCCCCGGGGCGTATGACCTCAACGCCGCGTGCGCGGGCTTCTGTTACGCGCTGTCAGCGGCCAGCGACGCGGTACGGGCCGGCTCGGCCCGCAACGTCCTGGTGATCGGGGCGGAGAAACTCTCCCAGTGGGTCGACTGGACGGACCGGTCAACCGCCATCATCTTTGCGGACGGGGCCGGCGCCGTGGTGGTGGGCCCGGTCACGGATCCGGACGAGGGTCCAGGCATAGGCCCGGTCGTCTGGGGTAGTGACGGCAGCATGGCGGACAAGATCGCCATCAAGGACCGCGATTCGTTCCTGGCCCAGGAGGGCCAGGCCGTTTTCCGGTGGGCGACCACCGCGATGCACCCGGTGGCCAGGCGGGCCTGCGAACGTGCCGGAGTCCACCCGACAGACCTGGCCGCCTTCGTCCCGCACCAGGCGAACCTGAGGATCGTGGAAGCCATCGCGAGGAAGATCGGCGCACCGCAGGCACTCGTCGCCAATGACATCGTGACCGCGGGCAATACCTCGTCGGCGTCGATCCCGCTGGCCCTGTCCAAGATGATCGAACGGGGCGAGGTCGGCTCGGGCGCAGCCGTCCTGCTGCTCGGGTTCGGCGCAGGCGTCTGCTATGCGGGACAGGTGATCACGGTACCCTGACCGCGCCCTCGCTCCCTGGCCTGCGCCGCGGGGCGGATGACAACAACACAGAAGGAGAACACGAGCACATGGCATTGACCGAACCGGAGATCCTGGCAGGCCTCGGCGAGATCGTCGACGAAGTTGCCGGAGTACCCGCTGACCAAGTCACCCCCGAGAAGAACTTCGTGGACGACCTCGACATCGACTCGCTGTCCATGGTCGAGATCGCGGTGGCAGCCCAGGACAAGTTCGGGGTCGAGATCCCGGATGACCAGCTCAAGAACCTCAAGACAGTCCAGGACGTCGTGAACTACGTGCGCTCGGCCGAGGTATCGGCCTGATCCGGGCGGCCCCCTGCCCTCAGGCGGCGGGCCGTCCGGCGTAGTTCCGCAGCACGACCAGAGGAGCGATTCACAGTGCGGGCAGATCAACCACGTGTCGTCGTCACCGGCCTGGGCGCGACCACGCCGCTGGGCGGAGATACGGCCTCGACCTGGGAATCGATGCTGGCCGGGCGCAGCGGCGCGCGGATGCTCCCAGACGACTGGGCGGCACAACTGCCCGTGCATTTCGCCGCGCCCGCCGCGGTCGACCCGGCCACGGTGATCGACCGCGTGCAGGCGCGCCGGATGGACCGGTGCGAGCAACTGGGCCTGGTGGCAGCACGCGAGGCGTGGGCTGACGCCGGAGCCCCCACGGTGGACCCCGAGCGGCTCGGCGTGGTGGTTTCCAGCGGGATCGGCGGTATCGCGTCCACGCTTGTCGCCTACGACACGCTGAAGGAAAAAGGCTGGCAGCGGCTGTCCCCGTACACGGTTCCGATGCTCATGCCGAACGGATCGGCGGGCTGGATCGGCATCGAGCTGAACGCGCGCGCCGGAGTACACACCACCGTGAGCGCCTGCGCATCCGGTGCCGAGGCGATCGGGTACGCCATCGACATGATCCGGGCGGGCCGGGCCGACGTCGTCCTGGCTGGCGGCACCGAGGCGGCCATCCTGCCGCTGAACATCGCGGCGTTCGCGGCCATGCGGGCGATGTCCCTGCGCAATGACGAGCCACAGCGGGCCTCCCGGCCGTTCGACAAGGGCCGGGACGGTTTCGTGCTCGGCGAGGGGGCCGGCATGGTCGTCCTGGAGTCCGCGGAGCACGCGGCGCGCCGCGGCGCCACCGTGTACGCCATCGCGGCGGGCGCCGGGTACTCCTCCGACGCGCACCACATCGCCCAGCCCGACCCGGAGGGCACCGGGATCGTCCGGGCCATCGAGCGGGTGCTCGCCAACGCTGGGCTCGACCCGGAGCAGGTCGTGCACGTCAACGCGCACGCCACGTCCACTCCGGCCGGTGATGTCGTGGAGGGTCAGGCGATCGCCGCCGCGCTCGGCGCGGCCGCCTCCGGCGTGGTCGTGTCAGCCACCAAGTCGATGACCGGGCACCTGCTCGGCGGCGCGGGCGCGCTCGAATCCGTCGCGACCATCCTCGCGCTGCGCGACCGGGTCGCCCCGCCCACCATCAACCTTGACGACCCTGACGACGAGGCCGGGATCGACATCGCCACCGAGCCACGCGAGCTCAAGCCCCGCACCAGTGCCCCGATGGCCGCCCTGAACAACTCATTCGGCTTCGGCGGGCACAACGTGGCTCTCGCCTTCGTCGCCGCCTAGGACACGCTATGGGTGGTGCCCGGCCGGCCGGCCGCCGACCCAGGACATGGCCTGACCCGCTCTCCCAGCTATCGCAAGGAGACATCCCGTGACCGCAGTCGACAGCAGAATCCAGCCCGCTCCGCCGCCACCCGCCGCTCCGGCCAGCACCCGCGACCCGGAAGTGAGACTAGAGGCCCTGTTCGACCCCGGGACGCTGCGCCTGCTCACCCCGCACGACGCCAGCGGGGCGCTGGCCGCGACCGGTGACATCGACGGGATGCCCGCGGTCGCGTTCGCCAGCGACCCGAAGGTCCAGGGCGGTGCCATGGGCAGCGCTGGGTGCGCCGCGATCGTGGCCGCGTATGACGCCGCCATGGCGCAGGGCGCACCGGTGATCGGGCTGTGGCACTCCGGCGGTGCGCGGCTGCGCGAGGGCGTGGAGAGCCTGCACGCGGTGGGCACCGTGTTCGCCGCGATGACCCGCGCCTCGGGCGTGGTCCCGCAGATCTCCGTGGTGCTCGGTGCCGCGGCCGGCGGCGCCGCCTACGGGCCGGCCCTGACGGACGTGGTGATCCTGTCCGATCATGGCCGCATCTTTGTCACCGGGCCGGACGTGGTCCGCAGCGTGACCGGCGAGGACGTGGACATGGCCCGGCTCGGCGGCCCCGAGCCACACAGCCGCCGGTCCGGCGTGGTGCACGTGGTGGCCGCCAATGACGCCGAGGCGCTCAGCCAGGCCCGGCGGCTCGCGCTGCTGCTCGGTGACCAGGGCTGCGTGGACCTCGCCGGCGACGGGCGGCTGGCCGCCCACCCGGGCACCGACCTGGCCGGGCTGCTGCCCGAATCGGTGCGCCGCGCCTACGACGTGCACCCGCTGCTGGCCGGGCTGCTGGATGAGCCGGGCATCGAACTGCACCCCCGGTGGGCGCCGAACGTGGTCACCATGCTCGGCCGCCTGGCCGGGCGATCGGTCGGCGTGGTCGCCAACAACCCGCTGCGCCTCGGCGGCTGCCTCGACGCGACCTCGGCCGAGAAGGCCGCTCGCTTCGTGCGGATGTGCGACGCGTTCGGCGTGCCGCTCGTGGTCGTCGTGGACGTGCCGGGATACCTGCCCGGTGTCGGCCAGGAGTGGGACGGCGTGGTCCGCCGGGGCGCGAAACTGCTGCACGCGTTCGCCGAGGCGACCGTGCCCCGGGTGACGCTGGTGACCCGCAAGGCCTACGGCGGCGCCTACATCGCGATGAACTCCCGGTCGCTGGGCGCGACCAAGGTGTTCGCCTGGCCGGGGGCGGAAGTCGCCGTCATGGGCGCGGTGGCCGCCATCCGGATCCTGCACCGGCGCACCCTCGCCGACGTGCCCCCTGACGAGCTGCACGAGGCTGAGACCCGGCTGGCGCAGGAGCATGAGCGGGAGGCCGGCGGCCTGGACCGGGCCCAGGCGCTCGGCGTGATCGACGAGATCATCGAGCCTGCCGCCACCCGCTAGGCGATTGCCCGGGCCATCGCGGAGGCACCCCAGGTGCGCGGCGTGCACGGCAACATCCCCCTCTAAGGGACGCCCCCGATGCGCCTGCTGGTGGTCGAGCACGAACGGGACGCGCCCGCCGGGCTGCTGGGCAGCTGGGCGGCCGCCCGCGGGCTGCCGGTGACGACCTTGCGTCCCGCGGCCGGCCAGCCGCTGCCCCGGTCCTTCCGGCCCGGTGACGCTGTCGCCGTGCTTGGCTCGGAGCAGACCGCTTTCGACGATTCGACCCCCTGGCTCGCCGACGAGCTGGCGTTCGTGGCGGCGGCGCTGGATGGTTCCGTGCCGGTGCTTGGTGTGTGTTTCGGGGGGCAGGTGCTCGCGCGGGTCCTCGGCGCGCGCGTGTACCGGCTGGACGTGCCCGAGATCGGCTGGGTGTCGGTGACGAGCAAGCAGGACGAGCTGGCTGAGGGACCGTGGCTGGCCTGGCACCGCGACGGGTTCGAGCTGCCGGCCGGCTCCCGTGAGCTGGCCACCGGCGTGGCGTCGCTGCAGGCGTTCAGCGTGGGTCCACATGTGGGCCTGCAGTTTCATCCCGAGGTGACCCGGCCCATCGTGGCGGCCTGGATCACCGGTGCCAACCCCCCGCTGGACCCGCGGGTGGCGGAGCGGATCCTGCGCGACGGTGACGACGCGCGGGAGGCGGCCGGGGCCAACGCCGCGACGCTGTTCTCGGCCTGGCTCGACGGAGCCTTCGCGGCCCCCTGAGCACCCGGGAACGCTGTGCGCGTGAACCGGGGCAGCGGCTGCGCAGAAGTACGGGTGACAGTCCACCCGATGGTGCAGCCGCGAAGGGGCCCGCTATGAACGAATCGGTACTGCTGTCCTGGGACGACAATCCCAGGGACCCACCGGCCAGGCCGCCCCGGGCCGGGATGCGCCGCGGCGCATCCCCGAAATCCCGCCCCGACGACGCGACGCTGATCGCGCTGTCGGTCGTCGAGCCCGAGGTGTTCGCGGCCATCTTCGACCGGCACGCCACCGAGATCCACCGGTACGCGGCGCGGCGACTCGGCGACGGGGTCGCCGAGGATGTGGTCGGCGAGACGTTCCTGGTAGCGTTCCGCCGCCGTGAGCGGTATGACCAGGCCTACCCGGACGCCCGGCCCTGGCTGTACGGCATCGCGACGAACATGATCAGCCGTCACCGCCAGGCGGAGGTCCGGTTCTACCGGGCGCTCGCCCGGACCGGCGTCGATCCGGTCATCGAATCACCTGCCGACGACGTGATCGCCCGGGTTTCCGCGGCCGGCCAGCGGCGCGGCATCGCCGCCGCGCTGGCCCGGCTGTCCGCGTCGGACCGCAACACCTTGCTGCTCGTCGTGTGGGCCGAGCTCAGCTACGACGAGGCGGCGAGTGCGCTGCGGATCCCTATCGGCACAGTCCGGTCCCGGCTGAACCGGGCGCGCAGGAAGATGCGCGAGGCCCTGGACGGCGGCCGCCTCACCCAGTCGACGGAGGAATCCGATCATGCATGACCTTCAGGAACTCAAGGAGATGCGGGCCGAGATGACCGGCCGCCGCCCCGAAGGCCTGCGCAGTGCCCGTGATTTGCTGCTCGCCGAGGCGCGCAGCGGCGGACGGCGGCGCTGGGCGACCTGGACGCACGACATACGGCCCCGGATCCGGCCGCGGGCCACCCTTATCGCGGGAACCGCCGTGGCCGTATCCGCCGCGATCACGGCGGCCCTGCTGGCCGGTTCGCCAGGCCACTCCGCGCCCCCGGCCGGGCCGCCGAGCGGCACGCCGGTCCTCACCGTCGCCTACGTGCTTGGCCGCGCGGCGTCGGCCGCGGCTGC